>CAZVHU010000153.1:0-7830 GCA_964627075.1 uncultured Enterobacteriaceae bacterium | reverse complement strand
TCCCTGGTCACCGCCATCGCCTGCGCGGCGAACGCCTCGTTCGACTCGACCACGTCCATGTCGGCGGGCTTGAGGCCCGACTTCTCGAACACGCGCTTCACCGCCGGGATCGGCCCCAGGCCCATCACCTGCGGCTCGACCCCCGCGTGCGCGTAGGCGACCAGCCGCGCCATCGGCTTCGCGCCCGCCTTCTTCGCCGCGCCCGCCTCCATCATCACGATCGCCGCGCCCGCGTCGTTGATGCCCGAGGCGTTGCCCGCGGTCACGGTGCCGTCCTTCTTGAACACGGCCTTGAGCTTGGCCATGTCCTCGGGCTTCGCGTCCCTGCGCACGTGCTCGTCGGTGGCGAACTGCTCGACGCCCTTCCTCGTCTTCACCTCGATCGGCACCACCTGCGACTTGAAGTAGCCCTTCTCGAGCGCGCCGGCCGCCCGCCGGTGCGACTCGAGCGCGAAGGCGTCCTGCTGCTCGCGCGTGAAGCCGTACCTGGCGGCGATGTTCTCGGCGGTGATGCCCATGTGGCCATGTCCGAAGGGGTCGTGCAGCGCGCCGGTCATCGCGTCGAGCACCTTGGTGTCGCCCATCCTCTGGCCCCAGCGCCCCGAAGGCAGGAAATAGGCGGCGCGGCTCATGCTCTCGGCGCCGCCGCCGACCACGCAGTCGGTGTCGCCGAGCAGGATGTGCTGCGCGGCCGAGACGATCGCCTGCAGCCCGGAGCCGCAGAGGCGGTTCACCGTGAGGCAGGGCGTGCCCACCGGCAGCCCCGCCTCGATTGCGGCGACGCGCGACAGGTACATGTCGCGCGCCTCGCCGTGGATCACGCTGCCCATGACGACGTGGCCGACGGTCGCCGGGTCCACCTTGGCGCGCGCGAGCGCCTCCCTGATCGCGATCGCGCCGAGCTTCGTGGGCGCGAAATCCTTGAGCGCGCCGCCGTAATCGCCGATCCCGGTGCGGGTGCCCGAAACCACCACCACTTCCCTTGTGCTCATGCCAGTCTCCCGTGCAAGTCGTGCTCTGAGGCGCGCTCTATCATGACCTCGGCGAACTCCCCCGCCTTTCCGCCCTTGAACCGAACCACGCCGTCTATTTCCGGTGCGTCCGCGGCGGAGCGCCCGACGCCGGGCGCGTCCACCAGGACCTTGATGCGCTTGCCGATCTTCGTTTTCAGCTTGTCGGCGCTGATCCCCGCCTGCAGCGCCATCAGGCGCCGCCGCCGGTCCTCCTTCACCTCTTCCGGCACGCGGCCGGGAAGCGCGTTCGCCGCCGCGCCCTCGACCGGCGAATACGCGAAGCAACCGACACGGTCGAGCCGCGCCTCGCGCAGGAACTCGAGCAACTCCCCGAACTCGGCCTCGGTCTCGCCGGGAAAGCCGGCGATGAAGGTGCTGCGGATCGTGATATCGGGACAGATCTCCCGCCACGCGCGGATGCGCGCGAGCACCTTCTCCGCCGCCGCCGGACGCTTCATCAGCTTCAGGATGCGCGCATTCGCGTGCTGGAACGGCACGTCGAGGTAGGGCAGGACCTTGCCTGCCGCCATCAGCGGGATCACCTCGTCCACGTGAGGATAGGGGTAGACGTAGTGCAACCGCACCCACGCCCCAAGTCCGGCGAGCGCCTCGCACAGCGCCTGCATGCGCGTCTTTACCGGCCGCCCGCGCCAGAACCCGGTGCGGTACTTGACGTCCACGCCGTAGGCGCTCGTGTCCTGCGAGACGACGAGCAGCTCCCTGACGCCCGCTCGCACCAGGTTCTCGGCTTCCCGCATCACCTCGCCGACCGGTCGCGAGACGAGGTCGCCGCGCATGGACGGAATGATGCAGAAGCTGCACCGGTGATTGCAGCCCTCGGAGATCTTGAGATAGGCGTAGTGCCTCGGCGTGAGCTTCACGCCCTGCGGCGGCACGAGGCCGGCGCAGGGATCGTGGGGCCGGGGCAGGTGTGTGTGCACCGCGCCCATCACGGCCTCGAGGTCGTGCGGGCCGGTGACCGCGAGCACCGACGGGTGCGCCGCCTTCACCACGCCGTTCTTCGCGCCCAGGCACCCGGTGACGATCACGCGGCCGTTCCCGGCGAGCGCCTCGCCGATCGCGTCGAGAGATTCCTGGACCGCGGCGTCGATGAAGCCGCAGGTGTTGACGATGACGAGGTCGGCGCCCGCGTAGTCGGGCGAGGTGGCGTAGCCCTCGGCGCGCAGCCCGGCGAGGATGCGCTCGGAGTCGACCAGCGCCTTGGGGCAGCCCAGCGACACGAAGCCGATCCGGGGCGCGCCCCGCGCCGCGCCGCGCCGCATTGCGCTACTTTTTCTCTTCCTTCGCGCCGCCCTGCTGGAAGCCGGGGAAGGTGAAGCCGCTGAACATGTTGCGCGCCTGGCTCTGCATCTGCTCCTGGAACTGCGCGAACATCTTCTGGCTCTGCTCCATGTAGGCCTGCATCAGGCCCTGCATCGCCGGCCCCTGCAGGTTCATGAACTGCGCCCACAGCTCCTGCGAGGCGCGCGAGTTGTCGCCGTAGATCTTCTGCGACTGGTCCTGCATCGCCTTCTGCAGCTGCTGGAAGGCCTGGATGTTCTTCTCGAGGTAGCTGCCCATGAAGCCCTGCATGGCGCTGCCATAGGAGCGGATCATCTGCGACAGGAGATCGGAGGAGAACATCGGCATGCCGCCCGACTCCTCCTCGAGGATGATCTGCAGCAGGATCTGGCGCGTCAGGTCGTCGTTCGACTTGGCGTCGACCACCTGGAACTCCTCCTGCTTGAGCACCATCTGCTTCACGTCCGCGAGCGTGATGTAGCTCGAGGTCTTGGTGTCGTAGAGGCGGCGGTTGGGGTACTTCTTGATCAGGCGCGGCGTCTGTTCCATCTTCTGCTCGGGGATCGCGGACATGGAGTCTACTCCTCAGTACATGTGCTGGCCGCCGTTGATCGAGATGTTGGCGCCGGTGACGAAAGCGGCCTCTTCCGAGCACAGGTAGATGATCAGGCCCGCGACCTCGTCGGGCTTGCCCAGGCGCCCCACCGGGATCTGCGGCAGGATCTTGGAATCGAGGATCTCCTTCGGGATCGCGGTCACCATCTTGGTGCCGATGTAGCCCGGCGAGATGGTGTTGACGGTCACGTTCTTGCGGGCGACTTCCAGCGCCAGCGCCTTGGTGAAGCCGTGGATGCCGGCCTTGGCCGCCGAGTAGTTGGTCTGGCCGAACGCGCCCTTCTGGCCGTTCACCGACGAGACGTTGATCACGCGGCCCCAGCCGCGGTCCACCATGCCGTCCATCACCTGCTTGGTCATGTTGAAGCACGAGTCGAGGTTGGTGCGCATCACCGCGTCCCAGTCCGCCTTGGTCATCTTCTTGAACGTCATGTCGCGCGTGATGCCGGCGTTGTTCACCAGGATGTCGATCGCGCCGCAGTCGCGCTGGATCTGCGCGCACTTGGCGGCGCAATCGTCGTATGACACCACGTCCACCGGGTAGGCGGCGAAGCCGTAGCCCTTGCCCTTCATCTCGTCGAGCCAGGCCTTCCACTTGGTGTTGGACGGCGAGTAGGTCACCACCACCCGGTAGCCGGCGTCGGCCATCTTGGTGGAAATGGTCTCGCCCAGTCCGCCCATGCCGCCGGTGACGACGGCCAGTTTCTTCTGTGTCATGCCCCTCCTCCTCGATGCTTGCCGAAGCGCGCGGCCTCAGCTCATGTACATGCCGCCGTTGATGGCGATGTTGGCGCCCGTAATATACCCGGCCTCGTCGGAGGTGAGATAGGCGATCAGTCCCGCGATCTCCTCGGGCCTCGCGAGGCGTCCCATCGGGATGCCCGCGACGATCCGCTCGAGCACGTCCTGGCGGATCGACTTCACCATGTCGGTCTCGACGTAGCCCGGCGAGATCGAGTTCACGGTGACGCCCTTCTTCACCACCTCCTGCGCCAGCGCCTTGGCGAAGCCGTGGATGCCCGCCTTGGCGGCCGAGTAGTTGGTCTGCCCGAACTGCCCTTTCTGGCCGTTGACCGAGGACAGGTTGACCACGCGGCCCCAGCCGCGCTCGCACATGCCCTCGATCACGTTGCGCGTGACGTTGAACGCCGAGTTGAGGTTGGTGTTGATCACCGCCAGCCACTCCGCCGGCGACATGCGCCTGAGCATGTTGTCGCGGATGATGCCGGCGTTGTTCACCAGGATGTCCACCGGGCCGTGCTCGGCCTCGATCTCGCGGATCATCTCCGCCACCGACTCGTAGCTCGTGACGTCGCCCTCGGCGGCATGCACGTTCTCGAAGCCCTCGCCGCGCATGTGCGACAGCCACTCGTCCTTCAGCTCGTAGCCCGGCAGGCAATTGGCCACCACCGCGTTGCCGTTCATGCTCGCCAGCCTTCGGCACACCGCGGTGCCGATGCCGCCCATGCCGCCCGTTACCAGCGCAACTCTTCTTGTCATGCTGCCGCTCCTTCTCCTGGTTGCTCCGCCCCTCGCGCTAGCGCTCGACAGCGAGCGCCACGCCCATGCCGCCGCCGATGCACAGCGACGCCAGGCCCTTCTTCGCGTCGCGCTTCTGCATCTCGTGCAGCAGCGTGACGAGGATCCGGCAGCCCGAGGCGCCGATCGGGTGGCCGAGCGCGATCGCGCCGCCGTTGACGTTGACCTTGGCGGTGTCCCAGCCCACTTGGCGGTTGACCGCGATCGCCTGCGCAGCGAACGCTTCGTTGATCTCCATGAGGTCCAGATCCTGCGGCGTCCAGCCGGCGCGCGCGAGGCAGCGCTTCGAGGCCGGCACCGGGCCCATGCCCATGTATTTCGGATCGACGCCGGCCGAGGCGAAGGCCCTGATGCGCGCCAGGGGCTTGAGGCCCAGCTCCTTCGCCTTGCGCGCCGAGGCGAGCACCACGGCGGCGGCGCCGTCGTTGATCCCCGAGGCGTTGCCCGCGGTCACCGTGCCGTTCTTGTCGAACGCGGGCTTGAGCGTTTTCATCGCCTCGAGCGTCGCACCGTGGCGCGGGTACTCGTCGTCGGCGAAGGTCAGCGGCCCCTTGCGCGACGGGACCTCGACCGGGACGATCTCGTCCCTGAACTTGCCTGCCTTTTGCGCGGCCTCGGTCTTCTGCTGGCTTGCGACCGCGAACGCGTCCTGCTCCTCGCGCGTCACGGCGTACTCCTTGGCCACGTTCTCGGCGGTGACGCCCATGTGGTACTGGTTGTAGACGTCCCACAGGCCGTCCACGATCATGGTGTCGACCATCTTCGCGTCGCCCATGCGGAAGCCGTCGCGCGAGCCCATGAGCGCATGCGGCGCGAGGCTCATCGACTCCTGCCCGCCCGCGACCACGATGTCAGCGTCGCCGTGCGCGATGGATTGCGCACCCAGCATCGCCGCCTTCAGGCCCGAGCCGCAGACCTTGTTGATGGTCATCGCCGGCACCATGTCGGGCAGCCCCGCCTTGATCGCGGCCTGGCGCGCCGGGTTCTGGCCGACGCCCGCGGCGAGCACCTGCCCCATGATGACCTCGGACACCTGGTCGGGCTTGACGCCGGCGCGCTTGAGCACGTCCCTGATCACCAGCGCGCCCAGGTCGGCCGCGGGCATCTTCGCCAGCGTGCCGCCGAACTTGCCGATCGCGGTGCGGGCCGCGCCTACGATGAAGATCTCTTCCATGTCTTGCTCCTTCGCTATGCGGGCACGGCCCGCTGTTTGACGTAGCGACCGGGCGCAGGCTCGATCGCGCGATATTTCTCGTTTCCGGTGCGCTCGGGTGCCGCGCGCTCGCCGCCCTTGTAGCGCTCCAGCCATGCGGTCCACGCCGGCCACCAGCTGCCGCGCTCCTCGCACGCCTGCGCGAGCCACGCATCGGCGTCGGCGGGATGGCTGCCGCCCGCCCAGAAGCTGCGCCGCTTCTTGTCCGCCGGGTTGATGACGCCGGCGATGTGGCCGCTCGCGCCGAGCACGAACTTCTTCTCGCCGCCGAGCAGCGCGACCGACCGGTAGGCGGCGCGCCACGGCACGATGTGGTCCTCTCGCGTGGCGAGGATGAAGCTCGGCCGGTCCACGCGGCCCAGGTCGACGCGCGCGCCGCAGTTCTGGAGCGCGCCCGGCACCCCCAGGCGGTTCTCGAGGTAGGTGTTGCGCAGGTAGTAGCAGAACATCGGCCCGGCGAGGTTGGTGCTGTCCGCGTTCCAGTAGAGCAGATCGAACGCCGCCGGCTTGCCGCCCATCAGGTAGTTGTTCACCACGTACGGCCAGACGAGGTCGTTGGCGCGCAGCGCCGAGAACACGAACGCGAGGTCGGAGCCGGGCATGACGCCGCCGCCGCCGATCGCCGCCTCGCGCGCCGCGACGCTCGGCTCGTCGATGAACACGCCGAGCTGGCCCGGCTCGGAGAAATCGAGCATGGTGGTGAGGTAGGTGACGCTCTCGACGGCGTCCTCGCCCTTCGCCGCCTGCACCGCGAGCGCCGCGCCGAGGAGCGTCCCGCCGACGCAGAAGCCGAGCGCGTTGACCCGGTCGGCACCGGTGACCGCGCGCGCGACATCGAACGGCTCGAAGATGCCCAGGCGCAGGTAGTCGTCCCAGGTGTAATGGCCCTGCGCAGCGTCCACGTTGCGCCACGAGACCACGAACACCGTGTGCCCCTGTGCCACCGCGTAGCGGATGAACGAGTTCTCGGGCTGCAGGTCGAGGATGTAGTACTTGTTGATGCACGGCGGGACGATCACCAGCGGCCGCGCGCCGACCTTGTCCGTCGTTGCGCGGTACTGGATGAGCTGCGCGAGCGCGTTCTCGTGGATCACGTCGCCCGGCGTGAGCGCGAGGTTGCGCCCGACCTCGAACGCGGCCTCGTCGGTCTGCGACAGCCGCCCTTTGCGCGCGTCGGCGAGCAGGTTGGCAAGCCCGCTCGTCAGGCTCTCGCCCTGCGTCTTCAGCGCGCGCTCGAGCGCCTCGGGGTTGGTGGCGACGAAATTCGCCGGGCTCATCGCATCGCACCACTGCTTCACGGTGAAGCGCAGGCGGTCCTTCGCCTTGGGATCGAGGTCCGCGCCCTCGGCGAGCTCGCGCAGGAAACCGGCAGCGAGCAGATAGGACTGCTTCAGGTAGCCGTAGTAGGGGTTGTCGCGCCAGGCGCTCGCCGCGAAGCGCTTGTCGCCCGCCTCCGGCGCGACCACTGCCTCGGCCTCCCGCCGGTCGCCGAGCAGCGACATCCAGAGCTTGCGCTGCTTTTCCACGTAGCCCGATTGCAGCGCCGCAAAGCGCGCCGGGTCTCCCGCCAGCTTCGCCAGCCACGCCGCGGACTCCGGCGTCGCCGGAAAGCCCGCTGCGAAGTCAGCCGGCGTGCCGGAAGGCATGTTCATGCGGCGCAATAAAGTTCGGAGGGCATTGATTGAGCGCGGATTTTGCGCTGCACAACCCCCGGCGTCAATCCGCGTGGTCAAGCGTTGAGCGAGCGCAGCATCGCCTCCCGATGCGGCGCAGCAACTACCTTGATCCGAAAGGGATTTCGCCCTCTGCGGGGCGGCTCAGTAGGGCTCGCCGATCAGCACCCGCACCAGCACGATGGTGCCGATGCCGAGCGCGATCAGCAGGGCCTGCGAAGCAGTGGCCTGAAGCTCCGGACGGCGGTGCAGGCCCGGAATGAGATCGGCGACCGCGACGTAGATCATGCTCGCCGCGACGATGCCGAGCAGCACCGGCTCCCAGCCCTCGAAGAAGCGCAACCCGTAGTAGCCGAGCACGCCACCCGCGAGCGTCGCGAGCGAGGAAAGCAGGTTGATGGCGAGCGCCTTGGCCTTGCCGTAGCCCGAGTGCAGCAGGATCAGGAAGTCGCCCACTTCCTGCGGGATCTCGTGC
>CAZVHU010000152.1:0-7893 GCA_964627075.1 uncultured Enterobacteriaceae bacterium | reverse complement strand
CGCGGGGATCCATGGGCCCCGCTTTCGCGGGGGAGACAGCGGACGATCGCCTAGACCGCCAGCGGCGGCGCGAGGTCCGCGGGCTTGTCGATGTCGCGGATCACGCCCGGGTCGCCCACCGGCACCTTGACCAGTTCCGCCTCGTGCGCTGCGAGCAGCGCCCGCGCGCCCTCGTCGCCCGAGCAGGCAAGCAGGTCGGCGCGAAAGCGCCCCGCGATCGCCACCGGGTGGCCGCGCCGGCCGCGGAAATAAGGCGCCGCGAGGGCCGCGCCCCCCGCGAGCGCGTCGCGCACCGCGGCGATCGAGGTCGGCCGCACGAACGGCATGTCGGCGAGCGCCACGAGGTAGCCGTCGGCCTCGCCGGCGGCGCGCGCCGCGCAGGCAAGGCTCGCGCCCATGCCTTCGGCGGCGTTGTCGCAGACGACCACCTCGCAGCCTTCGGCGGCCAGAGCGCGCGCCGTCTCCTCGCTTCCAGGGCGCACCGCGGCGACGACTCGGTCGACGGCGGTCTTCAGGTGGCGCGAAGCCTGCACCGCGATCGCCACGCCGTGCGGCAGCGCGTGCCGGAGCTTGTCCGAGCCGAAGCGCGAGGCGCTGCCCGCGGCGAGGAGGAGCCCTACGATGCGCGCGACGGTCCCCTTTTCTCTCAGGGGAGGGGGTGCGGGGGAACCGCCCTGAGGTTCCCCTGCTTCCCTTCCATCAGGAAGCCGCCTTGGCGGGCGCCGTCTCGCAGGCCGACGGATCGAACCGCGGGCCGGCTTTCTCCGCCCAGTCGGGCCTGGCGACGCCGTGGCGCACCGCGGTCATCTCGGCCATGATCGCGACCGCGATCTCGGGCGGGGTCTTGGAGCCGATGTACAGCCCCACCGGCCCGCGCAGGCGCGCGATCTCGCCCTCCGAGAGGTCGAACTCGCGCAGCCGCACGCGGCGCGCGTCGTTGTTCTTCTTCGAGCCGATGGCGCCGACGTAGAACGCGGGCGACTTCAGCGCTTCCATCAACGCGAGGTCGTCGAGCTTCGGATCGTGGGTGAGCGCCACCACCGCGCTGTGGCCGTCGAGGTTCAGGCGCTGGATGACGTCGTCCGGCATGCCGCGGTCGAGCTCGACGCCGGGCACGTCCCAGCCGTCCGCGTACTCCGAGCGCGGGTCCACCACCATCACGTGGTAGTCGAGCATCTTGCCCATCTCGGCGAGGTAGCGCGTCAACTGGCCGCCGCCGATCAGCAGCAGCCGCCAGCGCGGGCCGTGCACCGTGACCAGCGTCTGGCCGTCGAACTCGAGCACGTCCTGCCACTTGCCCGGCTGCAGCGTCACCGCGCCGGTCTTCATCTCCAGCCGCCGGCGCACCAGCTGCTGCTTGCCGATGGTCTGCAGCAGCTCGCCCAGGCGGCTCGCCTCGGTGACGGGCTCCAGCACGACCTGCAGCGTGCCGCCGCACGGCAGGCCCCAGCGGGTCGCCTCCTCGTTGGTCACGCCGTAGGTGATCACCTGCGGCAGCGTGGTCGCGACCGCTTTCGCGCGAACCTTCTCCACCAGGTCGTCCTCCACGCAGCCGCCCGAGACCGAGCCCGAGATCAGGCCGTCGTCGCGGATCGCGACCAGCGCCCCCACCGGGCGGGGCGCAGAGCCCCAGGTCTTCACGATGGTGCCCAGCGTCGCCTTGCGGCCCGCCTTGCGCCAGCTTTCGCAGCTTCTCAGCACTTCGATGTCTACGCTGTCCATGTCCGTTCCTCGAACTGCATTTCCGGCAGGAGAAACAGTCTAGCGCGTATTGCAGCGCAGCAAGGTTGCCCTGAGGCAATCCGTTCGCTACGATGCACGCAGCAAGTCGCGCTCTCGCCAACCCCCGCAGCCAAACAACCACTCCAAGCGGATTTTGGGGCGAGCGGCGTTTTCGACAAGAACCGTCCACACAAGGAGGCAGCATGGCAGTCAAGGTTTCCATGAAGGTCAACGGCAAGGCCGTGTCCGCGGAGGTGGAGGAGAGGACCCTTCTCGTCACCTTCATCCGCGAGAACCTGCGGCTCACCGGCACCCACGTCGGCTGCGACACGGCCCAGTGCGGCGCGTGCACCGTGAGCATGAACGGCAAGGCGGTCAAGTCCTGCTCGATCCTCGCCATGCAGGCCGAGGGGGCGGACGTCGCCACCATCGAGGGCGTGGCGAAGGCCGACGGCACGCTGCACCCGATGCAGGCCGCGTTCAAGGAGAACCACGGCCTGCAGTGCGGCTTCTGCACCCCCGGGATGGTGATGAACGCGATCGATTTCGCGAAATCGAATCCCAACCCGACCGAGCAGCAGATCCGCGAGGCGCTGGACGGCAACCTCTGCCGCTGCACCGGCTACCACAACATCGTGAAGTCCATCGCGGCCGGCGCCAAGGCCATGGCCGCGGGAAAGTGAGAGGCATGCCATGAATGCACCCCTCATCGGCGCGCGCATCGCGAGAAAAGAGGACTACCGCTTTCTCACCGGCGCCGGCCAGTACACCGACGACGTCACCCTGCCCAACCAGAGCTACGCCGCGTTCGTGCGCTCGCCGCACGCGCACGCGAAGATCAAGTCGGTCAATACCGCCAAGGCGAAAAGCTCGCCCGGCGTGCTCGGCGTGTTCACCGGCGAGGACGTCGCCGCCGCCAAGCTCGGCGGCCTGCCCTGCGGCTGGCTGATCACCGACGTCAACGGCCAGCCGATGAAGGAGCCGCCCTACCCCGTGCTCGCGCAGGGCAAGGTGCGCTTCGTGGGCGAGCGCGTGGCGGTGGTGGTGGCCGAAACGCTCGCGCAGGCGCGCGATGCCGCGGAGAAGGTCGAAGTCGCCTACGAAACGCTGCCCGCCGTGGTCGACGGCATGCGGGCGCGCGCCAAGGGCGCGGCGCAGATCCACGACGTCGCGCCGGACAACACCTGCTACGTGTGGGCGCTGGGCGACAAGGCGGCGGTGGATGCCGCGTTCGCCAAGGCGGCGCACGTCACCAAGCTCGAGTTCGTCAACAACCGCCTGGTGCCGAATGCGATCGAGCCGCGCGCGGTGAACGGCTCCTACAACCGCGCCGAGGACAGCTACACGCTTTACGTCGCCAACCAGAACCCGCACGTCGAGCGGCTGCTGATGACCGCGTTCGTGATGGGCCTTCCGGAGCACAAGGTGCGCGTGGTCGCGCCCGACGTCGGCGGCGGCTTCGGCTCCAAGATCTACCTCTACGCCGAGGACGTCGTCGTCACCTGGGCCTCGAAACAGCTCAACCGCCCGGTGAAGTGGACCGCCGACCGCGCCGAGTCCTACCTCTCGGACGCGCACGGCCGCGACCACAACACGATCGCCGAGCTGGCGCTCGACAAGGACGGCAAGTTCCTCGCCATGCGCGTCAACACCGTGGCGAACGTCGGGGCGTATCTGTCCACCTTCGCTTCGTGCGTGCCGACGATCCTGTACGCGACGCTGCTCGCCGGGCAGTACACCACGCCGCTGATTCACTGCCAGGTGACCGCGGTGTTCACCAACACCTCGCCCGTGGACGCCTATCGCGGCGCGGGGCGCCCCGAGGCGACCTATGTCGTCGAGCGCCTGGTCGAGACCGCGGCGCGCGAGATGAAGATCGACCCGGCCGAGATCCGCCGCAAGAACTTCATCCGCAGTTTCCCGTACCAGACGCCGGTTGCGCTGCTCTACGACACCGGCAACTACGATGCGACGCTGGATGCGGCGACCAAGATGGCCGACGTCGCCGGATTCGCCGCGCGCAGGAAGGCCTCCGAGGCGAAGGGCAAGCTGCGGGGCCTGGGCTACGCGGCCTACATCGAGGCCTGCGGCATCGCACCCTCGGCCGTCGCCGGCTCGCTCGGCGCGCGCGCGGGCCTTTTCGAGGCGGGCGAGATCCGCGTGCACCCGACGGGCAGCGTGACGGTGTTCACCGGCTCGCACTCGCACGGCCAGGGCCACGAGACCACCTTCGCGCAGGTGGTCGCCGACCGGCTCGGCATCCCGGTGGAGAACGTCGACATCGTGCACGGCGACACCTCCAAGATCCTGTTCGGCATGGGCACCTACGGCTCGCGCTCGATCGCCGTGGGCGGCACCGCGATCATGAAGGCGCTGGACAAGATCATCGCCAAGGGCAGGAAGATCGCCGCGCACCTGATGGAAGCCGCCGAGGGCGACGTCGAGTACGACCGCGGCGTCTACACCGTCAAGGGCACCGACAAGAAGAAGATGTTCGGCGAGGTGGCGTTCGCGGCCTACGTGCCGCACAACTACCCGCACGACAAGCTCGAGCCGGGCTTGAACGAGAACGCGTTCTACGACCCGTCCAACTTCACCTTCCCCGCCGGCACCTACGTGTGCGAGGTCGAGGTCGACCCCGAGACCGGCAAGGTGAAGATCGAGAGCTGGGTGGCGGTGGACGACTTCGGCAAGATCATCAACCCGATGATCGTGGAGGGACAGGTCCACGGCGGCCTCGCGCAGGGCATCGGCCAGGCGCTGACGGAGGGTTGCCACTACGACCCGCAGAGCGGACAGCTCGTCACCGGCTCGTTCATGGACTACAGCATCCCGCGCGCCGACGACGTGCCCTCGTTCAAGGTGGACACGCGCGAGACGCCCTGCACGCACAATCCGCTGGGCGTGAAGGGCTGCGGCGAGGCCGGAGCGATCGGCGCGCCGGCAGCGCTCATGAACGCGATCACCGACGCGCTCGGCGTCAAGGACCTCGCGATGCCGGCGACGCCGCAGACGGTGTGGCAGGCGCTGCAGAAGAAAAAAGCCGCTTAAGGAGACCACCATGCATGCATTCAAGTACCACCGCCCCGCGAACCTGAACGACGCCGCCGCGCTCGCCGCCAAGGGCGAGGCGAAGCTGCTCGCAGGGGGGCAAACGCTGGTGCAGACGATGAAGCTGCGCCTCGCCTCGCCGTCCGACGTCGTGGACCTGGGCGCGATCAAGGACCTCGCCGGGATCAAGTCCGACGGCAGGACGGTCACCATCGGGGCGATGACGCGCCACGCCGCGGTCGCGGCTTCCGCGGACGTGCAGAAGGCGATTCCCGCGCTCGCCGCCCTCGCCGGCACCATCGGCGACAGGCAGGTGCGCGAGATGGGCACGCTTGGAGGGTCGCTGGCCAACAGCGACCCGGCGGCCGACTACCCCGCCGCGGTGCTGGGCCTGGGCGCCACCATCGTCACCAACAAGGGCAAGCACGAGGCCGACAAGTTCTTCAAGGGCCTGTACGAGACCGCTCTCGGCAAGGGCGAGATCATCACCGCGGTGCAGTTCCCGGTGCCCAGGCGCGCCGCCTACATGAAGTTCAAGAACCAGGCCTCGCGCTTCGCCATCGTGGGGGTGTTCGTCGCCGATTTTGGAGGAGCCGTGCGCGTGGCGGTGACCGGCGCCGGCCCGTGCGTATTCCGGCAAGTCGACATGGAGAAGGCGCTCGCCGCCAAGTTCGATCCGTCGTCGGTCGCGAACATCAAGCAGAAGGCGGCCGGCCTCAATTCCGACCTGCACGCGAGCGCCGAGTACCGGGCGCACCTCGTGACGGTCATGGCCAGGCGCGCGGTCGAGGCGGCGCTCAAGTAAACAGAACGTAGCGGAGGAGCAGGGGGATCGCCCGCGCGCTGCGCGGGCTTTTTTTTGCCTTGCGGCGGGCAAAAAAACGCCCGCGGCAACGAAGCTGCCGCGGGCGTCGCCAGGAGGGAGGAGGTGAACCTGGCTCTAGCCTTTCATGCGCTCGAAGACGAACGCCGAGTCGCCGATCGTGCCGCCGCCGCTGCCGCGCGGCCTGAACACCGGCATCACGGTGAGGCGGTCGCCGTCGAGGTCGAAGAAGCGGGTGTGCTCGTCGGCCACGCTGGCGTCGTTCCAGGTGCGGTCCACTCGCGTGATCCAGGCGTCGCCCTCGATGCGGTAGGCGCCCGTGTAGGCGAAGGTGGCGCGGAACAGGGACACCGCCGAGGCATCGGTTTCGGACAGGCTCTGGTCACCCTCGACCAGCGACAGGAAGCGACCGCGCGGCGTGAAGATGATGTAGGCGCGCCCAGCCGCATCGCCGCCAGCCTCGCGCCCGCTGCCCGGCAGGCGCTCGATGGCGCGGAGCTTCCACATGCCGATCAATCCGGCCCGGACGCCCGCACGGGGCGACTCCGCTGCGACCGGGGATTCGCGCGGCACTTTGAGTAGTCCGAACATCGTTGCCTCCCTCAATTCGATCCTGCTGGGAGGCAGGTTGCGCCGCTCGCGCTGCAGCATTCAGCGCCCGGATGCACAGGCCGGATGCGGAAAATTCACATTCCGGGTGGCGGCGGGGGGGCAAATGCCGGAAAATGGGCCACTTTCCGCACTGCGCAAGAGCCGATGCCCCGCCCCAACCCCCGCTCGATAGATGAAACCCACCAGCTGCTGTCCTCGGCCGACTACGTGGCCGACCGCAGCCTTGCCACGGCCCTGTATCTGGCGCTCGCCATGCAGAGGCCCCTGTTCCTGGAGGGCGAGGCCGGGGTGGGCAAGACCGAGATCGCCAAGGTGGTGGCCGGGGCCCTGGACCGGGAGTTGATCCGGCTGCAGTGCTACGAGGGCCTCGACATCGCCCAGGCGGCCTACGAGTGGAACTACTCGCGGCAGATGATCGAAATTCGCCTGGCGGAAGCCGCGGGCGAGAAATCGAAGGACAAGCTCTCGCAGAACATCTTTTCCGAGAAGTTCCTCATCAAGCGGCCGCTGCTGCGCGCGCTGGAAGGCGCCAAGGGCGCGGCACCCGTGCTGCTGATCGACGAGCTCGACCGCACCGACGAGCCGTTCGAGGCCTACCTGCTCGAGGTGCTCTCGGACTGGCAGCTGACGATCCCCGAGATCGGCACGCTGAAGGCGGCCGAGCCGCCGGTGGTGGTGATCACCTCCAACCGCACGCGCGAGATCCACGACGCGGTGAAGCGACGGTGCTTTTACCACTGGGTGGATTACCCGGACGCCGCGCGCGAGCTGGAGATCCTCCGGCGCAAGGCGCCGCGCGCCGCCGCGGCGCTGTCGAAGGAGGTGGTCGCCTTCGTGCAGCGGCTGCGCTCGGTGGACCTGTTCAAGCTGCCGGGCGTGGCGGAGACCATCGACTGGGCGAACTGTCTCGTCGCGCTCGACCGCATCGCGCTCGACCCCGAGACGGTCAACAACACCCTCGGCGTGCTGCTCAAGTACCAGGACGACATCGAGCGCATCGCCGGAGCCGAGGCCGACCGCCTGGTGAGCGAAGCGCGAACTGCAGCGGCGACGGCGTAGCAAGGACGGCGGCATTGGCGTCGCTGCTCGACCGCATCCTGGGCCGCGCGCCCGCAATCGACGCAAGGGCTCGCGCTGCGCTCTCGCTGGGCCGCGCGCTGCTGAGCGAACGCGGCGAGGCGTCCGGCGCGGCACTCGCGCGCGAGGCGCTTGCAGCATACAGCGGCCTCGATGCCGCGGCGCGCGCGCAATACTTCGACGTGCTGGCGAAGGAGTTCTCGCCGCAGCCCGCGGTGGTCGGGCGCGCGGCCGATGCCTACCGCGACGACCCGACGCCGGCGAACCTGCTGCGTCTCCAGGACGTCGTAGAGCCGCTGCGCCAGGAACTGTTCAGGCGCCTCAACATGGCCCCTGGCGGCACGGCAGCGCTGGTGCAGATGCGCGCCGACCTGCAGCAGGGGCTCGACGCGCATCCGGACTGGCGCCTCATCGATGTCGACCTGCTGCACTTGCTGCGCTCGTGGTTCAACCGCGGCTTCCTGCGGCTGGAGCGCATCGACTGGCACACCCCGGCGATCGTGCTCGAGAAGCTCATCCGCTACGAGGCGGTGCACGCGATCCAGGGCTGGGACGACCTGCGGCGGCGGCTGCAGGCCGACCGGCGCTGCTTCGCCTTCTTCCACCCG
>CAZVHU010000151.1:0-7935 GCA_964627075.1 uncultured Enterobacteriaceae bacterium | reverse complement strand
CGCATGGCGTCGCCATCGGCCGCCTTGTGGACATAAAGTACACGGCGGCGTCCGCTGTCTAGCCCTGCGCCAAAATCGCCACCGTCGCGCACGCGGAACTTGCTCAGAGCTCCCCTATTTCTATCGAGCCTTCGTAGACCGGCTCGGCTGGGCCCTTCATCCAGACCGGATTGTCGCCGCCCGCCCACGCGATGGTCAACGTGCCGCCGCGCGTCTCGACCGCGACCGGCGAGTCGAGCAGCCCGCGCAGCACGCCAGAGACGACCGCGGCGCAGGCGCCGGTGCCGCAGGCGAGCGTCTCGCCCGCGCCGCGCTCGTAGACGCGCAGCCGGATGCGGCGCCGGTCGAGCACCTGCATGTAGCCGGCGTTGATGCGCCCGGGAAAGCGCGCATGGCGCTCGATCAGCGGGCCCTGCGTCGCCACCGGCGCTGCGTCCACGTCGGCGACCACCTGCACCGCGTGCGGGTTGCCCATGGACAGCAGCGCCACCTCCACCCGTGCTCCGCCCACCTCGATCGCCTGCACGAGCGGCGACTCCGGCGCGGGAGGCCCCATGTCCACCGACACCTCGCCGTCGGCCTCGAGGCGCGGCACGATCACCCCCGCGAGGGTCTCCACGCGCAGCTCGCGCTTCGCGGACAGGCCTTTCGCGTGCACGAATTTCACGAAGCAGCGCGCCCCGTTGCCGCATTGCTCGACCTCGCCGCCGTCGGCGTTGAAGATGCGGTAGCGGAAGTCGGCGCCGGAGGACTGCGCCTTCTCGACCACCAGCACCTGGTCGCAGCCGACGCCGAAATGCCGGTCGGCGAGGCGCCTGAGCTGCGCGGCCGACAGCGCGAACGGCGCCGCGCTCGAGTCGACGACGACGAAATCGTTGCCCGCGCCCTGCATCTTGGTGAAGGCGAGCTTCATTGCATCAGCCTGCGGTGCTCGACCGAGATGCACCGGTCCATCACCACCTCGATGCCGGCGGCGCGCGCTCTCTCCGCGGCGGCCTCGTTGACGATTCCCTGCTGGATCCAGATCGCCGGCACGCCGCGCGCGATGCACTCCTCGATGAGCGGCCCGAGCCGGTCGGCCGCGCGGAAGACGTTCACGAGGTCGATCCTGCCGGGAACGTCCGCAAGCCTCGCGTAGGCCCTGAGCCCGAACAATTCCTTGAGCGCCGGGCGCACCGGCACCACCTCGTAGCCCCACTCCATCAGCCGCCGGGCGATGCGGTGGCTCGGGCGCTCGGCGTTGGGCGAGGCGCCTACCACGGCGATGCGCTTCACGCGCGCGAGCAGCGCGCGCAGCTCCTCGTTGCCGGGGTTGCGGAACATGGCGCGCGATTCTAGCGGTGAAGCGCCGCGCGCAGCGCCTCGCACACGCGCCGCACGCCCGTTTCGCCGAGCTGCGCGTACATCGGCAGCGATAGCACCGTGCGCGCCGCCTCTTCCGTCGCCGGCAGCGAAATCCCGGCGCACTGCCCCGCATAGAGCGGCTGCCGGTGCAGCGGCACCGGGTAGTAAATCATGCTCGCGATGCCCGCCTCCGCAAGGGCGGAGCGCAGCGCATCGCGCCGCGCGCTCCGCACCGTGTACTGATGCCACACGTGCGTGCCGCGGTCGTGCTGCTTCGGCAGCGCGAGACCGGTTCCGGAGAGCAGCTTCGAGTAGGTGCGCGCGTTCGCCGCCCGCGCAGCGTTGAATCGATCGAGGTGCGCGAGCTTGACGCGCAGGATGGCCGCCTGGATCTCGTCCAGGCGGCTGTTGTAGCCGAGCACCTCGTGGAGGTAGGCCTGCCGGCTGCCGTGGTGGCGCAGCATCCGAATGCGCTCGGCGGCCTGCGCGTCGCGGGCAGTCACCATCCCGGCGTCGCCGGCGGCAGCGAGGTTCTTCGTCGGGTAGAACGAGAAGCAGCCGAAGTCGCCCCAGGCGCCCGCGCGCCGTCCGCCCTCGTCGGCGCCGAGCGACTGCGCGCAGTCCTCGATGAGCACGAGCTTGCGCTCCCGGCAGATCTCGGTGATCTGCGCAAGCGGCGCGGTCTGGCCATAGAGGTGAACTGCGATGACTGCACGGCTGCGCGGGCCAAGGCACTTCTCCAGCGAGCGCGGATCGAGGCAGAAGGTCTCCGCATCGATGTCGGCGAACACCGGCGTCGCGCCGACGTAGCCGACCGCCTCGGCCGTCGCGACGAACGTGAACGAAGGCAGCACGACCTCGTCGCCGGGGCCGATGCCCGCTGCGCGCAGCGCAAGGTGCAGCGCGTCCGTGCCCGAGGCGACGCCCACGGCATGCGGCGCGCCGACATACGCGGCGATCTCGCGCTCCAGTGCCTGCCCCTCGTGCCCGAGGATGTAGCGGCCCGAGGCGAGCACCCGGTGCACCGCGGCCTCGATCTCCGAGCGCAGCTCGCGATACTCGGCTGCCGGGTCGGCTATCGGAATCATCGAAGCAGGGGGACCGGGCCCCTTCCGGCAGCGGCGATCGGAGCCTTCCCGGCCCCCCCGCGCCCCCCGAGCGCGGTCGGCGGAAGGCGCCTCATCGCGAGGCTCCCATGCGCGCGAGGCGCGCCTGCACCAGCCCCCCGACCTTCAGCGCGAGCTCGAGCGCCCGCCTGCCCTGCTCGCCGCTCACGATCGGCGCCGAGCGCTCGCGCACCGCTGCGAGGAACGCGGCGGTCTGGAGGGCGAGCGCGTCGCCGCGCTCGAACGCCTGCTCGCTCTCCTCGATGCCGCGCGCGGTCTTTCGGGCCATGCGCAGGCGCTGGCCGTGCAAGTCGGCGGAGACGTAGAGCTCGGGCCGGAACATGCGCAATTTCCTCACCGGCGCCTGGCTGACGCGGCTTGCCGAGATGCTCGCCACGCAGCCGTCGGCGAACTCGATGCGCGCGTTGGCGATGTCGATGGCGTCCGAGAGCACGTGGTAGCCGGCCGCGCTCACCTGCTCGACCGGCGCGCTCGCCAGCGCGAGCACCAGGTCCAGGTCGTGAATCATCAGGTCGAGCACCACGTCGATGTCGGTGCCGCGCGCCTTGAAGGGCGCCAGCCGCTCGATGTCGATGAGCAGCGGCCGCCCGGGCTGCGCCGCGAGCGCTGCGAACGCCGGGTTGAAGCGCTCGAGGTGCCCGACCTGCAGCGTGAGGCCCTTGCGCGCCGCCAGCGCGAGCAGCTCGTCGGCCTCGGCGAGCGTGCGCGCGATGGGCTTTTCCACCAGCACGTGAATTCCGGCCTCGAGGCACGCCCCGACCACCTCGCGGTGCGCCGCGGTCGGCACGGCGACGAAGGCCGCGTCGATCGAGCCGAGCAGCGCGCGGAAATCGGTCTCGGCGCGGCAGCCGAGCGCCGTGGCGACCTCCTGCGCGCGCGCCGCGTTGCTGTCGGCCACCGCGGCGAGCTCCGCGGCACCGCTCGCCGCGACTTTCTCGGCGTGGAATCGCCCCATGTGGCCCACGCCGATCACGGCGGCGCGCAGGCGCTTCACCTCAGCCATAGAACCCCGGCTCGCCCTCGGGGCGCGTCTTGAAGCGCTTGTGGTTCCACAGGTACTGCTCCGGCATTTCGAGGATCCTGCGCTCGATGAACTGGTTCATGCGCAGCGTGTCGGCGAAAAGGTCCTGCGTCGGAAAGCTCTCCCACGGCGGCTCGATCGTCACGCGGTAGCCGGCGCCGCCGGGCAGCATGCGCGCGATGCACGGCAGCACCTTCGCCCCCGTGATCTGCGCGATGCGCGACAGCGCGGGGATCGTGGCCGCGGGCACGCCGAAGAAGGGCACGAACAGCGCATCGCGCCGACCGTAATCCTGATCCGGCAGGTAGTAAAGCGGCCGCCCTTCGCGCATGCCGGCAATCAGGGGCCGCACGCCTTCCTGGCGCGATACTGCCTTCTGGCTGCCGAAGCGGTTGCGGCCGTGCCACAGGAGCCGCCCGAGCACGGCGTTCTTCTGGTTGGAGTACATCCCGACCATGTCGAGCTCGCAGCAGAGTCGCGTGAACGCCGCATCGAGCCCCACGAAGTGCGGCACGAACAGGATTGCCGGCGCATCGCCCAGTCGCCGCAGGCGCTCCAGTCCCTCGACCTGCACAAGACGCTCGATGCGCGCGCGGCGCGACCACCACAGGATCGCGTGCTCCAGCGCGCTGCGCGCGAAGGCGCGGAAATGTGCACGCGCGATCCGCTCGCGTTCTTCGGGCGCCATCCGCGGAAAGCACTTCTCCAGGTTGATGCGCGTCACGCGCCGCCGCTCCGGAACCAGCCAGAAAAGCGCCGCGCCGAGCGCGTCGCCGAGCGCGGCGAGGGCCCCGAGCGGCAACAGGCGCAGCAGCCACAGCAGCGCGGCGGCGAGCCACGTCATGCCCGCGCGCCCGCGCCCGGCATCGGCCGCGCGCCGCGCGGCGTCTTGTAGCGGTTGTAGCCCCACAGGTACTGCTCGGGGCACTCGCGCACCGCTTGCTCGATCGCGCGGTTGATGCGCCGCGTCGCCGGCTCGCCGGGCAGCGGCTCGGGCGCCGGCCGGATGCGGATCGCGTAGCCGCGGCCGCGCGGCAGGCGCTCCGCGATCGCCACCAGGCAAGCGACGCCCGGGCGCGCGGCGAGCTTTCCCGCGAGCGTCATGCTGTAGGCGGGACGGCCGAAGAACTCGGCCCACTCGCCCTCGCCCGCGCCGGGCACCTGGTCGGGGAGGATTCCCACCGCCTCGCGGCGCATCAGCGCCGCCACCAGCTCGCGCACGCCCTGCAGGTCGGCCGAGGCAAGGCGCACGTTGCGCTGCGCGCGGCCCTCCTCCACCAGCGCCTGCGCCCAGGCGATCTTGGGCGCGCGGTAGAGCGCGGTGACGGGAAAGTACTCCGCGGCGACCTGCGGCGCGATCTCGAAGCAGCCCAGGTGCGGCGTGAGAAACACGATGCCCTTGCCTGCGGCGAGCGCAGCTTCGACGTGCTCGCGGCCGTCGATTTCGCGCACCAGCGGCAGCGTCTCGGCACGCGGCCGCAGCCAGACCTTGGGCGCCTCGAGCGCCATCTTGCCGGCTTCCGCGATCGCTGCGCGGCGCACGCGCGCATCGCGATAGCCGGCGCTTTCCAGGTTGGCACGCAGGTTCCGGCGGTAGGCGGGAGACAGCCCATACACTGCCCAGCCGAGCGCCGCGCCGAGCCAATGCAGCAACGGCAGCGGCAGGCGCGCCAGCAGGTGCATCAACGCACGCATCGCGGCGCGCGAGATCGTGCGCGAACTCTATTGGGGCGCAGCAAACTTTGGTATCCTTGCAACCCTTTTTTCAGACCAGCCCATGAGCGAATTCCTGTTTACTTCCGAGTCGGTTTCCGAGGGCCATCCGGACAAGGTTGCGGACCAGATTTCCGACGCGGTGCTCGACGCGATTCTAAAGCAGGACAAGACCTCGCGCGTCGCCGCCGAGACCCTGGTGAAGGACAACCTGGTGGTGCTCGCCGGCGAGATCACGACGCGCGCGCACGTCAATTACGACGAGGTGGCGCGCGAGACCATCAAGCGCATCGGCTACACCGACCCGAAGATCGGTTTCGACACGCACACCTGCACGGTGCTTGTCGCCTACGGCCAGCAGTCGCCCAACATCGCGCAGGGCGTGGACGAAGGCAAGGGCCTGGACCTCGAGCAGGGCGCGGGCGACCAGGGCCTGATGTTCGGCTACGCATGCGACGAAACCCCGAGCCTGATGCCGCTGCCGATCTACCTCTCGCACCGCCTGGTCGAGCGCCAGGCCGAGGTGCGGCGCGACGGGCGCCTGGCGTGGCTGCGCCCCGATGCCAAGTCGCAGGTGACGGTGAAATACGTGAACGGCAAGCCCGACGCGATCGAGACCGTGGTGCTCTCCACGCAGCACGCGCCCGGCATGCAGCACGAGCAGATCGAGGAAGCGGTGATCGAGACCGTCATCAAGCCGGTGCTGCCGAAGAACATGTTGAAGGGCAAGGTGAAGTTCCTGGTCAACCCCACCGGCAGCTTCGAGATCGGCGGACCGAAGGGCGACTGCGGCCTCACCGGCCGCAAAATCATCGTCGACACCTACGGCGGCTCGGCGCCGCACGGCGGCGGCGCGTTCTCGGGCAAGGATCCCTCGAAGGTCGACCGCTCGGCGGCCTACGCGGCCCGCTACGTAGCGAAGAACATCGTCGCCGCGGGGCTCGCCTCCAAGTGCCTGGTTCAGGTCTCCTACGCCATCGGCGTGGCGCAGCCCACCAGCGTGATGGTGACCACGCAGGGCACGGGAAAGATTTCCGACGACAAGCTCGCGGCGATGGTGCTGCGCAGCTTCGACCTGCGTCCCAAAGGCATCATACAAATGCTGGATCTCCTGCGGCCGATATACGAGAAGACCGCCGCCTACGGCCACTTCGGCCGCGAGGAGCCCGAGTTCACCTGGGAAGCGACCGACAAGGCGCTCGCGCTCAAGGCCGCGGCGTAGCCGCTTCGCAGCGGCGGCTGCGCCGCGGCGAGGCGGGCCTGCGGCCGCCAAGTGTAAAGTCAGGCTTTACAGTCGGGCCGCTACATCAGCCTGCGCAGCGTGTGCCGCCGGTTGCGCGTGTAGGGCCGCACTTCGGTCGGCCAGCGCCCGGCGTCGACCGCTCTTGCCCAGGCCTCGCTCGTCAGCACCGCGGGGCTCTCGAGCTCGTAGACGGCGCTGTAGCGCGGCTCGCCCGGGGCTGCGATGGTCTTTTTCTCGCCGCCGATCACCATGGTGAGCGGCTCGCTCACGTAGCGCCGCGCCGACAGCACCCCCGGCACCTTGAGGATCAGCGGGATGTGCTCGCGGTCGTAGACCTCGTTGAACACGGCTTCCTTGTCGGGATCCACGTCCATGGCGGCGATGAACAGGTACTTGGCGGCCATCGGCTTTCCTTCGGGGGTAGGGTGAGCGTAAAATAGCCGCCACCTGAGGAGCGCTGCAACCCCCCGCTCGATGCGCGCCGGGGCCAGGCTCAGGTTCTGATCCAACGGCGCTCACCCACTGTCCCGGGTGAGCGTGCCCGGCACAGCGGGTCTTTCGCCAAGGAGTGAAAGATGAACGCTGTCCTCAAGCCAGACAACATCGCCCGCGGCGACTACAAGGTCGCCGACCTCGCGCTCGCCGACTGGGGGCGCAAGGAAATGGCCATCGCCGAGCACGAGATGCCGGCGCTGATGGCGATCCGCGCCGAGTTCGCCGCCAGTCAGCCGCTCAAGGGCGCGCGCATCGCCGGGTCGCTGCACATGACGATCCAGACCGCGGTGCTGATCGAGACGCTGCGTGCGCTCGGGGCGGAAGTGCGCTGGGCGTCGTGCAACATCTTCTCCACGCAGGACCACGCCGCCGCGGCAATCGCCGCCGGCGGCACGCCGGTGTTCGCCTACAAGGGCGAGTCGCTGCCCGAGTACTGGGAGTTCACGCACCGCATCTTCGAGTTCGGGCGCGGGAGCGAAGTGCGCGGCCCCAACATGATCCTCGACGACGGCGGCGACGCGACACTGCTCATGCACCTGGGGCGGCGCGCCGAAGCCGACCCCTCGGTCCTCGCCAGGCCTGCGAGCGAGGAAGAAGAAGCGCTCTTCGCCTCGATCAGGAAGCGCCTTGCCGCGAGCCCCGGCTGGTACAGCGCGATTTCCAAGGAAATCCGCGGTGTGACCGAGGAAACCACCACGGGCGTGCATCGCCTGTACCAGATGGCGAAGGAAAAGCGCCTGCTCTTCCCCGCGATCAACGTCAATGACTCGGTCACCAAGTCCAAGTTCGACAACATCTACGGCTGCCGCGAGTCGCTGCTGGACGGCATCAAGCGCGCCACCGACGTGATGGTCGCCGGCAAGGTCGCGGTGGTGTGCGGCTACGGCGAGGTCGGGAAGGGCTCGGCGCAGGCGCTGCGCGGGTTGCAGGCGCAGGTGTGGGTGACCGAGATCGACCCGATCTGCGCGCTGCAGGCGGCGATGGAGGGCTAC
>CAZVHU010000150.1:0-7982 GCA_964627075.1 uncultured Enterobacteriaceae bacterium | reverse complement strand
AGCGCCACAGCGTCTCCTTGCCGTTCACCACCGGCCAGCGCAGGCCGCGCACCTTGTGGTAGTCGTCGAACGGCGCCAGGTCGTGCTGCTTGCCGCGGCCGAACGCCGCGTACTCCTCGAACAGCCCCTTCTGGATGTAGAAGCCGAAGTGCTTCGCCTCGTCGTTGTCGAAGCCCTTCTGCAGCTGGTCCAGGCCGTACCGGGTGGTGGCCGCGTTGGCGAACAGCACCTCGTAGAGCGTCTTGCCCTTGTACTGCGGGTTCTTGTCGAGGATCTCGGCGGGCCACACCTCGTCGGTCCTGAAGCGCTTGGAGAACTCCGCGATCTGCCAGAGGTCGGAGCGTGCCTCGCCCGGCGCCCTCACCTGCTGCCGCCAGAACTGGCCGCGGCGCTCGGCGTTGCCGTAGGCGCCCTCCTTCTCGGTCCACATCGCCGCCGGCAGGATGAGATCCGCAGCGAGCGCGGTCACCGTCGGGTAGGCGTCGGACACCACCACGAAGTTGCGCGGATCGCGGAACCCCGGGTAGCGCTCCTGGCTCAGGTTCGGGCCCGCCTGCATGTTGTTGGTGCAGAAGGTCCAGTAGAAATTGAGCTTGCCGTCTTTCAGCATGCGGTCCTGCAGCACCGCGTGGTAGCCGATGTTCCCCGGGAGCAGCCCCTCGGGCAGGCTCCAGAGCTTCTCCGACAGCGCGCGGTGCGCGGGATTCACCACCACCATGTCGGCGGGCAGCCGGTGCGAGAAAGTCCCGACTTCGCGCGCGGTGCCGCACGCCGAGGGTTGCCCCGTGAGCGAGAACGGGCTGTTGCCCGGCTCGGAGATCTTCCCGGTGAGCAGGTGCACGTTGTAGATCATGTTGTTGACCCAGGTGCCGCGCACGTGCTGGTTGAAGCCCATGGTCCAGTAGGACGTGACCTTCGTCCTCGGGTCGGCGTAGAGCTTGGCCAGCGCCTCCAGTTTTTCCTTCGGCACGCCCGAGAGCACGGACACCTTGTCGGCGGTGTACTCGGCGACGAACTGCCTGAACTCGTCGAACGTGATTGCCGCGAAGCGGTTCGGATCGCCCTTGGGCTTGCCGTCGGCGCCGGGATAGCCGTTGTTCATCGCCACCTGCTCGAGCGGGTGGTTGGGCCGCAGCCCGTAGCCGATGTCGGTGACGCCGCGGTGGAAGGTGACGTGCTTCCTGACGAAGTCCTCGTTCACCGCGCCGGTCTGGATGATGTAGTTGCAGATGTAGTTGAGGATCGCGAGGTCGGTCTGCGGCTTGAAGATCAGCTCGAGGTCCGCGAGCTCGCTGGAGCGGTTGCCGAAGGTGGAGAGCACCGCGATCTTCACGTGCTTGGCCGTCAACCTGCGGTCGGTGACGCGCGACCACAGGATCGGGTGCATCTCGGCCATGTTCGCGCCCCACAGCACGATGGCGTCGGCATGGCCGGCGTCGTCGTAGCAGCCCATCGGCTCGTCGATGCCGAAGGTGCGCATGAAGCCCGCGACCGCGCTCGCCATGCAGTGGCGCGCGTTGGGGTCAATGTTGTTGGAGCGCAGCCCCGCCTTCATGAACTTGGCGCCGGCCACTCCTTCCCAGATGGTCCACTGCCCGGAGGCGAACATGCCGACCGCGGCGGGCCCGCCCGCTTTCAGCGCGGCCTTGCACTTGTCCTCCATGACGTCGAACGCTTCCTTCCACGTCACCGGCGTGAACTCGCCGTTCTTGTCGTACCTGCCGTCCTTCTTCCTGAGCAGCGGCGTAGTGAGGCGGTCCTTGCCGTACTGGATCTTGGCGAGGAAGTAGCCCTTGATGCAGTTCAGGCCCTTGTTGACCGGCGCCTCCGGGTCGCCCTGCGTCGCCACCACGCGCCCGTCGCGCACGCCGACGAGCACGCCGCAGCCCGTGCCGCAGTAACGGCACACGCCCTTGTCCCAGCGCACGCCGTCGTCGCGCCCTTGAGCCGCCGCCCGGGGCGCGAGCGTCACGCCCGCGGCCGTTGCCGCCGCCGCAGCGGCGTTCGCCTTGATGAAATCGCGTCGCGTCAGTCTCATGTCAGGCCTCGAAGTCCGGTTGATCCTCGATCTGGTGATAGGCGAGCGCCACCGAGAGCACCCCGGGCTGCGCGCCGATGCGCTGCCAGGCGGCGAGCGAGCCGGCGCCGTCTGCCGCCTCGATGGTCGCGATGATTTGTCCGGCCGCGGTCGCGGCGTGGGTGGTGACCCCCGGAAGCGCATCGAGCGCCGCGCGCACGGCCTCGGCCGCCGCCGGATCGGCGTGCACGACGATTCCCGAGATGCTCACGGGTTCGCTGCACGGCGAGGGGTTCATGCTGCTTTCTCCTGCTGCGACGCAACTTAGTCCCGTGCGTCGAGCACTCCCTTGATGCGCATCAATTTCAGCCGGGCGCGCCACCTGGCACCAGCGCCCGGTTGACTCGCGATAACTCACTGACGCACGGCGTTTCCCTGTTGCGGCGCGCGCTTTCTCAGAGCTCGGCGCGCTTTCTCAGAGCTCGGCGCGGTTTCTTAACCTGAATCAAACGCTGCGGCCCCGCTCGCCGCGACCATAGCGACGATTGATGCGGCGCAGCGCCGTGCTGGGCGAACAGGAAACCGGAGAACGAAATGGCGCAGGAAGCAAATGAAACGGAAACGGCGGCGGGCGGCAGGTCGCTGCGCTCGCGCGTCGCGGGCTTCGGAATGCTCGGGCTGGTCGTGCTCGGCGCGATCGGCGGCGTCGTGTTCTGGGGCGGCTTCAACACAGTGGTCGAATGGACCAACCGCGAGGAGTTCTGCATCAGCTGCCACGAGATGCGTGACAACGTCTACGAGGAGTTGAAGAAAACCATCCACTACACCAACCGCACAGGCGTGCGCGCCATCTGCTCCGACTGCCATGTGCCGCGCGAGTGGACCGACAAAATGATCCGCAAGGTGAAGGCGACCAACGAGCTCTGGGGCAAGCTCATGGGCACCATCGACACCAGGGAGAAGTTCGAGGCCAAGCGCCTCGAGCTCGCGCGCCACGAGTGGAAGCGCATGAAGGCCAACGACTCGCTCGAATGCCGCAACTGCCACACCCTGCACAGCATGAACACCGAGGTGCAGAAGCCGCGCGCGAAGAAGATGCACGACATGGCGGTCAAGAGCAAGGAGACCTGCATCGACTGCCACAAGGGCATCGCGCACAGCAAGCCCAAGGGAATGAAGGAAGAGGACGAGTAACCGCATCCAGGAGCCAACCATGACGACCAAGCTCGCAATTTCCGCAACCGCCGCCGCGCTGGCCGCGGCGCTCGCCGCAGGCGCCGCCTGGGCCGCGCCCGACTGGAGCAAGGCGCCGAAAAAGACGATCGGCGTGTTCTACCCCGGAGTGGGCTCGATGGAGTGGACGCTCATCGGCACCGAGCACGGCGGCGCGCGCGGCATGCGCAAGGGCGAGACCTGCGCCAGCTGCCACGACCAGGAGACCGCCGACATGGGCAAGAAGATGGTGAGCGGCCAGAAGCTCGAGCCCGACGCGGCGTCGGTCAAGGGCAAGGCGCCGCAGATCCCGGTGACGGTGCAGGCTGCGTACGACGCGAGCAACCTCTACATGCGCTTCGAGTGGAAGCAGCCCCCCGCCGGCGGCAAGAAGATCGACCAGAAGAACGCGGTCAAGCTCGCGGTCATGTTCGAGGAAGGCGGCAAGGTCGAGTGGGCCGCGATGGGCGGCTGCTGGGCGAGCTGCCACCACGACCTGCGCTCGATGCCGGATGTCAACGCCGACGCCGCCAAGCACGCGCGCGCCAAGGAGCTCGACATCCGCTCCAACGGGCCGACCAAGTACCTGAAGGAAAGCCGCACCGCGCTGGAGATGAAGGAAAAGCCCCTCGGTGGCTGGGACAAGGTGCGGCCCGCGGCGGAAATCGACGCCCTGCTCAAGGCGGGCAAGTTCCTCGAGATGTGGCAGTGGCGCAGCAGCGAATCGCCGCGCGCCGGCTACGTGCTCGAAGCGCGCCGCTTGAAGGAGGCGAAGGACCTCGCCGTCGGCAAGAACGAAGGCGGCACCTGGAGCGTGGTGTTCACGCGCAAGCTCGCGGGCGGCGTCGGCGCGCACGCCTTCGCGCCGGGCAAGACCTACAACTTCGGCTTCGCGATCCACGACGACCACGCCGACTGGCGCTACCACCACGTGTCGCTCGGCTACACGCTGGGGCTCGACAACGCGAAGGCGGATGTGAACGTGGTGAAGCAGTGAAGGAGTGAAGGAGTGAAGGAGTAAAGGAGTGGGGGTGCGGGGCTTGGCGGCGGGCGTCGTCGCACTGCTGGTCGCCGGCGCGGCGCTCGCGCAGGGCGCCGCAGAGGTGCGCATCAAGGACTACAAGTTCGTGCCCGAGAAAATCACGGTCAAGGCGGGCACGACGGTGAAGTGGGTGAACGACGAGAAGCGTACCAGCCACTCGATCTGGTTTCGCGAGGAACGCCTGCCCGAAGGCGAGCGCATGTTCCAGGGCGACAGCTGGGAGCGCAAGTTCGACAAGCCCGGCACCTACCGCTACACCTGCGGCCCCCACCCGGAAATGAACGGCGTGGTGGAAGTGACGCCGTAAATTCGGGGACAGACCCCGATTGCTGCGCGTAACGCGCTGTAATTTCGACCGGAATGCGGAGGTCTGTCCCCGGCTTTCATTTGAGGCGCGCGCGCATTCCTTTCGTCATCCAGACGCTGCCGTCGCGGTCCGCGATCAGCGCGTCCAGCCCCGGCGTCGCCTCCA
The DNA here is from genome assembly GCA_964627075.1 of uncultured Enterobacteriaceae bacterium. Classification (GTDB taxonomy): domain Bacteria; phylum Pseudomonadota; class Gammaproteobacteria; order Burkholderiales; family SG8-39; genus 2-02-FULL-66-14. Next base: position 3,239 of record CAZVHU010000150.1, on the reverse strand, counting down.
CCAGGCGCACGCCCTCTTCCTTGCCAAGCACCATGATCGCGACGCCCAGGCCGTTCACCGCCTCGAGCCGCTCGGCGACCAGCGTCACGCCCCGCGGCCCCTGCGAGGGGTGGCCGGTTCGTGGGTCGAGGATGTGGTGGTAGCGCCTGCCGCCGCGCTCGAAGTAACGCTCGTAATCGCCCGAGGACGCGACGATGCCGCGGCGCAGCTCCAGCGCGCCGAGCAGCTTGTGCGGCGCTCGCGGGTCGCGCACGCCGACGCGCCAGGGCGCGCCCTTCGAGCGCGCGACGACGTCGCCGCCGCCGTTCACCAGCGCGCGCGCGGCACCTGCGCGCTCGATCGCCTCCGCACCGGCATCGAGGATGTAGATCTTGGCGATGCCGCCCAGGTCCAGTCGCATGCCCTGTTTCTTCAGCATCGCGGTGCCCGCGTTCTCGTCGAGCGCCACCTCGCGCCAATTCACGAGCGGCAGCTGGCGCGCGATCTCCGTCGCTTCGGGCATGTGCGGGTCGTCAGGCCGGAAGCGCCAGCCGCGCAAGCCCCCGATCGTGGCGTCGAACGCCCCGCGCGTGCGCTGCGACACCCGCTGCGCCATCGCGAGCACCGCCATCAGCTCCGGCGGCGCCGCCACGGCACGCACGCCCGCGGCGTCGTTGATTGCGCTCACCACGCTGCGCGCGTCGTAGTGGTTCATCAGGTCCGAGAGCCGGTTCATCTCCCGGTACGCCGCCTCGACGGCGGCGCGCGCCGCGGCTTCGTCCGCGCCCTCGGCGACGACTTCGACCACGGTGCCCATCAAGGGTCGCACTTCCTGCACGCGTGCCGCCTGCGCCGGCAACACCGCCAGGCACGCGATCAGCAACGCAATTCCCGCGTTCATCGCGCGAGTATAGGGGTGCGCAAGTTGATCCGGGTCAAATCCGCGGCGGCGCGATGAGCCGAAACTCCGCTTCCATGCGCCGCATTCTGCGCGCCCTGCTCGCGCTCGCGCTGCTGCTCGTCGCGACGGCGGCGCGTGCGCAGGACATCACCACGGCCTACCCGCAAGCGCGCGCCTGGTTCCCCGAGGCCGACCGCTTCGGCCTGTTCGAGGGCGAGCCACGGGCCGCGCCCGCCTATGCCTCCGGCCAGGTCGTCGGCTACGTCTTCCTCACCAACGACGTGGTTCGCATCCCGGCGTACTCCGGGCACCCGATCAACAGCCTGGTCGGCTTCGACCTCACGGGCCGCATCCGCGGCGTCGCGATCGTCGAGCACCAGGAGCCGATCCTCGCCGTCGGCGTGAGCGAGGAGCGGCTGCGCGCCTTCGGCGACCAGTACCGCGGCAAGCACGTCTTCGACCGCGTCGCCGTCGGCGCGCAGCGCCCGGGGCACGCCTCGATCGACACCATCTCTGGCGCCACGATCACCGTCATGGTGCAGAACCAGACGCTGATGCGCGCCGCGCAGAAGGTCGCCGAGTCGCGCGGCCTCGCGCCCCCCGCGGGCGCGACCGCTGCGGCCACGCCCGGCGGAGAGCCGCTGTGGGTGGCGGTGTGGCGCGAGCGCACGTTCCAGGTGGCGGTGCTGGGGGTGGGCGTGGCGGCGCTCAACTTCATCCTGCTGTTCCAGGACTGGTTCGCGCGCCGCCCGCGGCTCCTGGAGCGCGTGCGGCGCGCCTTCCTTCTCTACACGGTGTTCTTCATCGGCTGGTACGGCCTCGCGCAGCTGTCGATCGTGCAGGTGCTCACGTTCGTGCACGCGGTGATGGCGGGATTCAGGTGGGAGACCTTCCTCATCGACCCGATGCTGTTCATCCTCTGGAGCTTCGTCGCCTTCACGCTGCTCCTTTGGGGGCGTGGCGTCTATTGCGGCTGGCTGTGCCCCTTCGGCGCGCTGCAGGAGCTGGTGCAGCAGCTCGCGCGCCGCTTCGACGTGAAGCAGTACGAGTTCCCGGAGGTGGTGCACGAGCGGCTCTGGGGCGTGAAATACGTCATCCTGATCGCGCTGTTCGGCATCTCGCTGCAATCCATGGGCGACGCGGTGCGCCTGGCGGAGGTGGAGCCCTTCAAGACCGCGATCACGCTGCGCTTCGACCGCGAGTGGCCGTTCGTCGCCTACGCGGCGGGCCTGATCCTGGTCTCGGCGTTCAACCGCAAATTCTTCTGCAAGTACCTGTGCCCGCTCGGGGCGGCGCTGTCGATCCCCGGGCGCTTCCGCGTCTTCGACTGGTGGCTGCGGCGGCGCAAGGAGTGCGGCCGGCCGTGCCAGACCTGCCACAACCTGTGCGAGGTGCGCGCGATCCGCCCCACGGGCGAGATCAACGCCAACGAGTGCCACTACTGCCTGGATTGCCAGATCGTCTTCTACAGCGACCAGCGCTGCCTGCCGCTCATCGACCGGCGCGAGAAGCGGGAGCAGCGCGCCGCCCGGGCGAGCGCCCAGGCGGCGCCAATCGCCGAGCCCCGGTGGCCGAAAGCTTGATGCGTGTCAAATCGCCCCCGGTACCGCCCGTCTAGATTCGCCCGAAATCATCGCCTCGATTGAGCCAACAGGAGCATCCATGATCCGCGCGCCCCGCCTTGCCCTCGTCTCGCTCGCCGTCGCCCTGGCCGTCGCCTCGGCGCACGCGCAGCAAAAGCCCGCCGCCAAGCCCGTGCACCCGGGCACGCCGAAGGAAGACATGATGTACCGGGGCGCGCCCGTGCCGATCAAGCCGGGCGAGGCGCCGGACGTGGTGAGCCCCAAGGCGCCGCCGATGACCGCGGCCGAGTTCGAGCGCGCCAAGCAGATCTACTTCGAGCGCTGCGCCGGCTGCCACGGCGTGCTGCGCAAGGGCGCGACCGGCAAGCCGCTCACCCCCGACATCACGCAGCCGCGGGGGTCGGACTACCTCAAGGTGTTCATCAACTACGGCTCGCCGGGCGGCATGCCCAACTGGGGCACGAGCGGCGAGCTGACCGAGAAGGACGTCGACATCATGGCGCGCTTCCTGCAGCACGAGCCGCCGATGCCGCCGGAGTTCGGCCTGAAGGAGATGAAGGCGAGCTGGAAGGTGCTGGTCGCGCCCGACAAGCGGCCGAAGAAAAAGGAGAACAAGCTCAACCTCGACAACCTATTCTCGGTGACGCTGCGCGACTCGGGCGAGGTGGCCCTCATCGACGGCGACTCCAAGCAGATCGTCAGCATCGTCAAGACCGGCTACGCGGTGCACATCTCGCGGCTGTCCAACTCCGGGCGCTACCTGTACGTCGTGGGGC
>CAZVHU010000149.1:0-7996 GCA_964627075.1 uncultured Enterobacteriaceae bacterium | reverse complement strand
CACCGGCATGGGCGGCGCGCAAACCATGGAGGCTGCCTACGCGCAGGTGTTCGGCAGGAACGACTGGCGGCTGCGCCCCTTGAGCGTCGTGATGGGCATGAGCAACGCCGCCGCCTCGAACGTCGCCGTGCGCTGGGGCCTGAAAGGGCCGTTCGCCAATTTCTCCACCGCGTGCTCGTCCTCGGCGATGGCGATCGGCGAGGCGATGCGCACCATCCAGGCCGGGCGCGCCGAGGTCATGGTCGCGGGCGGCGCCGAGGCGCTGCTCGTGCCGGGCGTCCTCGCCTCGTGGCAGGCGCTGCGCACGCTCGCGCCGGCCGATGCCGCCGATCCCGCCGCAAGCTGCAAGCCCTTCGACAGGCGCCGCGCGGGCCTGGTGCTCGGCGAAGGCGCGGCGGCGCTGGTGCTGGAAGAGGAGTCGCGCGCCCGCGCGCGCGGCGCCAGGATCCATGCCCTCGTCACCGGCTACGGCAATTCGTGCGACGCGGTGCACATGTCCAAGCCCGACCGCGACGGGCAGGTGCGCGCGATGCGCGAAGCGCTCGCCGAGTCGGGCGTCGCGCCGGACGACGTCGGCTACGTCAACGCGCACGGCACTGCGACGGTGGTCGGCGACACGATCGAGTGCGAGGCGATCCGCGCGGCGCTCGGTGAAGCAGGCGAGCGCGTGCCGGTGAGCTCCACCAAGTCGCTGCACGGGCACCTTTTGGGCGGCGCGGGCGCGCTGGAGATGGTGGCGGCGCTGCTGCCCCTCATGGAAGGCGTGCTGCCGCCGACCGCGCACCTCGCCGACCCCGACCCGGCGTGCGCGGTGCGCCACGTCGCCAACCGCGCCGAGCGCGTGGAGCCCCCGCGCGCGGTGATGTCGAATTCTTTTGCCTTCGGCGGCTCGAACGTCGTGCTGGTCGCAGTGCGCGACTAGAGCGGATGGAACCGCCGATGGACGCCGATGGGAGCGAAAGCGGGCCGAGTCCGGAGCTACTGCTTCCTGCGTAGCGGTGCCCGGCTGTCCAGGCGCGTGATGCCGTGGCGCGCGGCGCTCTCGAGCGCCGCCTGGTACTCGGCGCGCGAGACCGGGCGCGCGAGCTGCGGGTACTCGCCGGCGCGATAGCAGGGCCGGTACTGGTCCATGAGGTTCACGTAGGTGTCGCGCGACACTTCCCCGGCGAGGAACGCGAGCACCTCGTCGGTGCCGGCGAGGCCGTTCGGCAGCACGAGGTGGCGCACCAGCAGCCCGCGGCGCGCAACGCCTTGCGCGTCCAAGACCAGGTCGCCCACCTGCCGGTGCATCTCGCGCACCGCCTGGCGGTTGGCGGCGACGTAGTCGCGCACCTTGGAGTACTTGCGCGCGAGCCCCGAATCGCCGTACTTCATGTCCGGCATGTAGATGTCCACGATGCCGTCCAGGAGCCGCAGCGCCTCCAGGCTGTCGTAGCCGCCGGTGTTGTACACGAGCGGCAGGCGCAGGCCGCGGCGCGCCGCGATCGCCACCGCGGCGACGATCTGCGCCACGACGTGGCTCGGCGAGACGAAGTTGACGTTGTGGCAGCCCTCGGCCTGTAGCTCGAGCATCATCGCGGCGATGTCCTCGGGCGCGACCTCGCGCCCCTCGCCCTCCTGCGACAGCTCCCAGTTCTGGCAGTAGACGCAGCGCAGGTTGCACCAGCCGAAGAAGATCGTGCCCGAGCCGCGCCAGCCGCGCAGCACGTCCTCCTCGCCGTGGTGCGGGCCGTAGCTCGCGACGCGCGCGCGCTCGCTGGTGCGGCAGACCGCGCCCTCGATTCCCGCGCGGCGGTTGACGCGGCAATAGCGCGCGCACAGGTCGCAGTCCTCGAGGTGCCGCCAGGCGAGCTCGACGCGCCGCGAAAGCTCGCCCGTTTCGAGCAGCCGCACGTAGGCGGGGATGAATTCCTCCGCGCGCGGCGTTGCCCGCTTCTCGGCGTTCGTGCCGACCCGCATGGGAAAAAGCCTATCCCGGCCCCGGCCCGGCTGCTTGACGGCGGTCAACGCCTCTGCGCGCTCAGCGGCCGCCGACCTCGACCCGGGCGAGGCCGCCGCTTTCCGCGACTGCGAAGCGCACCGGCAGGAACTGCTCGATCAGCCAGATCGCGGTGCGCGCGTGGCTCGAAAGCGCGCGCGTGGTGAAGCTCCCGCCGCCGGCGAGCGCGAGCCAGACGAGCAACTGGTCGGCGGCGTGCGCATCGAGCGCCGCGCCCGCCGCGAGATCGGCGGCGAGCTCCGCGCCCGCCCCGGTGCCGAGCTTCTCCGCGCGCACGCCGCGCTCGGCGACGCGCCCCGCGCCGAGCGTGGAGCATGCGGCTCTCGCCCACAGGACGATCGCGCCGCCCTGCCCGCTCGCTTCGGCCTTTCCGAGAATCGCGGTGTCGATGCGCGCCCGCCGCCCGCCGAGCGCCTCGAGCGCCGCGCCGCGCATGCGCTCGGCGATGTGCGCCGGCAGGTTGCCGACGTGCGCGAGCCCTTCGATCTTCGCGGCGCCCGCACCACCCTTGAAATCCGTCGCGCGCGGCCGTCCCGGTGCAGCCGAGATTTCCACTTCTCCGTCGCCGCGCGGGTAGTAGCCGCGGCGGCGCACCCCGCATCGGACGTTGACGCCCATGCGGCCGAGCAGCTCGAGCAGCACGTGCCGGAAGTAATCGAGCGGCGGCGCCGCGCGCACGTCGGTGCCGCCGGTGACGGCGATGCGCGAGCGCTCCGGCGCGCAGGCGAGCACCGGCAGCAGCGCCTGCAGCACCAGAGACACGCTGCCCGCGGTGCCGACCTCGAACCGATGCTCGCCGCCGGCGAGACGTCCAGGGGAGAAGCCGAACTCGCGCGACCGCGGCTCGAGCCCCGAGCATTCCGCCGCGCACAGGCTCGCCACCGCGCGCACCGCGGCGAGGTGCTGCGGCGCAAGCCCGGGCTTCGCGCGCCTCGCACGCACGTTGGCGATGCGCACGGGCTTCCCGGCGATCGCCGCGAGCGCAACCGCGGTGCGCACGAGCTGGCCGCCGCCTTCGCCGTATGAGCCGTCGAGTTCGACCATTCGCTGCGCCTCGCGCCGGATCGAGCGCGCCCGAGCCGGCGCCGCGAGGCCGAAGTGTAAAGCGTGACTTTACACTCGGGCGTGGCGGGCGCGGCGACGCCGCCCACTTGGGCGAACTGCTCGACCACCGCGGGCGAGCGCAGCACCGCGACCGCCGCGGCGTGGATGCGCCTGAGCACCGGCGGTCATGCCCTGCGCGAGTCCGCGCCCGAAGATGTCCGCCGTCCCGCCCGCCGGGAAGGGCACGATGAGGTGCACGGGCTTCGAGGGACAGGCCTGCGCGGACGCGACCATCGGCGCGAGCGACGCGGCGCAAAGCAGGATCAGTCTGCGAACGATCATCGTCTCCTCCTCAGTCGAAGCGGTACAGCCGCCGCGGATTGTCCACCAAGAGCGCCTGGCGCTGCGCTTCCGAGGGCGCAATCGCGGCGAGCAGGTCCACGAGCCTGCCGTCGTCGGGCACCGTGGCGAGGTTCGGGTGCGGCCAGTCGGTGCCCCACACGGTGCGGTCGCCGAACTCGGCCACCAGCCTGCGCGCGAACGGGATCGCATCCGGGAAAGGCATCGCCAGGCGCGAGATGCGCTCGCAGCCGCTCACCTTGACCCAGAAGCGCCCGTCCCGCATGAGCTCCAGCAGCGCGCGGAACGCCGGTTGCTCGAGGCCGCGCGCCGCGTCCACGCGCCCCATGTGGTCGATCACGATCGGCACCGCCGAGCGCTTGAAAACGGGCGTGAGCTCCCCGATCAGCGCCGGCTCCATGTGGATCTGCAGGTGCCAGCCGACTTCGGCAAGCCGCCCGCCGAGCGCAATCGCCTGCTCCACCGGCGGCGCCTTGCCGAGGTGCCGCATGAAATTGAAGCGCACGCCGCGAAAGCCGAGCTTGTCGAGGCGCCGCAACTCGGCGACTTCCACCGCCGTCGGCAGCAACGCGATACCGCGGTAGTCGCGCGGCCGCGCCGCGAGCACGTCCTCGACCACGCGGTTGTCGAAGCCGTGGCAGGTCGACTGCACGAACACGCCGCGCTCGATGCCGAGCAGTGCGTGCAGTGCGAAGAGCTTTTCCTTGGGCGCGTCGGCGGGGGTGAATGGCCGCCCCTGGGCGAAGGGAAACGCCGCCTGCGGGCCGAAGACGTGGAAGTGCGCGTCGCACGCGAGGCGCGGCAGGCGCAGCCTGGGCGCGCTGGGCGAAGGGTGATACGAGGGTTGCGGCTGCTCCATCCCGCAGGCGCATTGTGCGGCAGGCCCGCAGCGGCGGTGAGCCCGTTTCGCGGCGCAGCGCGATTGCAAAAGACGCACCGCAACAGCGGCGCGCGCCGCCATGCCTTGCAAAGCCTTGCACCGCGCCCGCTTCGGCTGGAGTTGAATGGCACGCAGGGGATGCGCCGGATGAGGCCGGGGGAAACGGAGCCGGGGGAAACGATGGCCAGAGCGATGCAAGCGCACGAAGCTGCAAGCGAGATGGACCGTTTCGTGGTCCTCATGTCCCGGGCGCGCAAGGTCTCCGAGCTGATCGTCGCTGTGCGCACCTACCTCTCGAGCTGGCCGCCGGCGCGCGTGGCGCGCGTGCAGGCGATCGACGCCGGCTGGGCGCCGTTCGACGAGTGCCAGCAGCCGGTGCCGGTCGTCGGACCGCAGGACCTGCGCCAGATCTATGACGACGTGCGCGACCAGGTGGTGTCGCTCAAGGCGATCGGCGTGGCGCCGACCCCGGAGTTCCTGGAGCTGGAGCTCGTGTTCTTCCTCGCGCAGCTGCTGCTCGACGACCTGGAGCAGGACTTCCCGGTCGCGCGGACTGCAGCCAGGGCCTCGCGCCGCGACAACCCCGATGCGAGACCGAAAATCAGAACGCTCCCTGCTGGGCGCTGAAGCCGTCCCGGGCGGCCTCGCCGAGATCCGGCGGCGCGTGCAGGCCGCGCTCGACGCGAAGTCGTTGCCGAGGAATCCCCTGCGGGGACTGCACCCCGGCGGGCGGCTGGCGAGGATGATGCGCTGGATGCGAGGCAGATTCGCGCGCTAGCCCGGCGCGAACCGAATCAATTTGGTGGCCAAGGCCGGAATCGAACCAGCGACACACGGATTTTCAGTCCGCTGCTCTACCAACTGAGCTACTTGGCCTGACTGGACGCGACGCCCTGATCGCGGCGCGTTTTGAGGCGGCGGATTATATCAAGCCGCCCGCGGCAGCGCGGCCGAGGGCCGGGGCTCGCGCACCGCGACCGGCTCCTGCAGGCGCGGGAACACGACGCTGAAGACGCTGCCGCGCTCCGCGGGGTTGGGCTTCACTTGAACGGCGGCGTGGTGCTGCGCGGCGATCGAGCGCACGATCGGCAGGCCGAGCCCCGAGCCCGAGGCATCGGTGCCGGGGGCGCGGTAGAAGCGCTCGAAGATCAGCTCGCGCTGGCTCTCGTCGACGCCGATGCCGTTGTCCTCGACTTCGGCCACCACGAACTCGCGCGCGCGCACGCGCGCGGTGACGCGTCCCCCAGCAGGCGTGTAGCGGATCGCGTTGTCCACCAGGTTGCTGAACAGCTCGTGCAGCAGCAGCGGGTTGCCGTCCACCCGCGCGGGTTCCGCCGCCGCCTCGAAGCCGAGGTCGATCCTCCTGGCGAGCGCGCGCTCCACGAACTCCTGCGTCACCTCGCGCAGCAGCTCGTTCACCTCCACCGGCTCGAAGCGCGGCGGCGCCTCGGCCTGCGTGCGCGCGAGCGACAGCAGCTGGCTGATGCCGTGCGCGGCGCGCTCGACGCTTGCGCGGATGCGCTCCAGGCTCGCCTGCGTTTCCTTCGGATCGCTCTGCCGCAACGCGAACTCGAGCTGGGTGCGCAGCGCGGCGAGCGGCGTGCGCATCTGGTGCGCGGCGTCGGCGATGAAGCGCTCCTGCGCCTTGTGCACGTGCGCGAGGCGCTCCATCAGCCGGTTGAACGCCTGCACCAGCGGCGCGATCTCCTCGGGCACGTCGTGCTCGTCGATCGGCGACAGGTCCGAGGGGCGGCGCTCGAGCAGCCTCTGGCGCAGGCGCTCCAGCGGCTGCGTGCCGCGCTCCAGGCCGAACCAGACCAGCAGAGCCACCAGCGGAAAGAGGAAGAACTGCGGCACGATGACGCCGCGGATGATCTCGTTGGCGAGCTGCTGGCGCTTGTTCAGCGTCTCGCCCACCTGGATCAGCACGCGCCGGTGCGACGCGCCGGGCGCGAACAGGAACATGTAGGCGATGCGCACCTCGTCGCCGTGCCACGCCTCGTCACGGAAGTAGACCACGTTCTGCGCCTGGTCCTCGTCGGGGAAGATTTCCGGCAGCTCCGCGTCGCCGCCCAGCACCTCGCCGCGCGTGCCGCGCACCTGGAAGAAAATCGTATCCAGGTCGTCGGTGCGCAGGAAAGTCGTGGCCCCCGGCGGCAGCACCACGCGCGCGCGCGCGCCCTCGAAACGCACCGTCTGCGCGAGCGCGCTCACCGAGTCGCGCAGCGCGCGGTCGTAAGGCACGTTGGCGATGTGGTTCGCGACCCAGAACGTGACCACCACCGACACCGGCCACAGGATGATGAGCGGCGCGAGCAGCCAGTCGAGGATCTCGACCAGCAGGCTGTGCGGCGAGGACCTAGCGGGCGTCGGGCTTTTCAAGGCTGTAGCCCAGCCCGCGAACCGTGACGATGCGCACGCCGCCGGGCTCGAGCTTGCGCCGCAGCCGGTGCACGTACACCTCGATCGCGTTCGCGGACACCTCGTCGCCCCACTCGCACAGGTGGCTCACCAGCTGGTCCTTGGACACGAGGCGCCCGGAGCGCTGCAGGAAGATCTCCAGCAGGCTCACCTCGCGCGCCGAGAGCTCGATCGGCTCGCCGTTGAGGCGAGCGGTGCGCCCGACCTGGTCGTAGGAGAGCGCGCCGTGCTTGAGCAGCGTGGGGCTGCCCGCCATGCCGCGGCGCGTGAGCGCGCGCACGCGCGCCTCGAGCTCGGCCAGCTGGAAGGGCTTGGCGAGGTAGTCGTCGGCGCCGGCGTCGAGGCCCCGCACGCGGTCGTTCACGCCGTCGAGCGCGGTGAGGATCAGCACCGGCGTGTGCGAGTCGCGCGCCCGCAGGCGCTTGAGGACCTCCAGGCCCGACTTCTTCGGCAGCCCGATGTCGAGGATCAGCAGGTCGAACTCGTTGGCATCCAGCGCGCTGTCGGCCTCGGTGCCGCTCTGTACCCAGTCCACCGCGTAGCCCGACTGGCGCAGCGAGCGCAGCAGGCCGTCCGCGAGCAGCGTGTCGTCCTCCGCGACGAGGATCCGCATCGGGCCAGTCTAGCAAAAGAAAAGGGCGCCGCAGCGCCCTGTCCCGTGGCAGATCCGGTCGTCGCGACCGGGGGGCGCGGGGGTCCGGAAACGCTCCGCGCGATCTCTGCGGAAGGGGCCCGGACCCCCTGCTCCTGTGCTGCCGGATATGTCGCGACCTTCGTTCGCTACATGTCCATTCCGCCCATGCCGCCCATGTCGGGCATGCCGTGGCCGTGGCCGCCGCCGCCCTTCTTCTCCTCGACCAGCTCCGCGACCATCGCGTCGGTGGTGAGCATCAGGCCCGCGACCGAGGAGGCGTTCTGCAGCGCGAAGCGCACCACCTTGGTCGGGTCGATGACGCCCATCTGCACCAGGTCGCCGAACTCCGCGGTCTGGGCGTTGTAGCCGAAGTTGCCCTTGCCCTCGACCACCTTGTTGAGCACCACGCTGGGCTCGTCGCCGGTGTTGTCGACGATCTGGCGCAGCGGCTCCTCGAGCGCCCGCATCACGATCTTGATGCCGGCGTCCTGGTCGTGGTTGTCGCCCTTCAACTTCGAGTTGAGCGCCGCGCGCGCGCGCAGGAACGCCACGCCGCCGCCCGGCACCACGCCCTCTTCGACCGCGGCGCGGGTGGCGTGCAGCGCGTCCTCGACGCGCGCCTTCTTCTCCTTCATCTCGACCTCGGTCGCGGCGCCGA
>CAZVHU010000148.1:0-8028 GCA_964627075.1 uncultured Enterobacteriaceae bacterium | reverse complement strand
TCAGCTCCTCGGCCACGCGCACCGCGTCGCCCGGGTTGCCGCCGTCCTCGCGCGACACCACCTCGAGCTTGCGGCCGTTGATGCCGCCCGCCTTGTTGATCTCCTCGAGCGCCAGCTCCCAGCCCTTCTTGTAGGGCTCGAGGAAGGCGGGGAAGAGCTTGTAGCTGTTGAGCTCCCCCACCTTGATCGCCTGCGCCTGCGCGCCGAGCGAGAGCAGCGCCGCGGCGCCGAATGCTGCGAGATTGCGCAATTTCATTTGCTTCCTCCTCCGGTTGATACCTGCGTTGCCACCGCCCGCTGGAGCGCAGGCAGGAATGCTTTCTGGTAGGCCTCGGTGCCGATGACGTTGAGCGTCACCTTGCCGTCCACCACCAGCACGAAGCGCGGCACGCCGCGCTGGGGGCCCAGCTGCTCGCCGAGCCATTTCAGCTCGTTCGGGTAGTGCCGCGTCTCGATCGGCCGGCGCAGCGTGTCGCCGTGCACCTCGTGGTAGATCGCCGCCTTGCCCTCGGGCGAGGCGAGCAGCTCGGGCTTGCGCGAAGCCTCCCAGTGGCGGCAGAACGGGCAGTCGTTGGCGCCCAGATAGACCACCTCGACGCGCCCGGTCGCGTGCGCGACGGCGCCCGCGAGCAGCAGCAGCGCGGCGAGCAACGCCCTCATGCGAGCAGGTCTGCCGACTGCACGCGCTGCACGCCGGCGGTCTTCATCGTCGCCCAGGCCTTGGCGAGCGAGCCCTGCAGGTCGATGCCGCGGCAGGCATCCTCGATCACCGCGGCCTTGAAGCCGGCGCGGCGCGCATCGAGCGCGGTCCACGCGACGCAGAAATCGGTCGCGAGGCCGCAGATGTAGCACTCCTTGATGCCGCGCGCCTTGAGGTAGGCGGCAAGCCCCGTCTGCGTCTTGCGGTCGGCCTCCACGAAGCCGGAGTAGCTGTCGGTGCTCTTGTGGTAGCCCTTGCGGATCACCAGCTGCGCATGCGGGATGTCGAGATCCTTGTGCAGCGCCGCGTCCGGCGTGCCCTGGACGCAGTGGTCGGGCCACAGCACCTGCGTGCCGTACGGGAGCCTGGTGGTCTCGAAGGGCTTCTTGCCCGCATGCGCGGAAGCGAACGAGATGTGCCCGGGCGTGTGCCAGTCCTGCGTGATCACCACGTTCTGGAACATCTTCGCCAGCTTGTTGATGGTCGGCACCACCTGCTCGCCGTCCTTCACCGGGAGCGTGCCTCCGGTGACGAAGCAGTTCTGCACGTCCACCACGATGAGCACGGCGTCCTTGCCCGGCTTGAGCTTGGCGGCGCGGGCGACCGAGGGAAGGGCGCCCGCGGCGGTGAGCGCGGCGAGCCTCTTCAGGGAATCGCGTCTTGCAGCTTGCATGGCAGGGTTCCTCCTCTAGCGGTTTCCTCCGGTGGCAACACGCGCGTTCGGCCTTGCAGCGCCAGGTACGCGGCCTGCAGCAGCCCGCGCGCCTTCATTGCAGCAGCGACTCGAAGCCCGCAGTCTAGCGCAGCCTCCGCGGTTTCGGGCGGCAGCGGACCGACCGCGACCGTGACCGGCAGGTCTCCCAGGTCGCTGTCCTCCTTTACCTGCCGCGCCGGCAGCCGGCGGATCGCGGGATGGCCGATATCGACGGCGTTGGCGACGAGCGTCGCGGCGGCGTCGGCCATCGCGGCGTTGCGCGCGAGCACCGTCACTGCGTCGGCGATGCCGAGCGATTGCGAGCGCCCGCGCCAGCCGGAGGTGGCGATGCCGCGCGCCGGTTCCCCGGAGCAGAGGGTCGCGGTGCCCGCGAGCGCGCCGAAGCGCGGGTCGGCGACGATGCCGGCCGCGAGCCGCTCGCCCGGCGCGAGGTGCAGCGCGATATCGCCGCCGTCGTTGACGTAGGCCTTGCGAAGCGTTCGTCCGGCGCAGAGCGCCCCGAGGACCTCGTCGGCGACGCTGCCTGCGACCGCCGCCATCGGCGTGACGAATGCTTCGCGATGCGGCCAGACCGCCGCCACCATGCGCCGCGCGACCGGTCCGCGAGCGAGCGGGTAGGCATCTCCGACCGGGGCGCGAAGCAGCGGCAGCTCGCGCACGAGCGTCCCGAGGATATCCTCGAATCGCCGCCACGCCTGCACGTACGCGGCTTGGACTTCGTCGCGCTCGCCCCAGGCCTCGATGACGAGGTCGATCGGGCCGTGCTGGAAGTGCAGGCGTGCGTCAGGAAGCGTGGCGCGAACCGGGCCGCTCATGCGTCGCCCGCCGGCCAGGGATTCTCGGCCCGCCAGCCCCCGGCCTTGAACTGGGCGCGGCGCAGCGCCTCGGCAAGCGGCGTCACGCGGTCCATGTGCCCGCCCATCGCGGCGTAGGCCTGGAGCGGCAGCGTGAACTCGATCGGCAGCACGAGCGCCGGCGTGGGTACGTAGCCGAACGAGCGCTCGGGCATGCGCAGCACGTCCACCATCACCGTGATGCCGCCGCCGGGCCAGACGTAGACCGGCGCGCCGCCGCAGGTGACGCGCGTGACCAGCGCCTTCACCGAGCGCGTCAGGCGCACCGGGTTCTCGGTGACGCCGGCGCGCAGCGAGCCGCCGGCGCCGCCCATGAAGAGCACGGTGCAAAGCGCCGGCTCGCAGTTCTCGGCGATCCTTTCCACCACCTTGCGAACGGGCCCGGGCATCGGCGCCTTCTGCGGGCGGAGCTTTTCGTCGAGCACGAACCACTCGGCGTCCTCGCCGGTGGTCGAGACCATCAGGATCCGCATCCCGGGCCACGCGGCCTTCGGGTCGATCCGCTCGACGATGGAGAGCGGATCGGTGATGTCGGTGCCGCCCCATCCGAGGCCGGGCTCGGCGACCTTGAAGTAGCGCCCGGGCGTGGACTTGCGGCCGCGGATGCGGATGCCCGCGGGCCGCATGTCGAGGAACCTGCCGGCCTGGTGCTCGGTGAGAACGCCCGTGATGTGGTCGTCCACCACGATCACCTCGTCGGCGTGGCCGTGCCACTGCCTCGCGAAGATGCCGATGGTGGCGCTGCCGCAACCGACGCGCATGCGCTCCTCGCGCGCGCCGTTCACGACCGGCGCCGCGCCCGCCTGCACCACCACGGTCGCGCCGCCGTCCACGCTCATCTCGACCGCTTCCTTGTTGGCGAGCCTGAGCAGCGCGTCGCAGGTGACGGTGCCTTCCTTCTTCGAGCCGCCGGTGAGATGGCGCACGCCGCCCAGCGACAGCATCTGCGAGCCGTACTCCGCGGTGGTGACATGGCCAATCTGCTCGCCTGAGACGCGCACCGCGGCCTGCTCGGGGCCGACATAACGGTCGGTGTCGATCTTCACCTTGAGGCCGCAGTAGGAAAAAATGCCCTCGGTGACCACCGTCACCACGTCCACGCCCTCGTAGGTCGAGGAGACGATGAAAGGCGCGGGCTTGTAGTCGGGGTAGGTGGTGGTGGCGCCAACGCCCGTCACGAAGGTGTTCGCCGCCGAGATGAGCTTTCCATCCCAGGGCTTGCCGGGGGCGAAGAAGGGCACGGCCTCCGCGCCGCGCTGAAGCACCAGCAGCGGATCGAGGCGCACGAGCCTGCCGCCTTCGTTGGCGTAGCGGTCGCAGGCGCCGCTTTGCCCCTTTCGGATGCGGCACAGCACCGGGCAGGCGTCGCAGCGGATGACGTCGCCCGCCGCCTCGCCGGTGTCGGGCGCCAGCGCGTCTTCCGGGTCGCGCGCGATCGGGCTAGACATTCTTCTTCAGCTCCGCAAGCAGGCGGTGCGGCAGGACGGGAACGCGGCGCATGCGAACGCCGGTGGCGTGCTCGATGGCGCCGAGGATCGCGGGCGCCGTCGGAATGAGGCCCGGCTCGCCGACGCCCTTCGCGCCGCAGGGGCCGAGCGGCTCGGGATCCTCCACCAGGATGCAGTCGAACTCGGGCGCGTCGCCGATCGTCGGGATCAGGTAGTCGTGCAGGTTCTCGGTCCTGCCCGGAATGTACTCTTCCATGAGGGCGAGGCCCAGGCCCTGCAACGCGCCGCCCTGGATCTGGCCCTCGACCTGGATGGGATTGAGCGCGCGCCCGACGTCGTGCGCGGCGTGGATGCGCAGGACCTTGGTGGTGCCGAGCTCCATGTCCACCTCGACCACCGCGACCTGCGCGGCGAACGCGTAGGTGGCGTAGGGCACGCCCTGGCCGTTCGCGTCCGAAGGCGTCGTCGGCGGGTCGAAATGGCCCTCGCCGGTGATCGGTTCGCGCAGCCTCACGCGGTGCGTGATGCCGCCTTTGCGAAAGACGAGCTTGCCGCTTTCCAGCGAGATGCGGTAGCTCCGGTCGCGCCACTCGCCCTCCGGCGCGCCCGCCGCGGCGAAGAGCCTCCTGCGAAGGTCGAGCCCGGCGAGCTCGGCCGCCTTGCCCGAAACGAACGCCTGGCGCGAGGCCGAGGTCTTGCCCGCGTCCGCCGTGAGATCGGTGTCGCCCACGACGAGCCGGAAATCCTTCATCGGCAGGCCGAGGGCGTCGGCGCACACCTGCGTGAGCGTGGTGCTGCAGCCCTGGCCGATGTCCACCGCCCCACTGTAAAGCGTGACTTTACAGTCGGGGTCCAGGGACACGCGCATCGTCGAGGGGTTGGAAAGCGAGGTGTTGCCGATGCCGTACCACATGCAGCCGACGCCCGCGCCGCGCTTGCGCCGCGCGTGCTGCGCGTTGAATTCCTCGGATTCCCGGCGCGCCTGCCGCCACCTGGGCGCGAGCGCCTCGAGGCACTCGGCGAGCCCCGCGGAGTTCTCCAGCACCTGTCCCGTCGCCGTCGCGTCGCCGACCTTCAACGCGTTCAGGCGGCGAAACTCCAGGCGGTCCATGCCGACGCGGTCGGCAAGCTCGTCCATCAGCGCCTCGTGCGCGATGGCGCCCTGCGGCACGCCGAAGCCCCGGAACGCGCCCGACGGGTGGCAGTGCGTGAAGTAGGCGCGGCCGCGCGTGCTCACGTGCGGCACGAGGTAGGGACCGGTGGCGTGGATCGGCACGCGCGTCGCCACCGTCGGGCCCCAGCTCGCGTAGGCGCCGGTGTCGAAGACCGCGTCGGTCTCGCAGGCGAGGAGGCGGCCCGAAGCGTCGCAGCCCATCTTCGCGCGGATGCGCGCGGGGTGGCGCTTGGTGCTCGAGGCCATGCTCTCCGGCCGCGTATACACGCACGCAACGGGCTTGCCCGTGAGCCAGGCGCCGAGCGCGACCAGCGGCTGCACCGAGAGGTCGAGCTTGCCGCCGAAGCCGCCGCCGCAGGCGGTGGGCACGATGCGCACCTGATCGGGTCGCAGGCCCAGCACGAGCGCGGTCTCGTCGCGGTCCATGTAGGGGGTCTGCGTGCTGACGTGGAGTTCGATCCGATCGCCCACGCGCCGCGCCCAGCCGGCCTCCGTCTCGATGTAGGCGTGCTCGACGAACGCGGTCTCGATTTCCGCTTCGGCGACCGCCGCGCACCTCGCCCACGCCGAGGCCGGATCCCCTTTCTTCACGCCGCCATCGAGCAGCAGGTTGCCGGGCCTGCCGGCTTGCACCAGCGCCGCGCCCTCAGCCATGGCGGCATCCAGTCCCATTACCGGCTGGAGCGGCTCCCAGTCGACCGGAAACGATTCCGGCTCGAGCGCCTCGATCGCCTCCCGGCTGCCGATCACGGCGGCGACCGCCTCGCCGCGAAAGCGCGCCTCGCCCGCCGCGAGCACCGGCTGGTCCTTGATGTGCGGATAGATGCCGAAGCCGTTGCGGGGCACGTCCGCTGCGGTGAGCACGCGCGCGATCCCGGGGGTGCGCTTCACGAACGCCGCGAGGTCGCCGAGCCGGAAGCGCGCGCGGTGGTGCGGCGAGCGGATCGCTCGCAGCCAGAGCGCGCCGGCAGGGATCGAGTCTGCGCCGTAGCGCTCGCGGCCGTCGAGCTTCGGCACGCCGTCCACCTTGCCCGCGCGCGCGCCGACGGCGCGGCCCGCGGGGGGCGGAGTGTAAAGCGTGACTTTACACTTGGCGGCCTGCAGCACGGCTTCCACGATCTTCTGGTAGCCGGTGCAGCGGCAAAGCACGCCGCCGAGCGCGTCGCGCACCTCGTCCGCGTCCGGCTCCGGTTTGCGCGCAAGCAGCTCGGTGGCGGCGATCAGCATGCCGGGCGTGCAGGCGCCGCATTGCGCCGCGCCATGGTTCTGGAACGCAGCTTGAAGAGACGAGAGCTTCCCTTTCGCCGCGAGGCCCTCCACCGTCACCACATCGCGACCCTCGGCCTGGGCGAGCGGCGTCAGGCACGAGCACACCTGCCTGCCGTCGAGCAGCACGGTGCAGGCGCCGCAATCGCCCGCGTCGCAGCCGACCTTGGTGCCGGTGAGGCCGAGCTCATCGCGCAGCACATCGGCGAGGCGCGCGGAGCGCGGCGAGGCGGCGCGCACCTTGCGGCCGTTCACCGTGAAGGCCACTGCCTCGGCGATGAACTCGGCGCGCGGCCTGTTCACGCGAGCGCCCCCAGCAGGCGCTGCACGAGCACGAGCGCAGACGCGTTGCGATAGCCGGGGCTGCCGCGCACGTCGTCGATGGGGGAGAGCGGGGCGAGGTGCTCGGGTCGCACCAGCCCCGGATCGAGCCGCTTGCCGGCCAGCGCCGCCTCGAGCGCAGGCAGCCGTTGCGCGACCGGCGAGCAGGCACCGACGGCGATGCGCGCGGCGCGCACGATGCCGTCGTCGCGCTCGATCGCCGCCGCCGCCATGGCGATGGAAATCACGAGGTACTTGCGCGCGCCGAGCTTGAGGAAGTGGCTGCGCGCCTCGTGCGTCGGTTTCGGCACCAGCACCGCGGCGACGATCTCGTCCGCGGCGAGCGCGGTCTTCCTCGGCCCGGTGATGAACTGCGCGAGCGGCAGCGTGCGCCGCCCGCGCGCGCTCGCGAGCTCGACGGCTGCGTCGAGCGCGAGCAGCGGCGGCACGCCGTCGGCGGCGGGCGAGGCATTGCACAGGTTCCCGGCGACGGTACCGGCGTTCTGGATCTGGCGGCCGCCGACCTCGCGCGCGGCGAGCTTCAGGCAATCGAAGAGCGGCGGCAGCTTCGCCTCGATCACCTCGCTCCAGGTGGTGGTGGCGCCGATCCGCCAGTGGTCGCGCCGCCCGGCGATGCCGCGCAGCTCGCGCACCGCGGTGAGGTCGAGGATGTCCTCCTGCGGCGCACGCCCCACGCGCGCCGGGTAATGGTCGGTGCCGCCGGCGAGCACGCTGAACCCGCCCCGCGCGCGCGCCTTCAGCGCTTCATCGAGCCTCGTGGGCCTGGCGTAGGCGGGCATGGCGAATGCGGCTTACGCGAATTTGCGTTGCCTGCGCAGCTCCGGCATGCAGTGCCCGAGCCACTTCGCGGTGAGCTTCTCGGCGAGAGAGTTCTGCTTCAGGCGGTCGTTGAGCACGCCGAACTCGACGCGATCGAGCGGCTGGTCCTGGTTGAAGCAGGAGAACACGTAGCTCGTCTGGCCGGTCTGCGGGTCGCGGTGCGGCTGCAGGCACTGCGCGCAGATCTCCTTCATCATGCACTGCATCGGCGAGTTGATCGAGCCGATCGCGACGTGGCCGGGCTTGAGGTGGTCCTTGAGCAGCGCGTGCCGCGCGCGCGCCACCGCAGCCATCATGCGGTCCGAGCCGATGGCGATGATGCGGCCGGCGTCCTCCAGCCGGATGGAGGGCGCGCCGAGGCGCCCCTCGGCATAGGCGTCCATCGCCTGCACGATGTTGCCGATGAAGCGCAGGTCCTGCGGCCGGCGCGGCTCGAACCCCGGCTCCTCGTCGCAGCACCAGACCACGACATCGGCGGCGTTCTCGATCTCGGCCACCTTGTAGCGGTCCTGCACCTTCTTGTAGCCGGCGAAGTAGAGCACCCTGGAGCCCGCGGCGCGAAACGCCGCGCCGATCGAGAACAGCACCGCGTTCCCGAGGCCCCCTCCGCACAGCACCACGGTCTCGCCGCCGGGCGTCTCGGTCGGCGTGCCGGTCGGGCCCATGAGGATCACGGGCTCGCCCCGCTGCAGCATCGCGCACAGGTCGCT
>CAZVHU010000147.1:0-8076 GCA_964627075.1 uncultured Enterobacteriaceae bacterium | reverse complement strand
GCGCGCGACACGCTGCGCCTGGAGGCGGGCATGAACCTCTACGGCCAGGACATGGACGAGAGCGTGACCCCGCTCGAGTCGGGCCTCGCCTGGACCGTGGACCTGCGCGATCCGGCGCGCGACTTCGTCGGCCGGCGCGCGCTCGAGGCGCGCCCGCCCGCGCGCAAGCTGCTTGGCCTCAAGCTCGCCGAGCGCGGGGTGCTGCGCAGCCACATGCCGGTGCGCTGCGTGCATGGAGCGGGCGAAACCACGAGCGGCACGTTCTCGCCTACACTCGGGGCCGCGATCGCATTCGCACGACTGCCGCTCGCGGCGGCGCCGGGAGAAAGCGCCGAGGTCGAGATCCGCGGCAAGTGGCAGGCCGCGCGCATCTGCAAGCTACCGTTCGTACGCCAAGGCAAGGAGATCCAGTGAACATCCCCGCGGAACTGCGCTACACCAGGACCCACGAATGGGTGAGGAAGGAAGGCGAACTGCTCGTCGTCGGCATCACCGATCCGGCGCAGGAGATGCTCGGCGACCTGGTGTTCGCCGGCGAGGTCGAGGTCGGCAAGAAGCTCGGCGCGGGCGAAACCGCCGGCGTGGTCGAGTCGGTGAAGGCCGCCTCCGACCTCTACGCGCCCGCCGCGGGCGAGATCGTCGCCTTCAACGAGGCGCTTTCGGATACGCCGCAACTCCTGAACCAGAAGCCCTACGAGGCGTGGATCTTCAAGTTGAAGCCGTCGGCCGAGCCCGCGGGGCTGCTCGACGCCTCGGGCTACAAGACCGTGGTGGACGCCGAAAAGAAATGACCTCGCAGGGCACGCAGCTCGGCGCGCTCGAAGCGCGCGACGAGTTCACCGGCCGCCACATCGGGCCGGACGCCGCCGAGGAGCGCGCGATGCTCGCGGCGGTCGGCGTGCCCTCGCTCGAGGCACTGGCTGCGCAGGTGGTGCCGCCCGCGATCAGACAGCGCGAGGCGCTCGCCCTGCCCGGCCCGCGGCCCGAGCACGAGGTGCTCGCGGAGCTTGCGCGCCTCGCGGCGAAGAACAAGGTGCTGAAGAGCTTCATCGGCCAGGGCTACTACGGCACGCTCACGCCGCCCGTGATCCTCAGGAACGTGCTCGAGAATCCCGCCTGGTACACCGCCTACACGCCCTACCAGCCCGAGATCTCGCAGGGGCGGCTCGAGGCGCTGCTCGTCTTCCAGACCATGGTGTGCGACTTGACGGGCCTCGCGATCGCCAACGCCTCGCTGCTGGACGAGGCGACGGCCGCGGCCGAGGCGATGGCGCTCGCGCGGCGCTCGAGCAAGGCGAAGAGCAACACGTTCTTCGTCTCGGCGCGCTGCCACCCGCAGACCATTGCGGTCGTGCGAACGCGCGCCGAGTGCATCGGCGTC
Organism: uncultured Enterobacteriaceae bacterium; assembly: GCA_964627075.1. GTDB lineage: Bacteria > Pseudomonadota > Gammaproteobacteria > Burkholderiales > SG8-39 > 2-02-FULL-66-14. The sequence continues at coordinate 6,695 of CAZVHU010000147.1, read as the reverse complement.
GAAGTCGTGGTGGGCGACGAGGCGCGGCGAGTGCCAGCGTGCTTCAGCGCGCTGGTGCAGTACCCGGACACGCTCGGCGCGGTGCGCGACCATCGGGCGCTCGCGCAGGCGCTGCATGCGCAAGGGGCGTTGCTCGTCGCGGCGACCGATCTGCTCGCGCTCACGCTGCTTGCGCCGCCCGGCGAATGGGGCGCGGACATCGCGGTGGGTTCCGCGCAGCGCTTCGGCGTGCCGATGGGCTACGGCGGGCCGCACGCCGCGTTCCTCGCCTGCAAGGACGAACTCAAGCGCAGCCTCCCGGGCAGGCTCGTGGGCGTTTCACGCGACGCGCAGGGCGCGGTGGCGTTGCGGCTCGCCTTGCAGACGCGCGAGCAGCACATCCGGCGCGAAAAAGCGACTTCCAACATCTGCACCGCGCAGGTGCTGCTGGCGGCGGTCGCGGCGATGTATGCCGTCTACCACGGGCCGCCGGGGCTGGAGCGGATCGCCCGGCGCGTGCGGCGCATGGCGGCGATCGCGAAGGCGGGACTCGAGCGCCTCGGCTTCGCGGCGGGCCCCGACGCCTTCTTCGACACGCTGGTGGTGGAGACCGGCGCCGCGACCGGGGCGATCCACGCCGCGGCGGTCGAATCGGGGATGAATTTCAGGCGCCTGGACGCGGGCCGGATCGGCCTCTCGTTCGACGAGACGACGCAGCGCGAGGATCTGCAGAACCTGTGGCGCGCCTTCAGCCGCGGCGCGGGCAGGCGCGCGGCGGAACTTTCGGTAGATGCGCTCGATGGCGCGGCGCGAGAGCCGCTGCCGGATGCGCTGCTGCGAAGCTCGCCGATCCTTGCGCACCCGGTCTTCAACACGCACCGCTCCGAGACGGCAATGCTGCGCTACCTGCGGCGGCTCGCCGACCGCGACCTCGCGCTCGACCGCACCATGATCCCGCTGGGCTCGTGCACGATGAAGTTGAACGCCACGGTCGAGATGCTGCCGATTACCTGGCCGGGGTTCGCCGCCATGCACCCGTATGCGCCGGCCGGCCAGGCGACGGGCTATGCCGAGCTGATCGCGGGCTTGTGCCGCGTGCTCGCCGAGATCACCGGCTACGACGCGGTGAGCGTGCAGCCGAACTCGGGCGCGCAAGGCGAGCTCGCAGGCCTGCTCGCGATCAGGGCCTATCACCGCGCGCGCGGCCAAGGCGCTCGCAACGTCTGCCTCATCCCTTCGTCGGCGCACGGCACGAACCCCGCATCTGCGCACATGGCGGGGATGGAAGTGGTGGTGGTCGCCTGCGACGAGCAGGGCAACGTGGACGTCGCCGACCTGCGCGCGAAGACCGGCGAGCACGCGCCGCGCCTTGCCGCGCTCATGGTCACCTACCCCTCCACGCACGGCGTGTTCGAGGAGGCGATCGCAGAGATCTGCAGGATCGTCCACGACGCGGGCGGGCAGGTGTACCTCGACGGCGCGAACCTGAACGCGCTCGTGGGCCTGGCGCGCCCCGGGCGCTTCGGGGCGGACGTGTCGCACTTGAACCTTCACAAGACCTTCGCCATCCCGCACGGCGGCGGCGGGCCCGGGGTCGGGCCGATCGGCGTGCGCGCGCACCTGGCGCCTTTCCTGCCGCGCGATCCGCTCGCGACCGACGGCCCGGTGGGGCCGGTGTCGGCGGCGAACTTCGGCTCGGCGGGCGTGCTGCCGATCTCGTGGGCCTACATCGCACTGATGGGCGCGCAGGGCCTCAGGCGCGCGACCGACATCGCAATCCTGGGCGCGAACTACGTCGCCGCGCGGCTTGCGCCGCACTACCCGGTGCTCTACGCCGGGCGCGGCGGGCGCGTCGCGCACGAGTGCATCCTCGACCTGCGCCCGCTCGCCAAGGCGAGCGGCGTCACCGCCGAGGACGTCGCCAAGCGGCTGATCGATTTCGGCTTCCACGCCCCCACGATGAGCTTCCCGGTCGCCGGCACGCTGATGGTCGAGCCGACCGAGTCCGAGAACCTCGCCGAGCTCGACCGCTTCATCGACGCCATGATCGCGATCCGCGGCGAGATCCGCGCGATCGAGGAAGGGCGCATGGACCGCGAGGACAACCCGCTCAAGAACGCGCCGCACACCGCGGCGATGTGCCTCGCCGCCGACTGGCGCCACCCCTACACGCGCGAGCAGGCGGCCTACCCGCTGCCCGCGGTGAGGCGCGCGAAGTACTGGCCGCCGGTCGCGCGCGTGGACAACGCGTGGGGCGACCGGAACCTCGTCACGGTCTGCCCGCGCGATTCCTGAAGGCGCCTTTCCTTCGCAAGCGGGACAGAAAGATAAACAGGGAGTCCGACTTCAAGCGCCCGCCGTCCGGCGCTGCCTCGGAGCTACCCGAAGCACCGCGCCTTGCGGGCCGCGACATCCACTCAACGACGCCCCGAGCGTTCTCGACTGAAGGTGACACGGCGCATCGCGCAAGAAAATTTGCCGCGGTTACGAAAATGATATTCTCGAACGGCATGGGTCCATCCTGCTACGGAGAGCCAGGCAATGTGCGTGTCCGGTAGCGATATTGCTGCGACAGACCGCGCCAAGCTGCGGGTGTTGCGCTTCGGGCCCGACGCGGGGATTCTCCGGCTCGCCCTGACGGCGCTTGGGACCGCCTACACGCTCCAGCACCGGGGTGTCGCGGACATGGCGGCCCTGCGTGACGCCTTGCAGGCGGAGGACTGGGACCTCCTGCTATGTGATCCGGCCGCCGTCGCCTGCGACTGCCGGGATGCCCTCAGGCTGCTGAACGAGCTGGGCAGCGACCTGATGGTCGTCGCGGTCACGGAGCGCGAGGAAGAGCGCGTGGCCGCGGAAATCATCGCGCACGGCGCGCGCGCCGTTCTCGGTCGGCCACGGCTCGGCCGGCTGGCGCCCATCGTCGCGCGCGAGCTGGAGGACATCCGCAGGCGTCGCCTGGCCGAACTACGGGCCCTCCTGCAGTCCTCGCCCGACCCGATGCTGGTCTTGGGCGCCGACGGGCGGATCCTGCACAGCAACCCCCTGCTCGAGGAGCTGCTCGGCTATGCGGAGGCCGAGCTTGCAGGGCAGCCGGTGGAGCTGCTCGTGCCCGAGCCTCTGCGCGCGCGGCACGCCATGGACAGGGCGCGCTATGCGGCGGCGCCGGTGCCGCGGCCGATGGGCGCCAGGGCCGAGCTGACGGCGGTGCACAAGGACGGCACCCCGATCCCGGTGGACGTCAGCCTCGGGCCGGTTCGGCTCGGGGGCGAGCAGCTCATCTGCTGCGGCGTGCGCGACTTGCGGGCAAGGGTTCGCGCCGAGCGTCTCCTTCGGGCGATCCTCGAAGGCACGGCGGCGCAGACCGGCGAGGCGTTCTTCGGCGCGCTTGCCAAGAGCCTCGCCGGCGCGCTCGACGCGCGCTACGCTTTCGTCGGCGAGTTCCCGGGACCGCAGCGCGACCGCGTGCGGGTGCTCGCATCCTGGAACGGCGAGGGCCACGCCGGGCCCCTGGAGTACCCGCTCGCCGGGACGCCGGGCGCGCGGGTGGAAGCCGACTTCGAATGCCTCGTGCCCGACCGCGTGCAGCAGGCATTCCCCGGCGACCGGGGCCTGGCCGCGCTCGGCGCGCAATCCTATTTCGGCGTGCGCATGGACTCGAGCGCCGGGGCACCCATCGGGCTGCTCGCGATCGCTGACGTGAAGCCACTTGCCGCCGGGGACACGGCACGCGCCGTTCTTCGCATCTTCGCAGCGCGCGCCGCGGTGGAACTGGAGCGGATGCGGGCAACGGCCTCGCTGCGCGAGAGCGAGGAGCAGTTCCGCGTCGCTTTCGAGCGGGCGCCGGTGGGGATGGCCCTGCGGGGCCTGGACGGCCGCTGGCTCGACGCCAACCCCAAGCTGTGCGAGATCCTCGGCTATTCGCGCGAGGAGCTGCTGGGGACGACTTCGGTGCAGATGACGCCTGCGGGGGAGCGCGACGAGGCGATCCGGTACAACGAGCGGATGCGGCGCGGGGAGCTGTCGGGCTACTCGCGCGAGAAGCGCTACCAGCGCAAGGACGGCACGCCCATCTGGGTCGCCCTGACCGTCAACGTGGTGAACGGGCCGGACGCCAAGCCCCGCCATCTCATCACGGTGGTCGAGGACATCACCGAGCGCAGGCGGCAGGAAAGCACGATCACGAGGCTGGGGCGCGTGCTCGACCAGTCGCTGAACGAGATCTACGTCTTCGACGCCGGAACGCTCAGGTTCGCCCAGGTCAACGAGGGCGCGCGGCGCAACCTCGGCTACACGATGGACGAGCTGCGCGCGCTCACGCCGCTCGATCTCAAGCCGGAATTCGACGCCGAGAAGTTCGGCCGGCTGATCGAGCCGCTGCGCAGCGGCGCGCAGTCCGTCGTCAGGTTCGCCACTTCGCACCGGCGCAAGGACGGAAGCCTCTACCCCGTCGAGGTGCAGCTGCAGCTTTTCGCGGCCGAGCAGCCGCCCGTGTACGTGGCGATCATCCAGGACGTCACCGAGCACAGGCGCGCCGAGACGCGCATGCGGCAGGACGCTGCGCGCATCGCGCTGGTCGCCGAGAACGTGCCGGCCATGATCGCCTATACCGACGCGCGCTACCACATTCTCTACGCCAACCGGAATTTCGCGGAGTTCTACGGCGCCACGGGTGCCGCCGCCGAGGGCCGGCACATGGCCGAGTTCCTGGGCGCGGCGACCTACGCGGCGGTGCGGCCCGGAGTCGAGCGCGCGCTCGCCGGGGAGACGGTGCGCTACGAAGCGACGCGCCGCCGGCGCGACGGCGAGCTGCGGCACGTTGACGTCACCCTGGTTCCGCACCGGGAGGACGGCGGCCGCGTGCTCGGCGTCTACACCTTCGTCCTGGACGTCACCGAGAGGCGGCGCACGGAGGACGAGCTGCGCGAGCGCGAAGCCGAGCTCCGGCTGCTCGCCGACCACCTGCCGGCAATGATCTGCTACGTCGATGCCGGGTACCGGTACCGCTACGCGAACCGCAGGTATGCCGAGTTTTACGCGGCGGAGGCCGGACCCATCGAGGGAAAGACGATTGCGCAAGTCGCGGGCGACGAGCTGTGGGAAAAGATCCGCCCGCAGTTCGACCGCGCGCTCGCCGGCGAGTTCGTCAATTACCAGGCGGAGCGCCGTCGGAGCGCCGACGGCAGCCGGCGCTACGTGGATGTTTCCCTGGTGCCGCACCGCGACGGCGCCGGCCGGGTGCTCGGCCTCTACACGCTGATCCTCGACGTCACGAAGCGCCGCCGGGCCGAGGAGCGGCTGCGGCTGAGCAACCGCGCGATCGAGGCGAGCGTGAATTCGATCATGATCACGCGGCCCACCGCCAAGGGTCAGGAGATCGTGTACGTCAACCCGGCGTTCGAGCGGATCACCGGCTACGCGGCGGCCGAGGCGGTGGGGCGCAACCCGCGCTTCCTGCTCGGCGAGGACCCGGAGCAGGCCGGGACCGAGGCGCTGCGCAACGCGGTGCGGGAGGGGCGCGAAGCGACCGCGCTGCTGCGCAACTACCGCAAGGACGGGACGCTGTTCTGGAACGAGCTGCGCGTCGCGCCGGTGCGGGACGACGCGGGAGGCGTGACGCACTTCGTCGGCGTCTCGAGCGACGTCTCCGAGCGCGTGCGCTACCAGCAGGAGATCGAGCGCAATGCCAACTACGACCCGCTCACGGGGTTGCCGAACCGCAACCTCCTGAACGACCGCGTAACGCAGGCGCTCGTGAAGTCCGGGCGCTCCCGGCGCCCGGTCGGCGTCGTGTACCTGGACCTCGACCACCTGAAACGGATCAACGACAGCCTCGGGCACGCGATGGGCGACCAGGTGATCGCCGCGGTCGGGGCGCGGCTGGCGCAGGCGGTGCGCACCGGCGACACGGTGGCGCGGGTCGGCGGCGACGAGTTCGTCATCGTGCTGGCGGAGCTCACGCGCGAGGACCATGCCGCGCTGGTCGCGGAGAAGGTGCTCAAGTTCATCGGCACGCCGATCAAGATCGGGCCGCACGAGTTCGTGCTCACGGCGAGCGCCGGAGTCGCGCTCTCCCCGAAGGACGGCGGCGACGCGGCGACGCTGCTGCGGAACGCCGATACCGCGCTTTACCGGGCGAAGGCCGACGGCCGCGACTGCTTCCGTTTCTTCGCCGCGGAGATGAACGAGCGCGTGGTCAGCTTCCTCAGGCTGGAGCAGGACCTGCGCCAGGCGCTCGATCTGGAGCAGTTCCGGCTGCACTACCAGCCGATCGTGCACCTCGCGAGCGGCCGGACGGTGGGCGCGGAGGCGCTCATCCGCTGGCAGCGCGGCGACGGCAGCATGGTCTCGCCGGCGCAGTTCATCCCGGTGGCCGAGGAATCCGGCCTCATCGTGCCGGTCGGGCGCTGGGTGCTGAACACCGCGACGCGCCAGGCCGTCGAATGGAACCGGGGGCGCGCGCAGCCGCTTTTCGTGTCGGTCAACCTTTCCGCGCGCCAGTTTCGCGATCCGGCCCTGCTCGATGCCGTGAGGGCCGCGCTCGAGGCGGCCGGGCTGCCGGGATCGCTGCTCAAGCTCGAGATCACCGAGACAGCCGTCATGCAGGACGTGGAGAAAACCGTGCGCTGGCTCGGCGCGCTGAAGGATCTCGGGGTGCAGCTTTCGATCGACGATTTCGGCACCGGCTACTCCTCGCTCGCCTACCTCAAGCGCTTCCC
>CAZVHU010000146.1:0-8293 GCA_964627075.1 uncultured Enterobacteriaceae bacterium | reverse complement strand
GGCGCGCGTTCTGGATCGCCATCGCCGACTGCGTGGCGAAGGTCTTGAGCAGCTCCACCACCTCCGGCGCGAAAGCGCCCGGTGCCTTGCGGTTCACCACCAGCGCGCCGAGCAAGTGCTCGTCGCGCAGCAGCGGCACCGCGAGCAGCGCCCGGTAGCCCGCACGGATGAGCGGGTCCCTGAGGCGCGCCTGGTAGCCCTGGTCCAGGATGTCCGGGATCGCCGCCGGCTCGCGCGTCAGCCCCGCGCGCCCGATCGCGCCTTCGCCCAGACGGCCCGGGGTGGCGCGCACGATCTCGAGGATCGCCTGGTCGATGTTCTCGGCCGCCTTGACGCGGAACTCCTGCGAGGCCTCGTCGTACTCGTAGATCGTGCCGCCGTCCAGCCCCGTGAGCTGCAGCGCACGCGACACGATGGTCCTCAGCACCGTCTCGAGGTCGAGCGTCGAGCTGATCGCCTGCCCGACCTCGCCCAGCGCCTGGAGCTGGCCCACCGACTTGGCGAGGGCCTCGGTGCGCTGCTTCAGCTCGTTGAACAGGCGTACGTTCTCGATCGCGATCACCGCCTGGTCGGCGAAGGTCTTGATGAGCGCCACCTGCCTGTCGTCGAACGGCCGCACCTCGCGCCGCCAGGTGGTGATGACGCCGACGATCGCGCCCTCGCGCAGCATCGGCACCGAGAGCACGGTGCGCGTGCTCTCGCGCTCGTAGACCTCGCGCGGCTGGGGCGAGAACGCCGCGTCCGCAAGCAGGTCAGGGACATGCACCACGCGCCGCTCCAGGGCGGCCAGCCGGGTGGGCGTCATCCGGCTCGGCGCAAAACTCCGCTGCCGCAGCTGCTGTTCCATCTCGGGCGTAGTGCCGAGGGTCGCCGCGGTGGACAGCATTTCGCCGTCGTACAGGAACAGCGCGCCGATGTGCGAATCGCACAGCCGCAGGATGTTCTCGAGGATCGTCCGGTAGACCGGCTCAAGGTCGCTGGGCGAGCTGCTGATCACGCGCAGCACCTCGGCGGTCGCCGTCTGGCGCTCGAGCGCCTCCTTCGTCTCGTTGAACAGGCGCACGTTCTCGATCGCGATCACCGCCTGGTCGGCGAAGGTCTTGAGCAGCTCCTCGTGGTGCCAGGAAATCGGGCCCGGCTTGTCCCAGCCGACGACGATCACGCCCTCGACATCTCCGTCCCGCAGCATCGGCACGCCGAGCATGCGGCGCAACCCGCCGACTCGGGCGATGCGCCTGAGGTAGTGCGGGTCGCGCACCGCGTCTTCCACGCGTGCAGGCGCTCTTGCCAGGACGGTCCTGCCCGCAATCTGCGTCTTGTCCGGCCTCATGGGATAGAGACGCCGCACCATGCGGAGGAACTCCGGCTTGGCATGGCTGCTGGAGACGAAATGCAGCATCGTGCCGTCGAAGCGCAGCACGTTCGCGAACATCCCGCCGCAGATTTTCATCGCGCGCTCGGCGATGGTGTCGCACACCGGCTGGATGTCCGACGGCGAGCGCGCGATGACCTTCAGGATCTCCGCCGTCGCCGTCTGCCGCTCGAGCGCCTCGCGCGTGTCGTTGATGAGGCGCAGGTTCTGGATCGCGATCGCCGCCTGGTCGGCGAAGGTCCGGACAAGGCCCAGCTGCCGCGGGCCGAAGCGCCCTGCCTGCATCCGCCGTATGGAGAACACGCCGATCGCCTGCTTGCCGCGCAGAATCGGCGTCGCGACGATCGCGCGGTGGCCGAACTCGCGCGCCAGCCGGCTCGACACCGGAAACTGCTTTCGTGTCAGCCGCAGGTCCGGAACGTGGATTTGCCGCGCCTCGAGCACCGCGCGCCCGGCCACCCAACCGCGGTTGAGCGGCTCGATGCGGTCCCGATACTTGCCGGGAATGTCGCCGTGGTGTGCGACCCAGCGAAGCCCGTCGCCCTCGCGCATGAGGATGACGGCATCGGAGGCCTCGCACAGGCGCGCGGCCCTCGCGGCGATGGCCTGGAAGAGCCGCCTGGTGTCCGAGGGCGACTCGCGGATGAGTGCGAGGATCTCGGCCGTCGCCGCCTGCTGGGCCAGCGAGTCATCGAGCTCTTTCTTCAGGCGCGCGTGCCGTGCGTCCGCGCGCCCAACCGGCTTGCGCGGCGCCTGCCCGCGACCGTTCGACTTGGCCTTCTTGCCCGCCGCCACCGGCTGTCCTCCTCCCAGACCCGATGCCTCGGCCGGCATCTTAGCGCGGAGCCGGCACGCAGCGGGCAAGTGTAAAGTGTGACTTTACAATTGGGCGCGCGGGAGCCGCGGTCCCTGCGCGAGTGCCCGCCGCTCAATGGGGCGCGCCGGCCCGGCCCGGGCGTGCCGTGCCTTGCCCTATTTTCCGTGACCTGTAACACTAATTCCGTGAGCGCTCCCCTCCGCCCCCGCGGCCGCCCGGCCAAGCCCGGCGCGCTGACCCCTGCCGAGCGCGCGCGCCGCTACCGCGAGCGCCGGCGCGCGCTCGGACTCAAGCCGCGCGTCGTCTGGACCGCCGCCGAGCCGGTCGGGGCGCAAGCCGACTTCCCGCCGCTGGAAGCGCAGCGCGCGGCCAGGCGGCGCGCGAGGGAGAGCGCAGCGCGCGCCGCGGCGGCCGCGGTGCTGCGGCGCCTGGGCGAGCTCGGCGTGAGAGCGGGCGTTTTCGGCTCTCTCGCGACGGGGCGCTTCGACCTGCATTCGGACGTCGATATCCTGGTGCTCGATTGCCCGCCGCAGCTGCGCTACCGCATCGAGACCGAGGTCGAGCGCGGCATGCATGGCATTCGATTCGACGTCGCCTACGCCGACGAGATGCGCGAGCCGTGGCGCTCGTGCAGTGGATCCACCTGACCGCCATCGCGAGCGGCGTCGGGCACGCCTACAGCGGCATGGAGCAGGCTTTCAAGATCGTCGCCGCCGAGGTGGACGGCGCCGTTCCGGCGACCGAGGACTGGCATGCGCGCCTGTGCGCGCTCATGTTCACGCCCGTTCCCGGGCGCCGCCCGGCGGTCCTGCCCGGCGAGCTGCGCGCCGGCCTGGACGACCTGCGCGCGTTCCGGCACCGGGTGCGCAACCTCTACGGCAGCGAGCTGCTCGCTTCGCTGGTGAAGGAGAAGGCCGCGCTGGCGCCGGCAATCGTCGCGCGCGTCCGCCGTGCGATGCGCGCCTTCGAGTCCGCGATGACGCAGCCTGCGAAGCGCAGGAAAGCAAGGCGGCGCGGTTGAGCCGCCGCGAGCCGTGACCGCGCTCGTCCCTTTCCCGGATGGCGGTTACGCCTTCCTCGAGGGCGTTTTCCCCTACTCCCAGGGCGTCGTGGCGCTGCCCGGCTTCGCGATCGAGCGCGCGCGCTTCGCGCGGCCGCTGCCGGTGGGGCAGGGGTTCGACGCCATCGCCGCGCACCTCGAGCGGCTCGGCCGTCCCGCGACCGCGTTGTGCGCCGCTGAACTGCGCTCGCCCAGGCCTTTCACGTTCGCCGGCTTCGGCGAGTTCAACAAGGGCTACGTCGCGACGCTCGAGCGCTGGGGCCTGTACCGCGACGGGCGCAACGCGGTGGCGCGCTCCAACGTCGCGCCGGAATGCGGTGCTCCAGCCGAGCCCTGCTTCCACGCCTTCAGCTACACCGTGCCCGCGCCGCGCGCAGCGACAAGCTTCGTGGTCGCGGGCAGCGGCGAGTGGCCCGAGGGCGGGCGCTTTCCGGAGGACATCGTCGCGCGCGGCGACACGTCGGATGCCGGCATGCGCGCGAAGGCGCGCTGGGTGCTCGACATGATGGAAGCCCGCATGCGGGGCCTCGGCGGCTTCGGCTGGGCGGACGCCACCGTGGTGCAGGTCTACACCGCGCTGCCCTTTCCCGTGGACGAGGTCGCGCGCCGCGCCGGGTCAAGCCTCGCGTGGCACTGGTGCCGGCCGCCGATCGCGGGACTGGACTTCGAGATGGACGTGCGCGCGGTCAGCGTGGAGCGGGTGCTGGGCGCCCAAGTGTAAAGCCAGGCTTTACACTCCGACCGGCTGGCGCCGCCCCCACTTCTCGAGCGCCGCGCCCAGGATCCCCTTGGGCATGTAGATGATGAACAGCACCAGCATCAGGCCGTAGATCGCGAGGTCGAGCGCCGGGAACTGCTTGAAGGCGTCGCCGAGCGCAAGCCGCAGCCCCTCGGCGAGCAGCAGCGTGAACACCGCGCCCACCGTGGGCCCGAGCATCACGAACATGCCGCCTGCGATGACGCCGAACACCATCTGCAGCGAGATGCCGATGCCCGAGACGGTCTCCGGGTTGACGTAGAGCTGGTACTGGGCATAGAGCACGCCGCCGACGCTGGTCATCACCGCGGAGACGAGCGTCACCAGGAGCTTCGACTTGGTGACGTTGATGCCGACCGACGCCGCCGCGTCTTCCTCCTGGCTGATCGCCTCGAGCGCAAGCCGCGTCATGCTGCGGTCCACGCGCGCCCAGACCCACAGCGCGCCGAGCCAGAACGCGAGGATCGCGTAGAACCACACCACCTTGTCGGAGAACTGCAGCGCGCCGAGCGACCAGGTGTTCCCTTGAGCGAGCGCGGTGTTGGGCGTGGCGCCCAGCGATCCTCCGGTCTGGTCGCGCAGCGCTACGATCACCAGGCGCGTCACCTCCGAGAGCGCGAGCGTCACCAGCGCGAAGTAGTGCCCGACGATCTTGAAGCGGAAGCACGGCAGGCCGATCACCACCGCCACCACCGCGCTCAAGCCCACGCCGGCGAGCGCGCCGATCCAGGGCGAGACGCCGAAGTGGTTCCACAGCATCACCACCGAGTAGGCGCCGATGCCGAGGAACGCGCCGTGGCCGAAGCTCACCAGGCCGAGGCGCCCCATCACCGACCAGCTCGTGTACACGTAGCCCCAGAGCAGGCACATGATCACGAGGTGCAGCGGGTAGTTGCCGATGCCGGCGAGCGGCAGCGCGGCGAGCAGCGCAAGCCCGATCCAGGGCGCGAGCCTCGCCATCACCTGCCTCCCAGGATGCCCTGCGGGCGCCAGAACATCACCGCGATGAAGAACACGAACGCGATGACGTAGCCCCACTCGATGTGGAAGAAGTAGCCGCCCACCGAGATGAACTGGGCGAAGATGAACGCGGCGACGAGCCCCCCGAGCATGTTGCCCAGGCCCCCGAGCACGCAGATCAGGAACGTGATCGGCCCGAACGAGAGCCCGATCGCCGGATGGATGTCGTACTGCAGCACCAGGAGGCACGCGCCCAGCCCGGCGAGCGCGCCGCCCAGCGCCGAGGTGATGACGAACACGCGGTCCGGGTTCACGCCCATGAGCGGCATGATCTGGCGGTCCTGGCTGATGGCGCGGATGGCTGTGCCCACGTAGGTGCGGGAAAGGAACAGCCACGTCGCCGCGACGCCCGCGATCGCCACCGCGAAGGCGATGATGCGCGGCATCGAGAACGACATCTCGCCAAGCGCCAAGGGCGGCATCTTGACGCCGAGGTTGCGGAACTCGATGCCGAAGGCGAGCGTCGCCGCCGCCTGCAGGAAAAAGAGCACCCCGCCCGTCACCAGCAGCTGGTTGATCGGCTCGGCGGCGAGCACCGGGCGGATGACGAACTGGTGCATCAGCGCGCCGAGCAGCGCCACGCTGAGGACGCCGGCCGGCATCGCCAGGGCGAGCGGCCATTCGTACTTCACGTGCAGCACGTACACCGCGTACATGCCGATCATGATCAGCTCGGCGTAGCAGATCCACACCACGTCGATGACGCCGAAGATGAGGTTCAGGCCCAGCGACAGGAGCGCGAGCAGCCCGCCGAGCAGCACGCCGTTGAGCACCGCCTCGAGGAGGAAGATGTCGAAGATCTCCATCACAGTCCCAGGTACGCTTTCCTGATTTCGTCCGAAGCGAGCAGCGCGGCCGCAGCGCCGCTTGACTTGATGCGCCCGGTCTCGAGCAGGTAGGCGCGGTGCACCACCTTCAGCACCTGCTGCACGTTCTGCTCGACGATCAGCACCGTGTAGCCCTCGGCGCAGATGCGCTTCACCAGCGCGAAGATCGACTGCACGATCACCGGCGCGAGGCCCGCCGAGGGCTCGTCGAGCAGCAGCAGCTTGGGCCCGCTCATCAGCGCGCGGCCGATGGCGCACATCTGCTGCTCGCCGCCCGAGAGCGTGCCCGCGAGCTGCGCGCGCCTCTCCTGCAGGCGCGGGAACAGCTGGTAGACGCGCGCGAGGCGCTCGGCGAAGCGCGCGCGCGCCGCCGGCAGGAAGGCGCCCATGCGCAGGTTCTCCTCCACCGTCAGGCGCGGGAACAGGCGCCGGTTCTCGGGCACCTGCGCGATGCCGCGCGCGATCACCTCGTGCGCCGGCACGTCGTTGAGGCGCGCGCCTTCCATCGCGATCTCGCCCGCGCTCGCGTCGATGAGCTTGGAGATCGCGCGCAGGAGCGTGGTCTTGCCGGCGCCGTTGGGCCCGATCACCGCCACCGCCTCGCCGGCGTTTACTTCCAGGCTCACGTCGAACAGCGCCTGGAAAGTGCCGTAACCAGCGCTGACATTGGAGAGCCTGAGCATCAGCTCGTCCTCGCGTCGGTCACCGCTTGCACGGCCGAAGCGTCGGTGCCGAGGTAGACCTCGATCACCTTCGGGTCGCGCGCCACGTCCTGCGGCCGGCCCTGCGCGATCACCTCGCCGTGGTCGAGCACGATGCAGCGGTCCACCACGCGCATCAGCACGCCCATGATGTGCTCGACCCAGACGATGGTGATGCCGCGCTCGCGCCGGATCATGGCGAGCATGTCGGCGGCCTGCTCCATCTCGTGCTCGTCCAGCCCGCCCAGCGACTCGTCCGCCAGCAGCACCTTGGGCTGCGTCGCGAGCGCGCGCGCAAGTTCCAGCTTCTTGAGCCCCGCCGCGCCCAGGCCGTCAACGCGCGCCTGCGGGCCGCTCGGCAGCTTGACGATCTCCAGCGCCTCCTTCGCCATCCGCCACGCCTCGTCGCGCGAGGGATGCTCGCCGTGGCCGTAGAACGCGGCGAGCGCCACGTTCTCCAGCAGCGAGAGCTTGCGGAACGGCCGCGGGATCTGGAAGGTGCGCGCGATGCCGCGGTGGCACACCGCGGCGGGCGTCAGGCCGCCGATCTCGTCGCCGAGGAAGCGCACCGAGCCGCCGCTGGGCGCATACAGCCCGGCGATGACGTTGAAGGTGGTGCTTTTCCCGGAGCCGTTCGGCCCGATCAGGCCGAGAATCTCGCCCTGCTCGAGCCGGAAGGCGACGTTCGAGATCGCCGCGAAGCCGCCGAAGCGCTTCGTGAGCCCGCTGACCTCCAGCACTTACGCGCCGCTAGCTGCCGTGCAGTCCGGTGCCGTCACATCCCGTAGGGGTGGCCCTTCGGGAAAGGCAGCAGCGGGTCGGTGGTGCGGATCGACTTCGGCCAGGCGATGTAGCTGCGGCCGTTGACGTACTGCATCACCACCGGCGACGAGCGCTCGTTCTGGCCCGCCATGGCGTGGCCCGGCGGGAAGAACTTGACGCCGTAGCCCTGGATCGTGCCGCCCTCCGGGATGTCGGTCTCGAGCGAGGCCTTGCGCAGCGCTTCGGGGTCGATGCCGCCGTGCTTCTTGATGGCGCGCGGCAGCACGTCGGTGAGGAAGATCCAGGTCTGGTTGAAGCCCATCGAGGTGTGCGGCGGCACCTCGTTCGGCCCCTTCTGCGCCTGGTAGCGCTTCACCATCTCCGCGGTGAGCTTGCCGAGGTCGCCCTTGAGAGTCTTCGGGTCGAGCAGCTGCGCCGCCACCGGGTCCACGTTGTGGAAGTAGTTGACGTCGGTGCCGAAGGTTTCCATCAGCTTGCCGATCTGGCCGTAGCCCGCGCCGTGGCCGATGATCGCCTTGAACTTCAGGCCCTGCTCGCGCGACTGGCGCAGGAACAGCGTGATGTCCGGGTTGTAGCCGGTGTGAAGCAGGACGTCGGCGCGCGCGCGCTTGAGCTTGGTGACCAGGCTCGAGAGGTCCGGCGCGGTGGCGGCGTAGCCTTCCTTGAGCACCACGTTCATGCCGAGCTGCTTGCACTTCGCCTCGTTGCCCTGCGCGACGCCGGCGCCGTAGGGGCCGTCCTCGTAGATGATGGCCACCTTGACGTTCTTCGGGTCGGCGCCGAGCTTCGCCTTCGCGTTCTCGGCGATGTACGAGCACGAGGCCTCGCCGAACTGGTCGGAGTGCACCTGCGGGCGGAAGACGTACTGCAGCTTCTTGTCCTTGAACACGCTCGAGGCGATGCAGACGTTGGCCCACATGAACTTCTTGGCGGCGTCCACGCGCTGCGCCATCGGC
>CAZVHU010000145.1:0-8298 GCA_964627075.1 uncultured Enterobacteriaceae bacterium | reverse complement strand
TGCGGCGCCGCACGAGCGCCTTGCGCGGGCGCCTGGCGCTCGACTGTAAAGCTATACTTTACACTTGGCCGCCCTGCGCCCGGGGCTAGAATGCGAGCGATGCTCGACCCGATCACCCTCGCCGTCATCCAGAACGGCCTGCAGCAGGTCTGCAACGAGATGGACCTCGCGTTCTGCCGCGCGGCGTTCTCGCCGGTGATCTCCGAGGGCATGGACCGCTCGGACGGCATCTACGCGCGCGACGACGGCGCGCTCATCGCGCAGGGCGAACTCGGCCTGCCGGTGTTCGTGGGCACGATGCAGTTCTCCACGCGCGTGCTCGCCGAGATGGCGCGCGAGAAGCGCTGGACGCTCGACCCGGGCGACGTGTTCGTCGTCAACGACCCGTACCTGGGCGGCACGCACCTCATGGACGTGCGCTTCGCCAAGCCCTTCTTCTACCGCGGCAGGCACTGGTGCTGGCTCTCCAACACCGGGCATTGGCCGGACCTCGGAGGCATGGTGCCGGGCGGCTTCTCCGCGAACGCCACCGAGGTCGAGCAGGAAGGCTTGCGCCTGCCGCCGGTGAAGCTCTACAAGAAGGGCGTGATGGACGAGGAGATCCTCGCCATCATCCTTTCCAACATCCGCATCGCCGACCAGAGGATCGGCGACATCAAGGCGCAGGGCGCGGCGCTCGCGATCGGCGAGAAGCGCCTCACTGCGCTGCTTGACCGCTACGGCGCCGAAACCGTCGAGGCGGCGATCGCGGAGCTGCGCAAGCGCGCGGCGCAGCAGATGCGCGCGCGCATCGCCAGGATCCCCGCCGGCAACTACGAGGGCCACTCGATCGTGGACTCCGACGGCGTGGTGGATGAGCCGCTGCATATACGGCTCAAGCTCACCAAGACCGCGGACAACGATCTCGTCTTCGACTTCTCGGGCTCCTCGCCGCCCTGCCGCGGGCCGATGAACTCCGTCCTCGCCACCACGCGCTCGTCGGTCTACCTCGCGGTGAAGCACGTCTTTCCCGAGGTGCCGATCAACGCCGGCACCTACGAGCCGCTCAAGGTGCTCGATCCCGAGGGCACGTTCCTCTATGCGAGATATCCGCGGCCGGTGTCGGGCTGTGCGGCCGAGGTGAGCCAGCGCATCGCCGAAGCGGTCTTCAACGCGCTCACCGAGGCGATCCCGAACGACCTCTTTGCCGCGCCCGCGGGCACCTCGGGCAACCTCGCCATCGGCGGCCACGATCCGAAGCGCGGCCGCTCCTACGTGTTGTACCTTTTCACCGGCGGCGGCTACGGCGGCAGCCCGGTCTCGGACGGCATCTCCAACGGCTGCTCCACCATCGGCATCTCGAAGATGCCGCCGGTGGAGGTGATGGAGCAGTACTACCCGGTGCTGTTCGAGGAGTTCGCGCTGCACGAAGGCTCGGGCGGCGCGGGCGAGGCGCGCGGCGGCTTCGGCGTCAACTACGCGATCCGCGTGCGCCGCGGCGAGGCGCGCGCCTCGATGGTGATGGACCACGGCCGCACCGGCCCCTTGGGCGCGCTCGGCGGCGCGAACGGCGGCGTCAACACCGTGGCGATCGAGCACGGCGGCGAGCGTGGCGGGAAGCACTACCGCCCGCCGCACCTTTCGAAGGACCAGGACATCCTGATGCAGCCCGGGGACGTGGTGCGCGTCTCGACGCCGGGCGGCGGCGGCTACGGCGACCCGCAGAAGCGCGACCCCGCGAAGGTGGCGCGCGACGTCGCGCGCGGCTACTACACGCGCGAGCAGGCCGAGCGGCTTTTCGGGGTACGCTTCGGACCCGACGGCAGCGCGCACCGCCAATGAACAGCAACTCCCTGATTCGCATCGGCATCGCGGTCCTCGTCCTCGCCATCGCCAGCGCGGCGGGCTGGTGGGCCTACCAGGGAAAGCAAGAGCGCGTGCTGCAGCAGGACGTGCTCGCGCTGGTGAAGGACTCGACCGCGCGCCTGCGCGAGGCGATGGAACTCCTGCCGGCTGGCGCGGACGCCCGCGCCAGGCTCGAGCCGGGCTTCGCGGCGGCCAAGGCAGGCGTGGAAAAGCTCAAGGCGAGCAACGTCTCGCTCAACCCGCCGCTCGTTTTCGCTGCCGATGCCTACATCGCCGACGTGCAGGCGCTGCTGCGCCGGCAGCTCGACATGGCCGCGGGGCGCGACGCGGTGCGCGCCGACATCGCCGCGATCAACGAGCACCTCAAGGGCGCGGGCGGCCGCTCGCAGGAATGGTTCAACCGCGCGGTGGCACTCAAGCAGCGCCTCGACAAGAGCTACTTCGATTACAGGCTCGCCGCGGGCGGCGTGGACAAGTCGCTGCGCGCGCTGATCGCCTCGCGCAAGGAGCTGGAGGCGCAGGTGCCCGCGGACCTGCTCGTCGAGCCGAAGGAATTGCACGCTGCGCGCGACAAGCTGCTCGAGGTGAACGCCCAGCTGGAGCGGCAGTTCGAGGCCGCGAGCCGCGTTGCCGGCAGGTAGAGGCGCGAAGCCTTACCTGAAGAGGTTCCTGACTCTGCCCACGGCCTGGTCGATCCGGCCGGGCTTGTGAGCCGGCTGGGCGAGCCGGACGCGCACCTCCGCGGTGTGGCCGGCGACGATCTCCACCTGCCGTGTCTCGGCCACATAGCGGGAATGAACCACGCGGAGGCGATAGGTGCCCTCCTTGAGCTTCGCGCGAGCCGTCCCCCCACGCTCCGGCGCCAGCGTGGTCACGACCGAGTCGTTGAGGGTCAGGATCTCCATGGTCGCGTCGGGAATCGGGCCGCCCGTCCGGGCGTCCTGCACCATCGCCACGATCTCCCCTAGCGCAGGCGCCGGAGGCGCAGCGGGGCCGGAAGAATGCAGGTACGAATAGACCGCGACACCTATGGAGACGAATCCGGCAATGATGCCGATGGCAGCATGGAAGCGCGACAGCGTCAGCTGGGCCCGCAGCGCCCCGAGCAGGCGCCGCACTGCGCCCGAAGTGCGCTCGGATTCCATCTGCCGCGCTTCTCCGTCCATGACGCGGCAAGCGTAGCAGGACTGCGCGGGACCGGCGTAGGCACTACGACCTGCCGGGCCGGCCCGTCGTTGCGCCATGGCGGCGATGAGCGGTGAGTAGAATGCCGAGAAGCGCGTGAACCGGATGCTGATTTCCTGGCCCAACCCCGTCCCCCCGGTTGCCGGCGACGCGACAGCGCGCAGCGCAGCAGCCAACGCGGCTTGATCGCCGACCCGTTCTTCTATCTCGCCGCGGTTCCCGCGATCCTGCTCTTCGGCATCTCCAAGGGCGGCTTCGGCGGCGGCCTCGGCGTGCTCGCCGTGCCGCTGATGGCGCTCGCGATCCCGCCCGCGCAGGCCGCGGCGGTGATGCTGCCCATCCTGATGGTGATGGACCTGGGGGCGCTCTGGGCCTGGCGCAGGCAGTGGGACCACGGCCTGATGAAGATCCTGCTTCCAGCGGGGCTGCTCGGCACGGTGCTGGGCACGCTCACCTTCACGCTGTTCACCGTTGCGGGGCTCAAGCTCGCGCTCGGCGCGATCGCGATCGGCTTCGTGCTGCAGCGCTGGCTCGCCCGGGCGGAGGGCGCTGCGCCTGCGTCGCGCTCGATTGCAAAAGGCTGGTTCTGGGGCGCGGTCGCCGGCCTCACCAGCTTCATCGCGCACGCGGGCGGCCCGCCGATCAGCGTCTACCTGCTGCCGCAGCGCCTCCCGCCCGCGGTGCTGATGGGCACCGTGTCGCTGCTCTTCGCGGCGCTCAACTGCTCGAAGGTGCTGCCCTACTGGTGGCTGGGCCTGTTCAGCGCCGAGAACCTGCTTGCGTCCGCGGCGCTCGCGCCGGTGGGGCTTGGCGGAATCTGGCTCGGGGTGCGGCTGCACAAGCGCCTGGACGCGGCGCTCTTCTACCGGCTGATGTACGCCTTTCTCCTGGTGACCGGCCTCAAGCTACTGTACGACGGCCTCGGCCTCTAGCGGCACCGGCACGTAGTCGGCGCGCGAGGGCACGTCCGGCGCGACGTGCATCACGCCGCGCGCGAGTTCCATCACCGTCGAGGCGACCGACTCGACGCGCGCGAAATCGGGCAGCGCCGGGTCGGGTTGGCGGCAGATCGAGTGCGGGCCGTCCGCTTCGTCGCGCAGCATCTGCTGCAGTTCCGCGACGCCGTGCTTCGCGCGCGCCGCGGCGAGCGCCTGCGCGCGCGCGAGGCGCGGCTCGGAAGAAAGGCTAGGCGGCGGCGCGACCACCGTGCCCTGCGCGGTCGCAGCGAGAAAATGATTGGTGTGGCAGAGTACGCCGCCCTGCTCGCGCACTACGCCCACGCCCGCGGGCGAAAGCTCGAAGCTCGCCGCGTGCCCGGCGGCATCGGCGCACACGATGTTGGACGAGGCGCCGTGGCGATGGCGCTTCACCAGCGCCTCGGCCTCCGCGACGCTCGCGCAGGAAAGAATCCGCCGCAGCACCGCATGGACCGGCGCGCCCGGCTCGAGGCCGTCGGCGCTCGAGCGCAGGATGTTGAGGCACACGCCCACGCCGCGGCTGTTCAAGCCGATCTTGGCGAGCATCCCGGCCTCGGTGAGCGTGAGCAGCGACCCGCCCTGCCCGTCGGCCGCGCGCAGGAGCACGAGCGCGTCGCGCTGCGAGCCGAGCCAGTCCCAGTTCTGCGCAAGCAGCGTCCCGCCGGTGGCGCTGCGCCCGGGCAGCACGGCGATCGCGGTGCACTCGCCGAAATCGGCGCCTTTCAGTTGGGCGAGCCATTTCGGGTCCGCCTTCTCCGGGAACGTCGGCGGCAGGATCTCGGTGCGCGCGTTGAGCGCGAGCAGCTCCTCCACCGGACGCCCCGCGCCGGCGGCGATGCCCTCGATCTCCTCGAGCAGCGCCGGGTCGAGCGCCGCGATCGGCTCGCGGAAGCGCCGCCCGATCGCCTGCGCATCGCGCCAGCCGACGCCTGCGAACTCGAACAGGTCGCGGTAGTTTGCGAGCGAGCGCTCCACGCGCGCCCGCGCGCGCTCGCCGTGCTGGCGCCCGCGCTCGAAGGGGCGCCCATGGAGGTCGATCACGGGGAACAAGGCCATGCGCAATCCTACCCGCTAGCCGGAAAGGACGCGCTGCGCCGTTCCGCTTCGCAGCGTGAGGATCGTCGCGACGCACAGCGCGATCACCGGCAAGAGGAAAAGCGCAAGGCTCAGCGCGAGGCCCGCGCGCGGCGGCGGCGCGGCGCGCAGGCGCTGCCAGCAAACGAGCACGAGAAGCACCGCGAGCGCCCAGCAGAAAAGCTCGAGCAGCGGGCGGCTCCAGGCCTTTTCCAGCAGCACTCCGATTCCGCCCGCGAGCCCCAGGATCCAGATTCCGAACAGGATCGAGTCGTCGAGCACGCGCGCGGCGAGCTGCTTGCGCGGCGCCTCGCCCGCGAGATGCATGGCGATCACGATCCACGCCCCGGCGGCGAGCGCCGCGCCCGAGACCGCCGTGAAGAGCCAGCCTACGAGCGGCAGCGGAAGCAGTTCCACCGCGCTACTGCGACCGCAGCGTGCCTTCGACGCAGGTCACTGCGTAGCCGCCGAGGTCGATCGCGCGGCCCTCTTCGGCGATGCGGATCGAGACCTCGCCGTCGCGGCCGAGCTGCATGCCCTGGCGCGAGACGTATTGCGCGCCGAAGCGCTCGGTGAGGCCCGCGCGCGCGATGAAAGCGGCGACGCTGATGTTGCCGCTGCCGCACACCGGGTCCTCGGGCACGCCGTGCGCCGGGGCGAAGGAGCGCACGTGCAGCGCCGAGCGGCCGTCGCTCGCCGCGCCGAAAACCGTGACGCCCGTCGCGCCCGCCGCGTCGGTGACGCGCGCGATCCGATCCATGTCGGGCTCGAGCGCGGCGACGATCTCGGCGCTGCCCACGTCGGCGACGATCCACACCGGCCCTACGTTCACGACGAGCGGCTGCGACAGCGCCTTGCTGCCGAGCGCGTGCTCAAGGGGCAGGCGCTGCGCCTCGGCGAGGGGCGCGAGGCTCGACTTCGGGGCGCGCACCCAGAGGCGCCCGTCCGCCTCGGCGCGAAGCGCCAGCACGCCCGCGCCGCATTCCTGCCGCAGGCGCCCGTCCTTCGGCTTCACGATCCCCGCTTCCAGCACCGCGTGCGCGCTGCCGATGGTGGGATGGCCCGCGAAGGGCAGCTCGGCACGCGGCGTGAAGATGCGCAGCCGGTAGTCGGCCGCGCCCGAGGTGGGCGGCAGCACGAACGTGGTCTCGGAGAGGTTCGTCCAGCCGGCGATGCGCTGCATGTCCTCGCCGCTCAGGCCTTTGCCGTCCAGCACCACGGCGACCGGGTTGCCGCGGAACGGCACGCGGGTGAATACGTCTACCTGCTTGAAGCGGAGCGGCGGCATCGGCGGCAAGTCTATCTCCTGCCGGAGCAGGCGGCCGAAACTCAGGAGGCGGAATGACTGACGCCTTCAATGCGGCGCTTTGCCGACATCGGGTCGTCGAGGAACCTGAAGACGACGTCGCTCAAGCCCCTTCCAGTCACCTTGATCGTGCCGAAGCCGAAGATCCGTCCCCAGACCCCCTGGTCGATCTCGACGGTTTCAATGGACGTGATCCTCATTTCCTCCGTCCTGCGGCTGACGATCCCCCTCTTGAGGATCACCCTCTTGTTCGTTACCCCTTGCTCGGTGCTGCGCAGCCTCAGGAATTCATACAGCGCGACGAACCACGTCAGGCCGAAGGTGACAAGGCCGAGCAGCAGCCACAGGCACATGGGCACCCATGCGATCCAATGCAGCCTGAACAGTGCCTCGATCTTTTCCTCGCTGGAGAGCGACTCCTCGATGTACGACATGCAGTCCCTTGTTCGCGATACGTGAGCTCTATCGGCCTCGTCACGTCCCGATCCCGAGCCTGCGCAGGTCGAGCCGCCGCCCGCGCAGCGGCGGGCACCAGTAGTAGCCGCCCGTCAGCGGGCGCGTGAAGCGAAACAGCGCGTCCACGATGCCGTCGTCCTTGCCCACCATGCGCCGCAGCTGCGCCTCGAACGGGTAAAGCGTCGCGCCGAAGGCGACGAACACGAGGCCGCCCTGCGCGCCTTCGGTCCATGGCATCGAGCGCCGCAGCATGAACGCCGGCGGGTCGTAGTCTTCCTGCGCCGTGCGCTTGACGTGCGCGGAGGCCGGCGCGTCGCCGATCTCCTCGTTGTCGCGCAGCCGCCTGCCGATCGCGAGATCGCGTCGCTTCGGGCTCATCGCCTCGAAGCGCGCAAAATCGTGCCTCCATAGCTGCACGGCGACGAAGCTCGAGCCGTCCGCGGCGAGCGTCGCCTTGCGCGCCTTGGCGCCTTTCGGGTTCTCGGTGCCGTCCTCGTAGCCGGTGAGGTCGCGCCCGCTGCCGTGGCGGAAGGCGTCCACCGTCTCGCGCAGACGGAATGCTGGCGCGAGCGCACGCTCGATCTTGCGCGAGCGGTTGAAAAGCTCGCCCGCCTCCTCGCCCCTCAGCCAGAGCCACAGCGCATGCGGCGTCGCCGGCACCTCGGCGCCGCGAACCCTGTAGCTCGGAAAGCGCCTCAGGCCCTCGATGCGCGCGCCGAGCGCCCGCGCGAGCGGCCGGCCGATGCCGGCGACGACGCGCTCGCCGTCCGCAAGCTCCGCCAGGACCCGCATCGCGGGGCCCAGCCTCGCCTGCGGCCGAAGCGTGAACGCGAGGTAGCGCGCGGCGCGCGGGATGGGCAGGAGAATGCCGCGCTGAAATTTGGGGTCAGACATAGATTTCTGGAAATCGGGGACAGACCCCGAAAATCAGAACCAGGAAAAATCGGGGTCTGTCCCCAACCTCAGAGCGCCTTGGCGCGCTCGCGCAGGACGTACTTCTGGATCTTGCCGGTGGCGGTCGTGGGCAGCGGGCCGAACACCACCTTCTTCGGGATCTTGAAGCGCGCGAGGTTCTGCCGGCACCACTCGATGTACTCGGCTTCAGTCGCCTTGGCGCCGTCCTTGAGCTGCACGAAGGCGCAGGGCGTCTCGCCCCACTTGTCGTCGGGGCGCGCGACCACCGCGGCGAGCGCTGTAGCGGGATGCTTGTAAAGCGCGATCTCCACCTCCACCGACGAGATGTTCTCTCCGCCCGAGATGATGATGTCCTTCTTGCGGTCCTTGATCTCGATGTAGTTGTTCGGGTGCCACACCGCCAGGTCGCCGGTGTGCATCCAGCCGCCCGCGAACGCTTCCGCCGTCGCCTCGGGGTCCTTCAGGTAGCCGAGCATCACGGTGTTGCCGCGCACCAGCACCTCGCCCATCTGCTGCCCGTCCTGCTTCACCGGCTTGCAG
>CAZVHU010000144.1:0-8300 GCA_964627075.1 uncultured Enterobacteriaceae bacterium | reverse complement strand
GGACCCAGGGGATCTTTGCGCGGTCCGGCGGATCGATTTGCCAGGTCTCCGATACTGGATATAATTCCAGCGCTGGATGGAGACACAGCACCCACCGCACACCACGCGAAGCGAGGCCGCATGAGCGAACCGCTGACTGAACGGCAGACCGAGATCCTGCGCCTGATCCGGGAACTCACCGAAGTGTCGGGCTTTCCGCCGACGCGCGCCGAGATCGCCGAGCGCATGGGGTTCAGCTCGGTGAACGCAGCGGAGCAGCACTTGCGCGCGCTGGAGAAGAAAGGCGCGCTCGAGATCACCTCGGGCGCATCGCGCGGCATCCGCGTGCGCGAGCGCGGCCCGCGCGTGGGGCGGCTGCTCGAGCTGCCCGTGATTGGCCGCGTCGCCGCCGGCGCGCCGATCCTCGCGGAATCGCACGTGCAGGCGCGCTACCAGCTCGACCCGAACCTGTTCACGCCGCGAGCCGACTATCTCCTCCGGGTGCGCGGCATGTCGATGCGGGATGCCGGAATTCTTGAGGGCGACCTCCTCGCTGTGCACCGCACAACGGAGGCGCGCACAGGCCAGATCGTGGTCGCCCGGGTGGGGGACGAGGTTACGGTGAAGCGCTTCCGGCGGCGCGGGAACGCGGTCGAATTGCTCCCCGAGAACCCCGATTTCGAGCCCATCGAGGTCGATTTGAGGGACGAGCAGTTCGCCATCGAGGGTCTGGGGGTGGGTGTGATCCGAAGCGGCAAAGGCCTCTGACAGAGGCTTGCACACCCCCGCCGGAAGGCCAAAAAACGCTTATTTCTGAAGTGCCTATAATGGCAGCGCCTCAGGGCTGTCATGAATAGCGCCAGCACCGCCGCGCCAGCGACCGAGTCCCAGCCCGGGATCACCGGCTCTATTGCCGCCGCCCTCGACGCCGGGGACCCCCGGCAGTTGCTGGCTGATCGGGTCGAGCAGCTCTACCGGCAGCTGCCGCTTGCCATGGCGATGCCGTTCCTGATCGCGATCATCGCAAGCTACGAGCTCTGGGACCAGCGCGCCCGGGAACTCGTGATGCTGTGGTGGATCCCGGTCGTGGTGGTGACACTGTCCAAGGGGGCGCTGTTCTGGGCCTACCGCCGCAGCCCGGACCGGGGCGCCAATGCCGGCCAATGGCTGCGCTGGCTGGGGATCGCGGCGCTCGCCAGCGGCGTGAACTGGGGGGTCGCCGGCGCGGTTTTTTTCCCGGCGCACACCGACGTCGAGCAGGTTTTCCTCGCCTTCCTGCTCGCGGGCATGACCTCCGCCGGCATCCCCGTGTACGCGGCGTCCTGGCCGATCTTCGCGCTCTACGCCGGCGCGATCCTGCTGCCCTTCACCTATGTGCTCGCCTCGTTCGGCACGCGCCTGTTCGGCGAGATCGCGCTGCTGATCCCGGTCTTTTACCTGATGAACGTCGCGATCGCCTACCGCCTCAACCAGGTGTTCCAGGCAGGCTACCGGCTGCGCCACGCCTACGGCAAGCTCACCGAGGAGCACACCACGCTCAACGAGCGGCTCGAGCAGCAGCTCGCCGACCTCACCGAGGCGCACCGCGAGGTGGCGGCCTCGGGCAGGAAGCTCGCCCTGTTCGCCGAGCGCGCGCCGATCGCGGTCTTCGAGATGGACGAGAACGCCACCGTGCTCGAGATGAACCCGGCGGCCGAGAACATCTTCGGCTACCCGGCGGCCGAGCTGGTCGGGCGTGGCCTGATCCGCATGCTGATTCCGGCCGAGGGCGGCCTGCTCGACCGGCCGTGGTGGGACGCCTTCATCGCCTCCAGGCAGCCGGCCTCGCACGTGCGCACCAATTGCGTGCGGCGCGACGGCGTCGAGATCACCTGCGAGTTCAGCATGACGCCGCTGGTGAACGACGAAGGCGAGCTGCTGTCGGTGATCGCGCAGTGCCGCGACGTCACCCAGGAGCTGGAGTCGGAGCGCCTGAAGAAGGAGTTCACCTCGACGCTTTCGCACGAGCTGCGCACGCCGCTCACCTCGATCATCGGCTCGCTGCAGCTGCTCAATTCGGGCGTCGTGGGCGAGGTGGACAAGGACATGCTCGAGCTCACCACGGTGGCCGAGCGCAACGCGCAGCGGCTGCTGGACATGATCAACGACATCCTCGACATCGAGAAGATCGAGTCGGGCAAGTTCCAGCTCAACCCGGAGATGATCGAGCTCGACGAGCTGGTGCGCGAGTCGCTGGTGCTCAATCGCGCCTTCGGCGAGCGCTTCGGCGTGCGCTTCCAGGCGCTCGGCGAACCGGTGCGCGTTACCGTCAATGCCGACCGCAAGCGCGTGCTGCAGGTCCTGACCAACCTGCTGTCCAACGGCGCCAAGTTCTCGCCCGAGGGCGGCGCGGTCGAGGTCGCCATGGCCAAGGTGGACGGCCGGGTGCGGGTCGAGGTGCACGACCGCGGGCCCGGCATCCCGGAAAATTTCCGCGGCCGGATCTTCAGCCGCTTTGCGCAGGCCGAATCGGCGCTCACCCGGAAGAAGGGCGGCACCGGGCTCGGCCTCGCCATCTGCAAGCGGCTGATCGAGCTGATGGGCGGCACCATCGGCTTCGGCGACCGCGAGGGCGGCGGCACCACCTTCTACTTCGAGCTGCCGATCGAGACCGAGGCGCGCGAGCAGAAGGCCGCCTGAACCAGCCATGAAGAAAGTCAAGGTCGGCATCGGCGAATTGAAATTCGGGATGTACGTCTCCGAGCTGGACCGGCCCTGGACCGACACGCCCTTCATGTTCCAGGGGTTCGTGCTCAAGGACGACGAGCAGCTGCAGACGCTGAGGAAGTTCTGCCAATGGGTGATGGTGGACGCCGACCTGAGCGAGGCCGGTGCCGCCTCCTCGCCAGTGGGCGCCACGCCGCTGACGGGCACCGGCAAGGTGCAGCACATTGAGAGAGTTGCTGTTGAGCACGAACTACCCCGTGCTCGCGACGCCTACTCCGCGACGGAGTCGGCGCTTGCCAAGGCGTTCGAGTCCGTGGGAGCCGACCAGACCTTCGATTCGGCGGCGGTCAAGGGCGCGGTCGCCGACATGAGCCAGAGCGTGCTGCGCAATCCTGACGCCGCAGTGCTGGTCGCAGTGATGAAGGAGCACGGCAACGAGGTGCTCGACCGTGCGATGAAGGTGTCGCTCTACATGATCATGTTCGCGCGCTTCATGGGCATGGAGGAAGCCAGCATCGAGCGCGCCGGACTGGTCGGGCTGCTGCAGGACATCGGCATGGTCAAGCTGCCGCCGGCGATCATCGCCAGGAAGGGGCCGCTGACCGATCCGGAGCGCGTGCTCGTCAAGAAGCACATCGAGCACTCGCTGAAGATGCTGAGCGAAACCCCGGGAATCGGCGAAGAGGTGGCGCAGCTCGCGGTGCTGCACCACGAGCGCCACGACGGCAGCGGCTACCCGCGCGGCCTGAAGGGCGAGGCGATCCCGACCATCGGCGCGATCGCGGGGCTGGTCGACACCTTCTGCGCCCTAACCGCGACCCGGCCCTACGCCGACCCGCTCGCGCCCTCGCGGGCGCTGGGAATGATGCACAAGTGGCGCGGGCAGATCTTCCACCCGACGCTGATCGAGGAATTCATCCGCTGCATCGGCGTGTTCCCGGTGGGCAGCGTGGTCGCGCTCAACAGCGGAGAGGTCGGCGTGGTGATCGCGCAGAACGCGGTCAAGCGCCTGCAGCCGCGCATCATGGTGGTGCGCGACACCAAGGGCAACCCGCTGCGGCCGCAGAAGCTGCTCGACCTTGCGCGCTCGCCCAAGGTGAGCGCCGACGAGACCTACCGGATCCTCCGCACCCTGGAATACGGCCAGGCGGGCGTCGGGATGAAGGACCTGTTCGTCTGAGGCGATGGATCCCCGCTTTCGCGGGGACAGCGGTTCAGGGGAGCTTTTCCCAGATCGCCCGGAGCTGCCCGGGCAGGTCCTTCGGCGAGAAGGGCTTGGAGATGGCGCCGGCCGCGCCCATCGCGAGCAGCTCGCTCAGCTCCCCGGTCGAGGCCTTGGCGGTGATGAACACCACCGGCAGCTTCCTGGTGCGCTCGTCCTCGCGCATCTTGCGGAACAGCGTCGGCCCGTCCATGCCCGGCATCATCCAGTCGAGCATCACCAGCTCCGGCGCGAACGCGACCATGGCGTCGATCGCCTTGAGCGGGTCGCCGACCACCTCGACGGTCATCTTGCCGACCTTCTCCAGCGACATGCGGACGATCCTCTGGATGTCCTCGTCGTCCTCTACGTAGCAGATGCGGTTAAGCGGCGTGCTTGGCATGGCCCCCCTGTCAGCTTATTTTCACCGTCTTGTCGGCGCCGACAGCGCCGGCGCCCTGGTAATACTTGCGCGACAGGAAGCCGATGACCTCGTCGGCGTTGCGGAAGCGCGCGTCGCGGTCCTTCTCCAGCAGCTTGTCGAGCAGCCGCTGGAAGCGTTCGAGCGGCTGCGGCAGCGGCGGCGGCGGCGTGTTGAGGTGCGCGAGCGCCACCTCGACCGCGGTCTCGCCGTCGAACAGGTGCCGCCCGGCGAGCATCTGGTAGAGCAGCACTCCCGCGCTGTAGATGTCGGTGCGCAGGTCGAGCGCGCGGCTCTGCACCTGCTCCGGGCTCATGTAGCGCGGCGTGCCGAGGATCTCGCCGTGGCTGGTGCGGTCCTTCGAGTCGATGTGCTTGGCGATGCCGAAGTCCACGATGGCGAGGCTGCCGTCGGCGCGGAACATGAGGTTCTGGGGCTTCAGGTCGCGGTGCAGCACGCCCTGCTCGTGGATATCGCCCAGCGCGAACATCAGTTCGCGGAAGATCCTCAGCGCCTCGTCCGGTGGCGCGGCCTTGCCGTCCAGGCGCTTGTTGAGATCGCCGCCGTCGAAGAACTCCATCACCAGGTAGGCATTGCCCTCGGAGACGCCGTGGCCGTAGATCTTGGCCACGTGCCGGCTCTGGATGCGCTCGACCAGGTTGTACTCCTCGATGAAGCGCTCCAGCGCCTTGCGGTCGCCCATCGCCTCGGGACGCAGGATCTTGACCACGAGCGGCTCGTCGTCGCTCTCGCGCGAGGCGAGGTAGACGCGCGACATGCCGCCCTCGCCGATCAGGCGCAGCACCTTGATGTTCGGGATCCTGATGCGCGCGCCGAGCTCGTGGCCTTCCATGCGCGCGGCCTGCTGCGGCGAGACAACGCGGTCGGCCTTGTCGTGCGTCAGGTCGCGCACCGACTGGATGAGCTTGGCGCGGGTCAGCTCCTGCTTGCGCTGGTAGTCGTCGGCGCCCGCCTTCATGGCGCGCACCGCGATCACCTCGTTGCCGGCGCCGGTGAGGAACAGGATCGGCGGGCATCCCGGGCGCTTCTTGAAGCGTTGCAGCCACTCAAGGCCGTCGCCGCGCCCCAGCATGTAGTCGAGGATCACGACGTCGTACTGCCCGAGCGGGAACGACTCGTCCGGCATGTCGCGTGCCAGCGGGTCGAAGGGCTCGGCGACCACGTCCGGCCACTCCTTCTTCAGGTGCAGCGCGAGGATGTTGCGGACGTCCGGGTCGTCGTCGATGATCAGGATGCGCATGCCCGCGTCCCCTGCCCCGGCCTCAGGCCGCCACCCGGAACGACATCACTTCGAGCGGCTCGGACTTGCCGCGCAGCATCAGCTCGCGCCGCGTCACGTCGGTGCGGCCGAGCGCGCTGCGCAGCGACAGGTAGGCGCTCGGCCCGATCAGGATCTCGTTGGCCGCCGCCATCTGCATCAGCCGCGCCGCCACGTTCACCGAGTCGCCGATGATGGTGTAGCTCATGAAGGCGGGCGAGCCGACGTTGCCCACGACCACCTCGCCTGCCTCGATGCCGATGCCGATGCCGACGCTCAGGTCGTGCCCGTGCTTCCAGCGCTGCGCCACCGGCCGGAAGCGCTCGATCATCCTGCGCGCGGTCGCGAGCGCACGCTCCGTCGGCCGGCTCTGCGGCACCGGCACGTTGAATCCGACCAGCATGCTGTCGCCCGCCATCGAGAACACGGTGCCTTCGTGCTCGTAGGCGGCCGCGGTCAGCTCGCTGAAGAATTCGTTCAGCATCGGCACGATGCTCGAGACCGGCACCGATTCCGACAGGCGCGTGAAGCCCCGCAGGTCTGCGAACAGCGCCACCACCGCTGCGCGCTCGCTCAGGTTGCGGAACAGCTCCTCGCCGCCCTCGCCCTGTGCCAGCACGCGGTCCGCGAGCTGTGGCGACAGGTACCTCGAGAAGGTCTTGCGTATGGCTTCCTTTTCCTGGATCTCGGCCGCGAGGCGCCGGGCCTCGAGCTCCTTGCGCGTCTCGTGCAGCCGCCGCAGGGTCTTGGCGCGGGCGATCAGCTCCTCGCGCTTCACCGGCTTGGACAGGAAATCGTCCGCCCCGGCCTCGATGCCGCGCACGCGGCTTTGCTGGTCCTCGAGGGCGGTCACCAGCACGATCGGGATGAGCGCGGTCTTCTCGTCCGACTTGAGCTTCTGGCAGACCTCGAAGCCGCTCGGCCCCGGCATCATGACGTCGCACAGGATCAGGTCGGGGTGCGCAGCGCGCACCTTGTCGAGCGCCTCGGTGCCGTTGTTGGCGATTTCGGTCTGCATGCCGATGCGCGACAGCAGCTGCGCGAGGTAGGCGCTCATGTCCGGGTCGTCGTCGACGACCAGGACGCGGAATTGCCCCGGTATGCTCGGCTCGAGCGCCGGGTCACTCATACTCGACCTTGACCCGGCCGAGGTAGTCCGCGTATTCCGCGAGGCGCGCCTCGATGGCGCCGCCGTCGCTCGCCTTGGCCGCGTCCTCAATCTGCTTGCCGAGCACCGACACCTTCTCGAAGCCGTAGGAGTTGCCGACCCCCTTCATGCGGTGGCCGAGCTGGCGCAGCTGCTCGAAGTCCCCGCCGCCCAGTGCCGCGCGCAGCGTCTCGAGCTCCTTCGCCCGGTTGGCGAAGAACGTCGGGATCAGGTCTTCGAGGTCCTTGGCAACCTTGACGGTGATGCTTGGGTCGGACATGGCGGTTCGCGCGGCCGGTGGGTCGGAAGGGCCATTATAAGGAGCGCGCGCAGGGGCCGCTTCGAGGCCTTGTCAGGCGGTGTGAGGAATGGCCCCGGGGATCAATGGAAATCCCTCGAATGCGTCACCAGCCCGCCGAGCAGCTGCGGCAGCAGCGCGCTGTGGTCCTCGAGCCGCCGCGCCACCAGGTGCACCACCTCGCCATCGCGCTCGATCGTGCCCTCGACGCCGAGCAGGCGCGCGCCGAGCAGCGGCTGCCGTTGCCGTTCGGCGACGCTCGGCCAGACCACGACGCTGGCGCAGCCGGTCTCGTCCTCGAGGGTCACGAAGATCACGCCGCTCGCGGTGTCGGGCCGCTGCCGGCAGGTGACCAGCCCTGCGGCGCGCGCGCGCCGGCCGTGCGGCAGGGCGCGCAGCGCTTCGGCCGTGGCGAGCCGCCGGCGCGCGAGCAGCGGCCGCAGCAGCGCGAGCGGGTGGCGCCCGAGCGTGAAGCCGAGGCTCGCATAGTCGGCGGCGATGTCCTCGCCTTCCGACGGCGTGGCGAGCGCGGGCAAGGTCTCGGCGAGCGGCACGCCGAGCGCAGGCCGGCTCTGCGCGCCGGAGGCAAGCCAGCGTGCAAGGCGCCGGTGGCCGGCGAGCGGCTGCAGCGCACCCGCCGCCGCAAGGCAGGAGATTTCCTTGCGGTTGAGCGCGGCGCGCTGCGCAAGCTCAGCGACGGTCGCGAACGGCCGCGCGGCGAGGATGCGCCCGGCCGCCGCCTGCGGCAGGCCGCTCGCCATGCGCAGGCCGAGGCGGACCGCGGGACCCCCACCCTGGCCCTCCCCCTCCTCCAGCTTGCAGTCCCAATCGCTCACCGTCACGTCCACCGGCCGCACCTCGACGCCGTGGCTCTGCGCGTCGCGCACCAGCTGTGCCGGCGCGTAGAAGCCCATCGGCTGGCTGTTGAGCAGCGCGGCGAGGAACGCCGCCGGGCGATGGCGCTTGAGCCACGCCGAGACGTACACCAGCAGCGCGAAGCTCGCCGAGTGCGATTCGGGAAAGCCATATTCGCCGAAGCCGAGGATCTGGCGGAACACGCTGTCGGCGAACTCCGGCGCGTAGCCGCGCTCGAGCATGCCGCGCTTCAAGCGCGCCTCGAAGGGCTCGAGCCCGCCCTTCCTCTTCCATGCCGCCATCGAGCGGCGCAGCGCGTCGGCCTCGCCCGGCGAGAAGCCCGCCGCCACCATCGCGAGCTGCATCACCTGCTCCTGGAAGATCGGCACGCCGAGCGTGCGCTCGAGCACCGCC
>CAZVHU010000143.1:0-8314 GCA_964627075.1 uncultured Enterobacteriaceae bacterium | reverse complement strand
CCTGCATCGCGCCGAGGCTGCCGCCCATCACCGCGGCGAAGCGCTCGATGCCGAGATGGTCGGCGAGACGCGCCTGCGCCGCGACCCAGTCTTCCACCGTCACCACCGGGAAATCCGCGCCCCAGCGCCTGCCGGTGGCGGGGTTGTGCGAGGCCGGGCCGGTCGAGCCGAAGCACGAGCCGATGTAGTTGCTGCCGACGACGAAGAAGCGGTTGGTGTCGAGCGGCTTGCCGGGGCCGACCATGTTGTCCCACCAGCCGACGTTGTCCGGGTCGTGTGCGTAGGTGCCGGCGACGTGGTGCGAGGCGTTGAGCGCGTGGCACACCAGCACGGCGTTGGAGCGCGCCGCGTTCAGCGTGCCGTAGGTCTCGTAGGCGATGTCGAACTGCGGCAGCGTCGCGCCGCCCTTGAGCTTGAGCGGCGCGTCGAAATGCGCCCGCTGTGCCTCGACGATCCCGACCGACCCCGCGTTGCGCGGTGCGTTCACTGCGCGCTCCACAAAAAGAAAAAGCCCGTTCAGCTTGCGCAGAAACGGGCTTCGGCCGGTCTCTTTAGCGGTATTTGTAGAGCGCCCGCAAGCTGAACGTCAAATCGGCGCTGGCGGGCATTATACCCGGGCCGCACCGCTCGCGATCAAGGCCTCGATTGCGGCTTCCGTCAACCCCGCCTCGCGCAGCACCTCGCGCGTGTGCTCGCCCAGGCGCGGGGCGTGGCGCCGGTACTCGGGGCTCGACTCCGACCACTCCGAGGGCACTGCCATCGACCTGATGCGGCCCTCGCTCGGGTGCTCGACCGACCTGAAGTAGCCGATTGCGGCGAGGTGAGGGTCCTCGACGATGTCCTTCAGCGAGTTCATGCGCTGCACCGGGATGTCGGCGCGCTCTAGGGCCGCGATCCACTCGTCGGTGCTGCGCGTGAGCATGGCGTCCGCCACCAGCGAATACGCCTCGTCGAAGTGCTGGCTGCGCGCCTCCTGCGTGGCGAAGTGCGGGTCCGAGAGCAGGTCCTGCCTTCCGATCAGCTCGAAAAAGGCGCGCCACTGCTTGTCGTTGTAGACCAGCACGCAGACATAGCCGTCCCGGGTCTGGTATGGGCGGCGCTCCTTGGCGAGCATGCGCGCGTAGCCGGGCTCGCTCACCGGCGGCTCGTAGGTGTAGCCGCTCAGGTGCTCGCCGAGCACCGTCTGCAGCAGGCTCTCGAACATAGGCACGTCGATGCGCTGGCCGGCGCCAGTCTTCTCGCGCCGGTACAGGCCCGCGCATATCGCGTTCGCCGTGTGCAGGCCCACCGAGCGGTCGGCGATGATCGCCGGCGCGTAGCGCGGGCTCTCTGCGCCCGCTTCCTTCAGCAGCCACGGCAGCCCGGCCGCGCCCTGGATCAGGTCGTCGTAGGCGGCCTTGGCGGCATACGGCCCGCGCTGAGAATAGCCGAACGCGCCCACATAAAGAATGCGCGGGTTGACCGCCCGCACCTCCTCGTAGGAAAGCTTGAGGCGCGCCATCGCCTGCGGCCGGATGTTGTACACCATCACGTCCGCGCGCCTCGCTAGGGCGAGACACGCCTCGCGCGCCGCCGGCTGCTTGAGGTCGAGGACGATGCTTCGCTTGTTGCGGTTGGCGTTGAGGAAGATGTGCCCCATGCCCGCGTGGCGAAAGGGCTTGTTGTAGCGCATGACGTCGCCCTCGGGCGGCTCGACCTTCACCACGTCGGCGCCGAAGTCGGCGAGGATCTGCGTCGCGTACGGCCCCATCACCACGGTGGTGAGGTCGAGCACGCGAACTCCGTCGAGCGGGCCGGGCATGATCTTCTATTGGGGCTCGATGCCGGCTTCCTTGGTGAGCTTCGCCCACTTCGCGATCTCGGAGCGGATGAAGGCTCCGAGTTGCTCGGGGTTCATCGGCGCGACGTCGGTGCCGAGCGTGGCGAAGCGTGCCACGATATCCGGCTTGGCGAGCGCGGCGGCGGTCGTCTGGTGAAGCCGCGCGACGATCTCCGGCGGCGTGCCGGCGGGCGCGACCAGCGCAAACCAGGCGATCAGCTCGTAGCCCGGCAGCTCCTCGGCGATCGCCGGCACCTCGGGCGCGAGCGCGCTGCGCTTTTCCGAGGTGACCGCGAGGCCGCGCATCTTGCCGCCCTTTTGTTGCGCGAGCGCGTTGGCGAGGTCGGCGAAGGTGAAGGTGATCGTGCCGCCCAGCACGTCCGTGATCGCCTGCGGCAGCCCTCTGTACGCCACGTCGACGAAATCGATCTTCGCCATCGAGCGCAGCATCGCCTGCGACACCTGCGAGCCCGCCGAGCCGTAGCCCGCCGAGAACTTGCCGGGTTGCGAGCGCGCGTGGACGAGGAATTCCTTGAAGCTCCTCGCCGGAAAATCGGCGCGCACCATCAACATGAACGAGATCGTTCCCAGCCGCGCCACCGGCGCGAAGTCCTTCACCGGGTCGTAGGCGAGCTGCTTGAAAAGGCTCACGTTCGCCGCCTGCGGCGTGTTGGTGGTCACCATGAGCGTGTAGCCGTCGGGCGCCGATCTTGCGACCTCGGCCGCGGCGATCGAGCCCTGCGCGCCCGCCTTGTTGTCCACGACGAACGGCTGCTTGAGCGCTTCCTGCAGCTCCTGGCCGAGGACGCGCGCCACCTGGTCGGTGGCGCTGCCCGCCGGAAATGGCACCACCAGCTTCACCGGCCGCGCCGGCCACGCTTGGGCGAACGCCGCCCCCGCGAACGCCATCGCCGCGACGAATGTCATCGCACTCTTCATCTTCTCCTCCTTTTCTCCTTCACCCCTTCACTCCTTCACCCCTTCACGCATTGAGCTTCCCCAGCAACTCGCGCGTCTTCGCCGGGTCCGCCTGCCGCAGCACCCGCTGCGCGAGCGGCCTTGCCTCGGCAAGGTCGGTGCGCAGCACGCGCTCCTTGACCGCCAGCAGCTGCGCCGGGTGCATCGAGAAGTTGCGCAGGCCGAAGCCGAGCAGCAGCCGGGTCATCCCCGGCTCGCCGGCCATCTCGCCGCACACCGCCACCGGCACGCCGCCGCGCGTCGCGCCCTGGATGGTGTGCGCGATGAGGTGCAGCACCGCGGGGTGCAGCGGGTCGTACAGGTGCGCTACCGCGTCGTCGGTGCGGTCTATCGCGAGCGTGTACTGGATGAGGTCGTTGGTGCCGAGCGAAAGGAAATCCAGCCGCCGCATGAACATCGGCAGCGCGAGCGCCGCCGCGGGGATCTCGATCATGCCGCCGACCTGCACCGTAGGGTTGTACGGGATACCCTTGTCGTCGAGCTGCTGGCGCGCCTGCTTGAGCAGCATCAGCGCCTGCTCGATCTCGTGCGCGTGCGCGAGCATCGGCAGCAGGATCCGGATGCGGCCGTAATGCGAGGCGCGCAGGATGGCGCGCAGCTGCGTCAGGAACATCTGCGGCTCGGCGAGGCAGAAGCGGATCGCGCGCAGGCCCATCGCCGGGTTGGGCATGGTCGCCTGCGGCCCGACCTCGATCGCCTTGTCGGCGCCGATGTCCAGCGTCCTGATCACCAGTGGCCGGGACTCGAGCGCGCGCGCCACCTCGCGGTAGGCCTCGAATTGCTCGTCCTCGGAGGGCAGGTCGTTGCGGTTCATGAACAGGAACTCGGTGCGGAACAGGCCCACCCCTTGGGCGCCGGACTCGATCGCCTCGGCCGCGTCCTGCGGCAGCTCGATGTTGGCGAACAGCTCGACCGGCGTGCCGTCGAGCGTCGCCGAGGGCGTGCTGCGCAGGCGCTTCAGCTTCTGGCGCTCGAGCTCGTGCTGCGACTGGCGCAGCCGGTACTCGGCGAGCACCAGGGGATCGGGGTTCACCACCAGCACGCCCTGCATGCCGTCCACGATCAGCACGTCGTTCTCGCGGATCATGTGGCGCGCGTGGTGCAGCCCGACGAGCGCCGGGATGTTGAGGCTGCGCGCCACGATCGCGGTGTGCGAGGTGACGCCGCCGACGTCGGTGACGAAGCCGCCGAAGTGGTGGCGCTTGAACAGGATCATGTCGGCCGGAGACAGGTCGTGCGCCACCACGATCAGGTTCTTCTCCGCCGAGGGCAGCGGCTCGGGCGCCTGCCCGCCGCCGAGCAGCGCCTTCAGCACGCGCTCCACCACCTGCTCGATGTCCTGGCGCCGCTCCCTCAGGTAGGGGTCCTCGAACTTCTCGAACTGCCCGACCAGGGTCTCCATCTGCTGCACCAGCGCCCACTCGGCGTTGCAGCGGCGCTCGCGGATGAGCTCGCGCGGCACGTGCGACAGCGACGAATCCTCCAGGATCATGCGGTGCAGGTTGATGAAGGCGCCGAACTCCGAGGGCGAGCCCGCCGGGATGTGGCCCTCCACCGAGGCGAGCTCCTGCTTGGCGCGCGCGATCGCGGCGTCGAAGCGGAACAGCTCCGCCTGCACCGCGCTTTCCGCGATCTCGTAATGCGCCACCTCGAGCCGCGCGCTCGAGACCAGGTGCGCGTGCCCGATGGTGATGCCGGCGGAGACCGCCAGGCCGTGCAGCACGAAGTTCATTCGCCTTCGCCGAACTTGTCCGCGATCAGCGCCCGGATCGCCTCGAGTGCGGCGGCCGCGTCCTCGCCCTCGGCCTCGACGCGGATGGTGGCGCCCTTGCCTGCGGCGAGCATCATCACGCCCATGATGCTCTTCGCGTTGACGCGCCGCCCGTTGCGCGAGAGCCAGACCTCGCTCTTGAAGCCGCTCGCCAGCTGGGTGAGCTTGGCGGAGGCGCGCGCGTGCAGCCCGAGCTTGTTGACGATGAGCGCCTCAGCGCTGGGCATTGCAGCGGTCGGTGGTCATGTGCAGCACGCCCTCGGTGCCGCCCGAGAGCGCTTTCTCGACCGCCCTGGCAAGGCCCTGCTCGCGGTAGGTGAGGGCGCGGATCAGCATCGGCAGGTTGACGCCCGAGACGCCCTCGACGCGGCCGGGAACGATGAGGCGCGCCGCGATGTTCCCGGGCGTGGCGCCGTAGATGTCGGTGAGCACGAGCACCCCGTCGCCCTCGTCGAGCTGCTTCACCAGCTCGCGCGCTTGCGGCAGGATCGCCTCGGGATCGTCGTGCACCGTGACGCCGACCTGGCGCACGCGCTGCGGGCGCTTGCCGAGCACGTGGCTCGCCGAGTGGATCAGCGCCTCGCCGAAGGCGCCGTGCGCGACGATCAAAATGCCGATCATGCGGCCTTCTTCGCCAGCTTTTCCTCCAGCGCGGTGAGGAACATGCCGGCGACGTCGAAGCCCGACTGGTCCTGGATCTCGCGAAAGCACGTGGGGCTGGTGACGTTCACCTCCGTCAACCAGTCGCCGATCACGTCCAGGCCCACCAGCAGCAGGCCGCGCGCCGCGAGCGCGGGCCCCAGCGCCCCGGCGATCTCGCGGTCGCGCGCGCTCAGGGGCTGCGCCACGCCGCGGCCGCCGGCGGCGAGGTTGCCGCGCGACTCGCCCGCCTTGGGGATGCGCGCGAGCGCGTGCGGCACCGGCTTGCCGTCGATCAGCAGGATGCGCTTGTCGCCGTCGCGGATCTCCGGGATGAATTTCTGCGCCATGACGCTGCGCGCGCCGCCCTGCGCCATGATCTCCACGATCACGTTGCGGTTGGGGTCGTCGGCGCGCACGCGGAAGATGTTCTCGCCGCCCATCACGTCAAGGCGCTTGACCACCACGTCGCGGTGCTCCTCGATGAAGGCGTGCACGCGCCCGGGCTCGCGCGTCACCAGCGTCGGCGCGACGAATGGCGCGAATTCTGCGATCGCCAGCTTCTCGTTGTGGTCGCGGATCGCATCGGGCTTGTTGAACACGCGCGCGCCCTCGCGCTCGGCCTGCGACAGCAGCCACGTGCTGGTGACGTACTCCAGGTCGAACGGCGGGTCCTTGCGCATCAGCACCGCGCCGTAGGCGGCGAGCGGCGCGTCCGACCCGCCGTGCGGCCGGTACCAGTCCTCGTCGTTGTCGGTGAGCACGATGCGCGTCGCCGCCGCGCTCACCGCGCCGTCCCGCCAGGCGAGGCTCGCCTGCTCGCAGGCGAAGATGCCGTGGCCGCGGCGCTGCGCCGCGCGCATCATGCAGACGGTCGTGTCCTTGTACGCCTTGAGCGAGTCCAGCGGATCGATGACGAACAGGATCTGCATGGCTGCGGGCGCCGCGCGCCCGGATCAGGCGCCGCGCGCCTGCGGGCGGCTACTTCTTCGCCGCCGCGGCGGGCTTGCCTTCGGCCGGCTCCTTGTACTTGCCGCCGGACTGGTTGGCCATGTAGACGATGGCGCGCGCGAGCTCGAGATCGGTGAGGTCGGGCAGGCCGCCGCGCGGCGGCATCGCGCCCTTGCCTTTGGCGGCGCTTTGCACCAGCGCCTCGAGCGGCTGGCCGACGAGCTTCGACCAGGCGGCGGCATCGCCGATCTTGTGCGCGCCGGCGGCGCCGGTCTGGTGGCACGCGGCGCAAGAGGATTTCACGATCTCCTCGCCGCTGCGCGCCGCGCCGCCCGTCGCGGGGGCGGCGCCGAACTCCACGCGGCCCACGGGCTGGATGCGCGCCGCCACCGCCTCGGGCTTCATCGCGCCGGGATCCGCGTGCGGGCGATCGACGACCAGCTTCACCAGCATCACGATGCCGAACACCGGCACCACGAACGCGAGCAGGACCACGACGACGAGCTGCTGCGGCGTCTTGATGAAGGAGGAATGCTCGTCGTGCTCGGCCATGCGCGCGTCCTCGACTCGGTGCAGGTAAGGGCATGATTTTAGCGTCAAAGTCGTGGACGAGAAAGGCGAAAGCCGCTATCCTTCGCGGCCTTGCCGCGAGGGCGCCCGTAGCTCAGCGGATCAGAGTATTGGCCTCCGAAGCCAAGGGTCGTGGGTTCGAATCCCGCCGGGCGCGCCAGCAAGCTTGCGCAAGGACGGCGCGGCGATCGCGGCGCCCCGAAAATGAAAGGCCGCCCGCGGGCGGCCTTTTCTTCTTGCCGCGCCGGCGCGCTTACGCGACGCCGTGCTTCTTGAACCAGGCGAGCATGCGCTTCCAGCCGTCCTCGGCAGCCTCTTTCCGGTAGCTTGGCCGGTAGTCGGCGTGGAACGCGTGCGGCATGCCGTCGTAGACGTGGATGATCGACTGCTTGTCCTTGCCGAAGGCGAGCAGCGCCGCGCGCATGCGCTCGACCATGACGAGCGGAATGCCCTGGTCGGCGCCGCCGTACAGGCCCAGCACCGGGGCGTTGAGCTTGTCCGCGATGTCGAGCGGCGTGAGCGGCTGCGCCGGCGTCGTGCCCATGCCGCCGTACCACGCCACGCCCGCCTTCACTCTCTTCTGGTGCGCGGTGTACATCCACACCGTGCGGCCGCCGCGGCAGAAGCCGGTGATGCCGAGCCTGGCGGCGTTGGCGCTCTTG
Source organism: uncultured Enterobacteriaceae bacterium (assembly GCA_964627075.1). GTDB lineage: Bacteria > Pseudomonadota > Gammaproteobacteria > Burkholderiales > SG8-39 > 2-02-FULL-66-14. The sequence goes on along the minus strand of CAZVHU010000143.1, from coordinate 924 downwards.
TGCTTCGCCGCCCAGCCGAGCGTCGCATCGAGGTCCGCGAAAGCGGTCGCGTCGTCGAGCTTGTTGGCGGCCGCCAGCACCTCCTTGATCTCGGTCATCTTCCACAGCTCGCCCAGGCGGTAGTAGGGCTCGTTGGCGATCGCGAAGTAGCCCGCCTTCGCCAGGCGCCGGCAGACGTCCTTGATGTACTCGTGCAGGCCCCATATCTCGCCCACCACCAGCACCACCGGGCGCCTGCCCTTGCCCTTGGGCACGGCGTAGTAGGCCGGAATGTCGCCGATCTTGACGTCGCCGCCCTCCAGCCCGTCCATCGGCGTCCTGATCGCCTGCGCGAGCACCGGCTCGGCGCTGACCGCGAATCCGGCCGCGAGCGCAGCCGCGATGAAGCCGCGCCGGTCTACGCGCACGTCCGGCACCAGGCTTTCCAGATGATCGTCGTGCAGCGTCCCTCTTGCTCTTTCATCCAGCATCGGGTTCCCTCTCCTTGTGATGCGCGGGTGGCCGCTAGAATACGCGACTTCCGATCTAAATTGACAGGTCTGGCCCTATGAGCAGCGCAGCAATAAGCCGGTTTCCGGTGCCGCGGCTGGAGGACATTCCCCCGGACATCCGCGAGCGCATCCTAGCGGTGCAGGAGAAGTCCGGCTTCGTGCCCAACGTCTTCCTTGCGCTTGCCCACCGGCCCGCCGAGTGGCGCGCGTTCTTCGCCTACCACGACGCGCTGATGGAGAAGGAGGGCGGCCTCACCAAGGCCGAGCGCGAGATGATCGTGGTGGCGACCTCCGCGACGAACGACTGCCAGTATTGCGTGGTCGCGCACGGGGCGATCCTGCGCGTGCGCTCGAAGAACCCGCTGATCGCCGACCAGGTCGCGGTGAACTATCGCAAGGCCGACATCACGCCGCGGCAGCGGGCGATGCTCGA
>CAZVHU010000142.1:897-8428 GCA_964627075.1 uncultured Enterobacteriaceae bacterium | reverse complement strand
GACGACTGCGCGACCTATCCGGGCGCGGAATGCCGCCCGATCCCGATCGGCGAGTGCTCGATCGAGGTGCACACGGATTACGCCGGCCGCAATGCCGCACACTTCTCGGCGCGCATGCAAGCGGGCGGCAAGGAGGTGGCGCGCTTCACGGCGCTCGTCCAGCGCGAGTCCGAAATCCGGCTGCCGGAGAATCTGCAAGGCCATCCCCTGCCTGCAGCGCCGCGCCCGCCGGAGGAGTCGCCGGCCCAGCGCTTCCCTTTCGACAAGCGCCACACCGGCTACCAGGACCTGATCGAGAGCCGCGTCGCGGCCGGCCGCATGTTCCGCGGCCCGTCGGCGGTGTGGTTCCACATGCGCTACCCGCTGCTGCCGGGGGAGACGCCGAGCGGTGCGCAGCGCGTCGCGGTGGCGGCGGACTCGAGCAACGGCATCAGCGCGGTGCTCGACTTCAAGGGCTACCTGTTCGTCAACTCGGACCTCACCGTCAACCTGCTGCGCAGGCCGCAGGGCGAGTGGGTCTGCGTCGACGCGCGCACGCTGCTCGGTCCTGGCGGCGGCGGCATCGCGGAGGCGCAGATCTTCGACACGAGCGGGCTGGTCGGCCGCGCGACGCAGAGCCTCGCGGTGCGGCAGCGCGGGTAGGCCGTTTCCTGCCTCCCCCGCGAAAGCGGGGCCGGGCAGCCGGAGTGTAAAGCCTGACTTTACACTTCGGCCCGCGGCAGCCGGCTACAGCCCGGCGCGGTCGGCGCGGCTGCGGCGCTTGCCCCTGGAGACCGCGCCCTTGCGCAGCTCCGATCCGAAGTTGAAGCTGTTGTTGCCCGCGGCCCTGGCGGCCTCGCGCATGCGTTTCTCGGCCAGCGATTCGCGCTTGAGCGCGGCGCCGTACTTGCGTTTCATGTCTGCTCCCGGTGGTCCGTGGCTGGCGCGCCGGCGGGGGTGCTGCGCGCAAGGGTCGGATTCTATTACAGTGTCGCCCGTCGCACTGCACCGAGGAGGAAGCCGATGAGGTCTGTCGTGGCCCAGGCGGTCGGCAGGATGGGCGCCGCGGCGCCGTTCGCGTTCGACGTCACGTTCGCCGACGGCACCACCTACCGCAACCGCGACGCGCCGAGCCGCTTCTCGATCCGCTTGCGCAGCCGCACCGCCGAGTGGCGCATCGCCACCCAGGGGCACATCGGCATGCTCGAGGGCTACATCAAGGGCGACATCGAGGTCGAGGGCGATTTGAACGCGGCCTTCCAGGCGGGGCTCCGCGGCGCGGTCAACAGCGCCAACCCGATCGTCGCGCAGCGCAACCGCTGGCACGAGCGCCGCTACTCCAACGCCAGCCGCGAGCAGGCGAAGGCGAACGCGCGGGCCCACTATGGCCTGGGAACCGGGTTCTACCGGCCGTGGCTCGACGACCCCTACATGATGTACACCTGCGGCTACTGGGCCGAGGGCACGACGACGCTCGAGCAGGCGCAGGTGAACAAGATGGAGCACGTCTGCCGCAAGGTGCTGCTGGCGCGCGGCGAGTCGGTGGTGGACATCGGCTGCGGCTTCGGCGGCTTCATGTTCTACGCCGCCGAGCGCCACGGCGTGTCGGTGACGGGCGTCAACACCACCACCGAGCAGGTGCGGATGGTGGACGAGGAAATCCGCCGCCGCGGCATGCAGGACCGGCTGCGCGTGGTGGAGGCCGATTTTCGCGACGTCTCCGGACCCTACGACAAGGTGGTGTCGATCGGGGTGCTCGAGCACGCGGGCCGCGACCAGCTCGAGGAGGTGGTGCGCGCGCACGCCGGGTTCCTCAAGCCCGGGGGCCTGGGGATGCTGCACTTCATCGGCCACGTCGGCCGGCGCAACACCGAGTTCTTCATCCGCGAGCACATCTTTCCCGGCGGCTGGATCCCGAGCCTCGCCGACGTCATCGTCGCGATGGAGAACAGCGGCCTCGAAGTCGTGGACATCGAGAACCTGCGCCGCCATTACGCGCTCACGCTCGACGAGTGGGCGAAGCGCTTCGAGGCCAGCTGGGAGCGCATCCGCGCGCTCGACCCGGCGAAGTTCACCGAGCGCTTCCGCCGCGCCTGGCGCTGCTACCTCGTGGGCTGCGCCGAGATGTTCCGCTCGCCCACCGAGCGCACGCACCTGTTCCAGATCGTCTTCAGCAAGGGCAACGTCACGCGCGAGAACTACCCCATGGGGCGCGGCTTCCTCTACGGCACGCCGTTGCCCGGGGCCGGGCGCGCGCCGTGACCGGCTACGCCGGCCGGCGCGACGCGCTGGCGGCGGCGTTCGCCGCCCGGGGGCGCGGTCCGGTCGGGCTGGCGAAGGACACTTCGAACCTCTTTCGCGATCGCGCCGCGGCGGGCAAGCAGCGCCTCGACCTCGGAAGCTTCAACCACGTGCTCGCGGTGGAGGCCGCCGCCGGCTTTGTGGAGGCCGAGGGCATGACCACCTACGAAGATCTTGCAGGCGCGGCGCTTGCGAAGGGCGTCATGCCGGCGGTGGTGCCACAGTTGAAGACGATTACACTGGGCGGCGCGGCTGCCGGCGTCGGCATCGAAGCTTCTTCGTTCCGCCACGGCCTGGTGCACGAGACGCTGCTGGAAATGGACATCCTTGGCGGCGACGGCAAGGTGCGCACCTGCACGCCGGACAACGAGCACCAGGACCTTTTTTTCGGCTTTCCGAATTCGTACGGCACGCTCGGCTACGCGCTTCGGCTGCGCGCGCGCGCGGTGCCCGTGAAGCCCGCGGTGCAGCTGCGCCACGCCCGCTTCAGCGATCCGGCGGCGTTCTTCGCGGCGATGCGCGAGGCCTGCGCGCAAGACGTGGACTTCGTGGACGGCGTCGCGTTCTCGCGCGGCGACCTGGTGCTCACGGGCGCGCGCTTCGTGGACTCGGCGCCGTATCTCAGCGACTACAGCTACGAGAAGATCTTCTACCGCTCGCTCAAGGAGCGCGAGGTGGATTACCTCTCGGCGCACGACTTCCTCTGGCGCTGGGACACCGATTGGTTCTGGTGCTCGAAGAACCTCGGCGCGCAGGTGCCGTGGATCAGGCGGCTCTACGGGCGCGCGCGGCTCGGCTCGCGCACCTACCAGAAGATCATGCGCTGGAACAGCCGCTGGGGGGTGACCCGCGCGCTGGATCGCCTGCGGTTCGGGCACCGGGAGTCGGTGATCCAGGACGTGGACATCCCCGCCGCGAACGCCGTCCGGTTCCTCGACTTCTTTCAGCGCGAGATCGGCATCGAGCCGGTTTGGATCTGTCCCATCGGGGCGAGCCCGGCGGCGGAGCGCTTTTGCCTGTACCCGATGCGCCCGGGCGAGCTCTACTTCAACTTCGGCTTCTGGGACGTGGTGCGCCGGCCTGAAGCCTTCACCCCGGGGCATTTCAACCGGCTGGTGGAGCGCGAGGTCGAGCGCCTGGACGGCATCAAATCGCTGTACTCGGAGAGCTACTACTCGCGCGAGGAGTTCCGGCGCGCCTATGGCGGCGATGCATACCGCGCGCTGAAGGCGAAGTACGACCCGGAAGGCGCCTTCCCCGACCTCTACGACAAGTGCGTGCTGCGGCGCTAGAACGCTAGCGCGGCGGCCGGTCGCGCGACGGTATGCGCGCCATCCACACCGCGAGCAGCACGCCGAGAATCGCGAGGCCGACTTGAACGTGAGGATCCTCGACCGCGAACACGATCGAGGCGGCGAGCGTCCCGGACATCAGCACGATCGCGAACCACTTCGTCCGCCAGGGGATCGAGCGGTAGCGGCGCCACTCGCGGATCGTGGGCCCGAAGGTGCGGTTGTTGAGCAGCCAGTTGTAGAAGCGCGGCGAGGCGCGCGCATAGCAGGCCGCCGCGAGCAGCATGAAGGGCGTTGCCGGCAGGACCGGCAGGAACACCCCCAGGATCCCGAGCGCGACGAACACGGTGCCGGCGACCCACAGCGCCCCGCGCACCGCTGGCGAGGCGTGGACGTCGGTCTCGTGGCTGAAGTCCTCGGGCATGGCTCGGGGAGCGCGGCGCCGCAATGGTACGTTGATTTGCGTCAACGTACGCCCGCCGGGCCCATGAAGAATGTTTCCGATGGACACCCTTCGCAAGCTTGCATGCGCGGCCGGCCTGCTGGCGGGCGTGAACCTCGCCCTTGCGGCGGACGGCGCAGTCGAGGCCGGCAGAAAGGTCTTCCAGCGCCGCTGCCAGACCTGCCACGGCATCACCGGCCCTGCGGACTCCTCGCTCGGACCGAACCTCGCCGGCATCGTGGGCAGGCAATCTGGCAGCGCGGACACCGGCGTGCATTCGCGCGCCAACGTCGCAGCCGGGACGGTGTGGACGCGAAATTCCCTGCGCCGCTATCTCTCCGACCCGGCGCGCGACCTGCCCGGCACGATCATGAGCGCGCAGCTGCGCGACCCGCAGGAGCTCGAGGCGGTGCTCAGTTTCCTGGAGACGCTGCGCTGAGGCGCGAGTCTGGATGGCTGAACCGCTAACCGCGCTCGCCGAGCGCGCTCGGCAGGTGCTCGGGTCCCGCGAGGCGCCCGATGCGCGGCGCGCGAACGAGCTGTTCGCCGCGCAGCTCGACCGCGACGTCGCGGCGCAGCTCGAGGCCTGCGTGCATTGCGGCCATTGCGCAGGGGCCTGCCACTTCTATCTCGTCACGCGCGACCCGCGCTACACGCCGGTCTACAAGCTGCGGCCGATGCTGAAGGCCTACCAGCGCGAGCGCGCGCCGTTCGCTGGCCTGGGGCGGTTTCTTGGCCTGGCGCCGCGCGAGGCCGATGCCGCGGAGCTCGAGCGCTGGTCCGAGCTGCTCTATGACGCGTGCAACCTTTGCGGGCGCTGCACGCTCGCCTGCCCGATGGGGATCGACATCGCCTCGCTCGTGCGCAGGGCGCGCGAGGCGATGGCGGCGGCCGGTTTCGCGCCAAATGATCTGTATGTCGCGGCCGAGCGCGCGCTCGACACCGGCAGCCCGATCGGCGTGCGCTGGCCGGCGCTCAGGCGCCAGATCGAGCTGCAGGAAAGGGAGACGGGGCTTCGGGTGCCGGTGGACGAGGCCGGCGCCGAATACCTGGTGGTGCTGTCTTCCATCGAGATCATCGCCTTCCCGGAGGCGATCGGCGCGCTCGCGCGCGTCTTCCGGCAGGCGAAGGCGACCTGGACGATTCCGAGCGAGGGGTTCGAAGCGACCAACATCGGCGTGCAGATCGGTTCGCGCGACGTCGCCGCGGCGCTCGTCTCGCGCATCGTGGCGGCCGCCGAGCGCCTCGAGGTGAAGACTGTGGTGAGCCCCGAGTGCGGGCACGCCTACTCGGCGCTGCGCTGGGAGGGCCCCAACCTGATCGGGCGCGCCTACCCGTTCAAGGTGGTGCAGGTCACGGAGCTCCTCGACCAGTTCGTGCGCGAAGGCAGGCTGCGGCCGCGCGGCAAGGATGCGCGCCGCCTCACCTTCCACGACCCCTGCCAGCTGGTGCGCCGCGGCGGCGTGATCGAGGCGCCGCAAAGGCTGATGCGCGAAGTGAGCGGCAATTTCGCCGAGATGCCGGCGCACGGCGTAACCAACCTGTGTTGCGGCGGCGGCGGCGGCGTGAGCGCGATCCACCGCGCCGAGAAGCTGCGCTATGCCGCATTCGAGCTGAAGAAGCGCCAGGTCGAAGCCGCGGGCGCCGAGGCGATGGTCACGGCCTGCGGCAACTGCCGCAACGTGCTGGAAGAAGCGATCGACCAGGCCGGGATGACGCTGCCGGTGCTCGGGCTGACCGAGCTGGTGGCGCAATATCTCGAGCCCGAGGGCAAGGAAGGATGAGCGGCACGGAACTGCTCGAGTTCGCGCGCGGCCCCGCATTGTGGTTCGCGTTCGCGGTGATGGTCGCGGGCAGCGCCTGGCGCGTGGCAGCGATCTGGCGCCTCGGAAAGAAACCGGACCTCTCGGAGCCGCGCAGCACGGCGCTCGCCGCCGGGGCGATGCGCGGCATCTTCGCGCGCATGCTCCCGAGGAAGGAGTTCGGCCGCGCCGGGATCCTCGGCGCCTTCAACGCCTACCTCTACCACCTCGGGCTCGCCGTTGTCGTGTTCGCCTACCTGCCGCACATCCTCTTCGTCGAGCGGCTGACCGGCCTGGCGTGGCCGGCGCTTCCCGGGCCGGTGGTCTACGTCGCGGCCGGCATCACCTTCGTGTCGCTGTTCCTAGCGCTGCTCGAGCGGATGACGAACCCGGTGCGGCGGCTGCTTTCCGGCTTCGACGACTACTTCAGCTGGTTCGCCGTCTTCCTGCCGCTCGCCACGGGAATGATCGCGATCGGCCAGCCCTACGCGCCCGGCGCCGCGCCCCTCGACCCGCTGCCGGTGGCGGTCCACCTGCTCAGCGTCGAGCTGCTCTTCGTGTGGCTGCCCTTCGGCAAGCTCGGGCACGCATTCCTGGTGTTCTTCTCGCGCGCAACGACCGGCGCCGCCCTCGCGCGCAAGGGGGCGGCGATCTAGCCCCGGCGGCGACCGGCGGTGCTTGACGGCTGCGATATTTCTAGTATTATAGAAGTATCGAACCACAGGAGAACACGTGCCATGCAAGAGACCGACCTGAAGGACGCCGTAAGGGAGAGATACGCGCGCGCGGCGCGCAGCGTTTCCGCAGGCGCCAAAGGATCATGCTGCGCGGCGGAGCAGCGCGGCGCGCAATGCCGCGACCCGATCACCGGCAACCTGTACGACGCCGCGCAGACCGGGCAGCTGCCCGAGGCGGCGGTGCTCGCCTCGCTCGGCTGCGGCAACCCCACGGCGCTCGCCGAGCTCAAGCCCGGAGAGATCGTGCTCGACCTCGGCTCGGGCGGCGGCATCGACGTGCTGCTCTCGGCAAGGCGCGTCGGGCCCACCGGCAAGGCCTACGGGCTGGACATGACCGACGAGATGCTCGCGCTCGCCGAGGAGAACAAGCGCAAAGCGGGCGTGGACAACGTCGAATTCCTGAAGGGCGAGATCGAGGACATCCCCCTGCCCGACAGCTCGGTGGACGTGATCATCTCCAACTGCGTCATCAACCTGTCGGCCGACAAGGACCGCGTGCTGCGCGAGGCGTTCCGGGTGCTCAAGCCGGGCGGCCGGTTCGCGGTGTCCGACGTGGTGACGCGCGGCGCGGTGCCCGCCGAGGTCCGCAAGAGCATGCTGCTCTGGGTCGGCTGCATCGCGGGCGCGCTGGACGAGGGCGAATACCGCGCCAGGCTCGCTGCGGCCGGATTCGAGAACGTGGAGGTCGAGCCGACGCGCGTCTACCGCGCCGAGGATGCGAAGGCGTTCCTCGCGGACAAGGGCCTGGATGCAAGCATCATCGGGCCGCAGGTGGACGGCAAGTTCCTGAGCGCCTTCATCCGCGCGACCAAGCCCGGCGCCGGGGCGCGCCGCGAGGATGCGAAAGCGGCAGCCGCCTGCTGCGGATAGCCACGCACCTGCGGGGTGGAATGAAAAAGGGCCCGCTCACGCAGGCCCTTTGCTTGTCTGGCGCGCCCGGCAGGATTTGAGTCCACGACCGCCTGGCTCGCAGGCGGA
>CAZVHU010000142.1:0-887 GCA_964627075.1 uncultured Enterobacteriaceae bacterium | reverse complement strand
CGCGGTCGCACGCTGCGTATTCCCATTCGGGTATAATTCTGCGATGGCCTCAGGAGCGCCTCCCGACCCGAAGCCTCTGGACTGGATTGGAAGCTCGAAAAAGGACCTGAAGGCTCTGCCGGAAGAGGTTATCGACGTATTCGGCTACGCGCTTTACCTGGCGCAGATCGGCGGGAAGCATGAGCAGGCAAAGCCGTTGCGTGGTTTCGGGTCGGCGGGCGTTCTAGAGGTCGTCGAGGACTGGCGTGGCGACGCCTATCGTGCGGTTTACACGGTCCGATTTACGGTTCGCATATTCGTGTTGCACGTGTTCCAGAAAAAGTCGAAGTCCGGCGCCGCGACTCCGAAGGCGGATCTGGAATTGATCAAGGAAAGATTGAAGGCGGCCGAGAGGCGCGCCAAGGAGCTGGAGCATGAGCAAACGCAAAAACGCTGAATTACACGAGGGCAGCGGGAACGTCTATCGCGATCTCGGCTATTCCGACGCCGACGAGATGCTGGTAAAGGCCCGGCTTGTCTCCAAGATCGGCGAAATCATCCGCAGCAAGGGTCTCACGCAGGTGAAGGCGGCCAGGATTCTCCGCCTGCCTCAGCCCAAGCTGTCGGGCATTCTTCGAGGCCAGTTCCGCGGAGTGTCGGAGCGCAAGCTGCTCGAATGCCTGACCCGACTGGGGCGCGACGTGGAGATCGTCGTGAAGGACGCGCCACAGCGCCGAGCGGGCGGGAAGCTGACCGTGGTGTTTGCCTGACGCAGACCAGACCGGCAAGTCATCAACAAAAAAGCCCCAGCTCGTCGCTGAGGCCTTCGGTGTCTGGCGCGCCCGGCAGGATTTGAACCCACGACCCCTTGGTTCGTAGCCAAGTACTCTATCCAACTGAGCTACGGG
>CAZVHU010000141.1:0-8466 GCA_964627075.1 uncultured Enterobacteriaceae bacterium | reverse complement strand
GGTGGTCGTCCCAGCGCTGGACCTCGAGCGCCCGCAGAAATTCTTTCATCTTTTCTCCTCGGCGGTTGTCATGGAAAGTTGAGGACCGGCGTGAGGATACGGAGCGATTGCGACACTCTTGTATCGAAAGCGTGACAATGCCGCGACAGGCCCTGCGCGCCTGGCGGTGCCGGGCCTAGCAGCCGCCTCAATTCCGTCACGACACGGTCATCCGGGCGTCGCGAGGCGGCGGCATCCTCGCGCCGTGCCCGAGGGCCCTGAGCCGATTCAGCTCGAAGAACTGCGCGGTGCGAAGCGCGTCCTGCGCGTCGCGGTCGTCACCGAGACCTATCCCCCCGAGATCAACGGCGTCGCACTGACGGCAGCGCGATTCCTGCAGGGACTGCGCCGGCGCGGCCACGAAATCCAGCTGGTGCGGCCGCGCCAGGATGCAGGCGCTCCGGCGACCGGCGCCGCCTTCCAGGAAGTGCTGACGCGCGGCATGCCGATCCCGCGCTATCCCAACCTGCGCATGGGCTTGCCGGCCCGGCGCGCGCTGCAGCAGCGCTGGAGCTATCACCGCCCGGATGTCGTGCACATCGTCACCGAGGGCCCGCTGGGCTGGTCGGCGCTGCGCGCCGCGCTCAAGCTTCGCCTGCCCGTGGTGTCGGATTTCCGCACCAATTTTCATTCGTACAGCGGCCACTACGGCGTCGGCTGGCTGCGCAAGCCGATCCTCGCCTACCTGCGCCGGTTCCACAATCGCACCCTGTTCACCCTGGTCCCCACCGAGGCGCTGCGCCAGGAGCTCGCCGCGCTCGGCTTTGGCGGTGTGCGCGTCGTGGCGCGCGGCGTGGATACCGCCCTGTTCGACCCGGCGCGAAGAAGCGATGCGCTGCGCGCACGCTGGGGTGCGGCGCCTGCCGATCCGGTGCTCCTCTACGTCGGGCGGCTCGCGCCCGAGAAGAATCCGGCGGCGCTGCTCGCGGCGTTCGAGGCGGCGCGCCGCCGCGCGCCGCGGGCGCGGCTCGTGCTCGTAGGCGACGGCCCCGCGCAGCGCGAACTCCAGGCGCGCTGTCCGGACGCGGCATTCGCCGGGACTCGGCGCGGCGAGGATCTCGCCGCGCACTACGCCTCGGGCGACGTGTTCCTGTTTCCGAGCCTCACCGAAACCTACGGCAACGTGGTGCTGGAAGCGATGTCGAGCGGATTGGCGGTCGTGGCCTACGACTACGCGGCCGCCTCGGCGCATATCCGCCACGGGCGCAGCGGGCTTCTCGCGCCGGTCGGCGACGGCGAGGCTTTCAGCGCGCTGGCGGCGGACGCCGCCTCCGAAGGCGAACGCCTGCGGGCGCTCGGCGCGCAGGCGCGCGCGCACGCGCTCGAGCACAGCTGGGACAACGTCGTCCTGCAGCTGGAATCGATCCTCGGGATCGCGGCCGAGCTGACCGCGGAATCGGTGAGCGCGGGGCGCTACGGCAGCTCGGGCGCCCGGCGCACGCGCACGCCCATGCCCCAGAGGGCGTACCCGGATACTGCGTAGCCCAGGCACAGCAGGAAGAGCACGACCGGCGGCCGCATCGAAACGACGGCAAGCGCCGCCACGAGCAGCAGCAGGACCGAAAAAGGCACCGCCCTCTTCAGGTTGACATCCTTGAAGCTGTAGAAGGGCACGTTGGTCATCATGGTGATTCCGGCGTACACGGTGACCAACCAGGCGAGAGCGTTGAGCCACGGTTCGCGCGCGATGCCGATGTCGTCGGCGACCCACACCAGGCCCGCCAGCAGCGCCGCGGCCGCCGGACTGGGGATGCCCTGGAAGTAGCGTTTGTCGACCACGCCGACATTGACGTTGAAGCGCGCCAGGCGCAGCGCCGCCCCGGCGCAATAGACGAATGCCGCGGCCCAGCCGAGCTTGCCCAGGTCCTTGAGCGCCCACTCGTACATCACCAGCGCGGGCGCGGCGCCGAAGGAGACCATGTCCGCGAGGCTGTCGTACTCGGCGCCGAACTCGCTCTGCGTGCGGGTGAGGCGCGCCACGCGCCCGTCGAGGCCGTCGAGCACCATGGCGATGAAGATCGCGATCGCCGCGACCTCGAAGCGGTCGTTCATCGCCTGGACGATGGCGTAGAACCCCGCGAACAGCGCCGCGGTGGTGAAAAGGTTCGGCAGCAGGTAGATGCCGCGGCGGCGCAGCAGCGCCAGGTCGCGGCCGCCCGAGGCGATCGCGCGTGGAATCCAATCGGTTGCTCCGGGCCTGTCGTCCTCGCCGTTTCCCAAGACCCCCGCACTTTCCCAAAGTTGTAACGGGCGTGACCCTACGCGCTTCATTGCGACAGCCTGATGACGGGCGCGCAGATTTAACGCCTGTGTCATACGAAAGGAATACGTTGGCCCCAGAGCAAGTTAAGGGGTGATCTTGAGGTGAGACCTGAGATCGCGAGGCGCCGCCCCTGCGGGCGGCGGAACGGCGGAGCCGGAGCGCGGTGAAACGCGTTCGCTCCATCTTCCTTTCCGATATCCATCTCGGCACCGCGGCCTGCCAGGCCGAGCGCCTGCTCGATTTCCTCAAGGCGCACGAATCGGAGTACCTGTTCCTGGTCGGCGACATCGTGGATTTCTGGGGGATGAGCCGGCGCGGCGTGTACTGGTCCACCGAACAGAACACGGTGGTGCAGAAGATCCTCAAGCGCGCCCGGCACGAGGTGAAGGTGATCCTGGTGCCGGGCAACCACGACGAAGCGCTGCGCGAGCATGCCGGCATATCGTTCGGCAACATCCGCGTCGAGCGCGACTACGTGCACGAGGCGGCCGACGGCCGGCGCTACCTCATGATCCACGGCGACGAGTTCGACCAGGTCACCAAGTACCACCGCTGGCTGGCGATCCTCGGCGACCAAGCCTACGACCTGGTGGTGCGCCTGAACAGGTGGCTGTCGTGGCTGCGCCGCTCGCTCGGCGTGGCGGGCTACTGGTCGCTCTCGGGCTACGCCAAGCGCAAGGTCAAGAAGGCGGTCAGCTTCATCTTCGATTTCGAGGACTCGGTGCTGCGCTACGCGAGGGAGCGGGGCGTGGACGGCGTCATCTGCGGCCACATCCATTGCGCCACGATCCGCGAGGAAAGCGACATCACCTACATCAATTGCGGCGACTGGGTGGACAGCTGCACCGCGATCGTAGAGCACCACAACGGGGCGATGGAGCTGGTGCACTGGGAGCACGCCGCGGCCAAAGTCGTGCGGCTGGCGCCGGCGGCCGGCGAAGCCCCCGCGGGGGCAGCGCCTCGTCCCGCGATCGCCGCGCGTACCAGCCGCGCGCTGCCCGGCTGAGCTGCACCCGGGGCCAGGCGCGGCGCCAGGTCTCGAAGCCCGGCACATCGGCCGGCCGCGGCCGATCCCGATGCGATAACCTTGCCGCCAAGCTTTTACCGGAGCTCGTGCCATGACCCAGGTCGTGCTCGGCCAGATCGTCGCGCAGCGCATCGTGGAGTCCGTCTGCACCGGGTTCGCGCCGCTCGAGTTCTTTCCCGAGACCACGCCGGAGGACTGGGCGCGGCACCGCAAGTGGATGGAGCCGCGCGCGCTCGATCCGGCGACCGGCAACCTGGTGCTCACGATCCAGGGGTTCCTGGTGCGCACGCGCCACCACACCATCCTCGTCGACACCTGCGTCGGCGACCACAAGCCGCGCGCGGCGCGGCCGTTCTGGGACATGCTGAAGCTCGACACCTTCCTGCCGCGCCTTGCCGCGGCGGGCGTGCGCCCCGAGGACGTTGACTACGTGATGTGCACGCACCTGCACTGGGACCACGTCGGCTGGAATACGCGGCTGCGCGACGGCCGCTGGGTGCCGACCTTCCCGAACGCGAAATACATCTTTGCGCGGCGCGAGTGGGCGAGCTTCGAGGCGCTGCACGCGAAGACGCCGCAGCCGCACATGCAGGACAGCCTGCTGCCGGTGGTCGAGGCCGGCCAGGCGCAGTTCGTGGACAGCGAATTCGCGCTCGACGACGAGGTGCGGCTCGAGCCCACGCCCGGCCACACCCCGGGACACGCCTGCGTGCACCTCGCTTCGCGCGGCGCCGAGGCCGTGATCACCGGCGACTGCATCCACAGCCCGGTGCAGTGCCTCGAGCCGCAGTGGATCATGCGCGCAGACGCCGATCCGCAGCTCGCGAAGGCGACCCGCCGCGGCTTCCTCGAGCGCTACTGCGACAGCGGCGTGACCGTGTGCGCGACGCATTTTCCCGAACCGTCGGTCGGCCGCGTCACGCGCCGCGCACACGCGTACTGGTTCGACGAACAGGCCGCGCGCTGAACCGCGCCACAGGGCGGCTGCAGCGGCCCGAAGTGTAAAGTCACGCTTTACACTTTGGGCTTCCAGCGCCGCTTACTCGATCACCCGGTCGGCGCGCAGCAGGATCGGGGCCGGGATCCTGACGCCGAAGGCCTTCGCGACGCGCGCGTTCACGATAAAGGTGAACACGGTGGGCTGCTCGATCGGCAGCTCCGCGGGCTTCGCGCCCTTGAAGATCCGGTCGACGAAGTAAGCGGTGCGGCGGTAGGCGGCGAGGAAATTCGGGCCGTAGCTCATCAGGCCGCCGTCGGCCGCCCAGTTGTCCTCGAAGCCGATGCTCGGCAGCCGGATCGCCGCCGCAGCCTCGACGACCTCGCGCCGCAGCGCGTTGATCGGCGGCGAGGGCGTGATGAGCAGCGCCCCGGCCTGGCGCTTTTCCATCGCGCGCACGGCCTGCAGCGCCTCGTCGCGGTTCTTCACGCGCACCGCATCCACGGCGACGCCCTTCGCGGCGGCCGCCGTTTGCGCGAGCTGCTCGTAGCGCTCCCACAGGTGCTTCTCGCCCGCAAGGTGCGTGAGCACCGCCACGCGGCGCACGCGCGGCAGCGCCTCCGCCACCAGCTCGATGTGCTTGGCGCCCAGCTCGTGGATCTGCACCGCCATGCCGGTGACGTTGCCCCCGGGGCGCGCCAGGCTCTGCGCAAGCCCCGAGCCGACCGGGTCGCTCGTCGTGCCGGTGACGATCGGAATGGTCGTGGTCCTGCGCTTCATCTCGATCGCCACGCCGGTGGACGTGCCCAGCAGCACATCGGGCGCGAGCGCGATCAGCTCGTCCACCAGCGGCCCATAGCGATTCGGATCGCCGTCCGCATAGCGCGACTCGAAAACGAGGGTGCGGCCGATCTCGTAGCCGTACTCCTTCATGCCAGCGAGAAACTGCTGCTCGCTCGCATTCTGGCCGCTTCGGCCGGCGGCCCACACCGCGCCGACGCGCCAGACCTTGGCCTTCTGCTGCGCGCGCGCGAATCCGGGATGTGTGAGCGCGAGCCACGCGGGCACGGCGAGGAGCAGACGGCGACGATTCATTCGATGATGCGTTCTGCGAGCGCCGGGCAGGCATCGCGACCATCCATGGTTCCTCCTCGATGTGCGGCGTGCGCCGAAGTCTACCCCACGAGCGGACCGGCGGCGGGCGTTCCGGGCGCGGCGCGGCGCGGTAACATGCGGCCTGAATGAATCGACGCCTCCTGCTCGCCGCGCTCGTGGCCATGCTGTTTGCGGCGGCCCTGCCCGGCACGCGGGCGGCGGATAAAGCCGCGCAGAAGCATCCGGATGTCGTGGCCGCGAAGGTGCGCGCGGCCGGCGCGGACCGCTTCGACTTCGACGTCACGGTGTCCTCGCCCTACGACACGCCGCAGCGCTACGCCGACGCGTTCCGCGTCGCCGGCAAGGACGGTACGGTGTTCGGCGAGCGCATCCTGCTCCACGACCACGCCGGCGAGCAGCCGTTCACGCGCGACCTTTACGGCGTGAGGATCCCGCGGGCGGTGCGCGTGGTCGTCATCCAGGCGCGCGACCAGCGCTTCGGCTACGGCGGCAAGACCGTCGAGGTCGCGCTTCCCGGGCGCTGACTGTGGTCGCGCGCGTCGTGCGGCTCGGATCGCCGCGCATCGCGGGCGAGGGCCTGCGCATCGGCACGGTGCGCCTGCCGCCGCGCGGCGTTCCGAAAGCGCGATTCGCCAGGGACGGCTGGTACGACGTCTGGCTGCCGCTGCTCGCGCCGGGCCGAATGGGCAGCCGCGGCGATTCGCAGATCGTCGTTCCGGGGAAAGAGAGCTAGCCATCGCATGAAGATCGTCAAGCCGAACCGGGCGACCCGCACCTACACGCAGCGCCTCGCGGCGGAGCCGGCGAAGGTCTTTGCGCTGCTCTGCCCGGTGCGCGAGGCCGACTGGATCGAGGGCTGGGACCCGCTGCTCGTGGCGACGGCTTCCGGCGTCGCCGAGCGCGACTGCGTGTTCACCACGGCGGCGAAGCCCGCGGACGCGGTCTGGTACATCGTCGAGCACGATCCCGGACGGGGCTTCGCCGAGATGCTCAAGATCACCCCGGGCGTGACCGCGTGCCGGGTGACGATCCGCGTGCGCCCGGCCGCGGGCGGTTCCGAGGCCGAGATCACCTATTCGCACACCAGCCTCGGCCCCGACGGCGACGCGTTCGTCGCTTCGTTCACCGAGGATTTCTATCGCAGGTTCATGCAGGACTGGGAGGCGCGCCTCGACCATTACCTGCGCACCGGCAGCGCGCTTCGCGCCGCAGCCGGCTAGTTCCCGGGCCGCGCCGCGCGGCGACGCGCGAAGTATTCCTCGTAGGGCTGGCCGTTCGAGACCATCATTCCGCCGTCCACGTCGAGGGTGGTGCCGGTGCACATCGCGGCCGCCGGGCCGGCGAAAAAGAGGATCGCCTCGGCGACGTCCTCGGCCATCACCCAGCGCCCGAGCGGCACCAGCTTCGCCACCTCGGCGAGCTGCGCCTCCGAATTGAAGGCGCGCACCATCGGGGTGAGCACCGGCCCCGGGCACACCGCGTTGACGCGGATGCGGTCGATGGCGAACTCGAAGGCGCAGTGGCGCGTAAAGCCGAGCACGCCTGCCTTGGAGGCGGTGTAGTTGGCGCCGCCGTGGAACGAGATGCGCTTGCCGGCCATGGACGACACGTTGACGATCGCGCCGCCGCCGCGCGCGCGCATCGCCGGCAGCGCCGCCTGCGTGCAGTGGAACATGCCGTCGAGGTTCACCGCGAGCACGCGGCGCCAGTCCTCGGCCGACATGCCCTCGACGGTGCTCGCAGTTCCAATTCCGGCATTGTTTACAAGGATGTCCACGCCGCCGAACTCCCGCGCGACCTCTTCCACTGCACGCCGCACCGCGGCGGCGTCAGTGACGTCCACCTCGGTCGCGCGCAGCGCGGATTGCTTCGGCGCGCGGTCGAACACCGTGACGCGCGCGCCTTCGCGCGCCAGCGCCTCCGCGGTGGCGAGCCCGATGCCGCTCGCGCCACCGGTCACGATCGCCACCTTCCCCTCAAACCGTGCGCCCATCACCCCTCCTTTTCCCCTTCACTCCTTCACTCCTTCACTCCTTCACTCCTTCACTCCTTCACTCCTTCACTTTTTCATCAGTGCATCCGGCAGCCACAGCGCAATCGCCGGCACGAAGGTCACCAGCACGAGCACGACGACGAGCGCCGCGGCGAACGGCATCGCCTCCCGGAACACCCGGGCGATCGGCGCATTCGCGATCTGCGCCGTGAGGAAGGTCACCACGCCCGAGGGCGGCGTGAGCTGGCCGATCATGAGGTTGAGCACCACCACGACGCCCAGGTGCACGAGGTCGATCTGGTAGGCGTTCGCCACCGGAACCAGCAGCGGCACCATGGTGACGAGCGCCACCGGCGGCTCGAGCGCGAGCCCCCAGAAGAGGAAAAACGCGTTGATGATGACGAGCATCAGCCAGCGGCTGTCGGTGAGCGAGGTGAAGAACTTCACCAGCAGCTCGCCGACCGCCATGTTCGCCACCAGCCACGAGAAAGTCCCCGAGGCGGCGACCATCAGCAGCACGAGGCCCGAGGAAATGGCGGACTCCTTCACGATGCGCCACAGGTCTGCGAGCTTCAGCTCGCGATACACGAGCGTCCCGACGGCGGCTGCGTAGGCCACGGCTACGACGCCCGCCTCGGTGGGCGTCACCACGCCGCCCACGATGCCGCCGAAAATGATCACCGGCATGGCAAGCGCGAGCAGCGCTTCGCGAAACGTCGTCCAGACCCTGGCGAGCGAGGCGCGCTGCGAGTAGGGGAAGCCGCGCCGGTGCGCGATCCAGCTCGCGGTGGCGAGCAGCCACGCACCCATCAGCAAGCCCGGCACCGCCCCCGCGAGGAACAGGCGCCCGATGGAGACCTCGGCGACGAGCGCGTAGACGACGAACGCGATCGAGGGCGGGATGATCGGGCCCATCGTCGCCGCGGCGGCGACCACCGCCGCGGCGTACTCGGGTGGGTAGCGCGCCTGCTTCATCGCCGGCACCAGCGCGCCGCCTATCGCGGAGGCATCCGCCACCGCCGAGCCCGACACGCCCGAGAACACCATGCTCGCCACCACCGCGACGTGCGACAGGCCGCCGCGCACCGCCT
>CAZVHU010000140.1:0-8539 GCA_964627075.1 uncultured Enterobacteriaceae bacterium | reverse complement strand
CCGTACATGCGCGGGCGCATGAGCCAGCAAAAGAGCTACGTCAAGGGCGTCGAGATCGGCGAGGTGATGGAAGGCCAGACGGTCGGCGAGGTGCTCGAGTCCAGGCACGCCGCCTTCAAGCCCGGCGACAAGGTGCTCGCGCGCCTGGGCTGGCAGCTCTACGGCTGCGTGCGCGGCGACGGCGAGATCGTCAAGGTGGACGCGAGCCGCGCGCCGCTTTCGCATTACCTCGGGGTGCTCGGCATGCCGGGGATGACGGCGTATTTCGGCATGAAGGAGATCGGCCAGCCGAAGGCCGGCGAGACCGTGGTCGTGTCCGCGGCCTCGGGCGCGGTCGGCATGGTGGTCGGGCAGCTCGCGAAAATCGCCGGCGCGCGCGCGGTCGGCATTGCCGGCGGCAGGGCGAAGAGCGACTTCGTGGTGAAGGAGCTGGGGTTCGACGCCTGCGTCGACTACAAGGCGGGCAACCTCTACCGCGATCTGAAGGAAGCCTGCCCCAAGGGCATCGACGTGGATTTCGAGAACGTCGGCGGCGAAGTGCTCGACACGGTCCTGCGCCTCATGAACCCGTTCTCGCGCATCGTGGTCTGCGGCCTGATCTCCGATTACAACGCCACCGAGCCCTACGCCCTCAAGACCATCCGCTCGGTCCTGGTGAACCGGATTCGCATGCAGGGCATGATCGTGTTCGACTGGCGCGAGCGCTACGGCGAGGCGCTCAAGGCGCTCGCCGGGTACGCCGCGCAGGGCAGGCTCAAGTACCGCGAATCGGTGCTCGAGGGCATCGAGCGCGCGCCGCAGGGCCTCATCGGGCTGCTCAAGGGCCAGAACTTCGGCAAGCAGCTCGTCAAACTCGCATAGGAGCTTCCATGATCGACCTGTACACGTGGCCGACGCCGAACGGCCACAAGATCCACATCATGCTCGAGGAGACCGGCACCCCTTACCGGGTGATCCCCGTGGACATCGGCGCCGGCGACCAGTTCAAGCCCGAGTTCCTCAAGATCTCGCCCAACAACAAGATGCCGGCGATGGTCGATCCAGACGGCCCGGGCGGCAAGCCGATGGCGCTCGCCGAGTCCGGCGCGATGCTCTTCTACCTCGCCTCCAAAACGGGCAAGTTCCTGCCGCACGACCTGCGCGAGCGCTGGCAGGTGATGCAGTGGGTGATGTTCCAGATGGGGCATATCGGGCCGATGCTCGGCCAGGCGCATCACTTCCTCGGCTATGCGCCGGAGAAGATCCCCTACGCCATGAACCGTTACAAGAACGAGGCCAACCGCCTCTACGGCATCGTCGACCGGCGCCTCAAGGAATCGAGGTACCTCGCCTGCGACGAGTACACCATCGCCGACATGGCGACCATGCCGTGGCTGCGGTTTCCGGAGCGCCAGGGCGTCGCGATCGACGAATACCCGGCGGTGAAGAAGTGGCGCGACGCGCTGCTCGAGCGCCCGGCGGTGAAGCGCGCGCTCGCGGTGCTCGCCGACCGGCGCCGCCCGGAGATGACCAAGGAGCAGAAGGAAATCCTGTTCGGCGCGACGCAATATGCCCGGCGCTGAGCTGCGCGGCAAAGTCGCCTGGGTGACGGGTGGCGGCTCGGGAATCGGGCAGGCGGGCGCCGTTGAGCTTGCCAAGGCGGGGGCGACGGTGCTCGTCTCCGGGCGCCGCGCCGAGGTGCTGCAGGAAACGCTCAAGGCGATCGCCGCCGCGGGCGGCAAGGCCGAGGCGCTGCCGCTCGACGTCTCCGACAAGAAGCAGGTGGCGCAGGCCGCCAAGACGCTGCTCGAAAAGCACGGCCGGTGCGACGTCCTGGTCAACAGCGCGGGCCTCAACGTGCCGAAGCGCTACCTCAAGGACCTGACCGCCGAGGATTGGGACAAGGTGATCGGCATCAACCTGAACGGCGCGCTCTACTGCATGGCGGCGGTGCTGCCGGCGATGCGCGCGCAGCGCGGCGGGCTGGTGATCAACGTCTCCTCCTGGCTCGGGCGCTGGATCGGGTACCTGGGCGGCGCAGCCTACGGCGCCTCGAAGCACGGCATGGCGACGATCACGCACCACCTCAACATCGAAGAAGGCATGCACGGCATCCGCGGCTGCGTCATCTACCCGGGCGAGGTGGCGACGCCGATCCTCAGGACGCGGCCGGTGCCGCCTTCGCAGCAGGACATCGACCGCATGCTCAAGGCCGAGGACATCGGCCGCACCATCGCCTTCGTCGCCACCATGCCGCCGCACGTGTGCCTGAACGAAATCGTGATCACGCCGACCTGGAACCGGCTGCTGCTCGGCGGCAAGGAACTCTCGCTCGCGCCGAAGGCCCCGTGAAAAATCGGGGTCAGAGCCCTATTTCAGGACTGCTTGGCGAATCGAAATAGGGCTCTGACCCCGATTTTTCACCCCCGAGTTGCGCTGCCGTTCCTCGCGGGCTATTTCGTCTCGTACTTCTACCGCTCCATCAACGCGATCATCGGGCCGGACATCGCGCGCGAGTTCGGCCTGTCGGCGGCCGGGCTGGGGCTGCTGACCGCGGTCTATTTCTTCGCCTTCGCGGCCTTCCAGCTGCCGCTCGGCGTGCTGCTCGACCGCTACGGGCCGCGGCGCGTGAACGCGACGCTGCTGCTGGTGGCCGCGGCGGGCGGCCTGTGGTTCGCGTTCGGCCGATCTGCGGCCGAGCTTACCGCGGCGCGCGCCGTGATCGGGCTGGGCGTCTCGGGGTGCCTGATGTCCTCGCTCACCGCGTTTGCGCTGTGGTATCCGCCCGAGCGCATCGCCACGATGACGGGCGTCGCTTTTGCAAGCGGCATGCTGGGCGCGATCGCCGCCACGGTGCCGCTCGAAGTGCTGCTGCGCACGCTGCACTGGCGCGAGGTGTTCTTCATCGTGGTGGCAGCGACGGTGGCGGTGAGCCTGCTGCTGTACCTGGTGGTGCCCGAGCGCGCGGCGGTGCGGCGCGGCGAGAGGCTCGCCGAGCAGCTGCGCGGCCTTGCGTTGCTCGCGCGCGATGCGCTTTTCTGGCGCGCCGCGCTGTGCATCGGCGCGAGCCAGGCGGCCGCCGTGTCGCTCGGCACGCTCTGGGTGGCGACCTGGCTGCGCGACGTCGCCGCCTACAGCCAGGCGGAAGTCGCGCGCGCGCTGCTCGCCTTCGCGATTGCGATGATCGCCGGCTACCTCGGCTTCGGCCGCGCGGCGGATGCGCTCACGCGGCGCGGCCGCAGTGCGCTGCCGCTCATCTTCGGGGGCCTTGCGGCAGCGTCGCTCTGTCTGGCGCTGCTCGCGCTCGGCGCGCGCACCGGCGCGCTCGCGCTGTGGTGCGCGTTCTTCGGCTGCGCCACCTCGGTGGTGCTCTGCTACACCCTGCTCACGCGCCGCTACCCGAAGGGCATGGCGGGGCGCGTCAACTCGGCGCTCAACGTGTTCGTTTTTGTCGGCATGTTCAGCGGCCAGTGGGCGTTCGGCCTGGCGCTAAGTTTCTGGCCGCAGACCGGCTCGGGCTACGCGCCCGAGGCCTACGGCTGGGCGCTCGCGATGCTGTGGCTGGTGCAGTTCGCGGGGATCGCCTGGCTCTGGAGCGGCAGGAAGCTGTTTCGCTAGCGCGGAGCGCGCTTGACGGCGATCAACTCGCGGCGGCCGGCGCCGCGTAGGGTTGCCGCATGGTCGGGCGACTTGCACTGCTGGTCTCGTCCTTGCTGCTCGCATCGGCGGCTCTGGCGCAGACCGTCCACGTCTACAAGTACCGGCAGCCCGATGGACGCGTGCTGTACGGCAATCAGCTCCTGCACGGCGTCGAGCTGATCGAGACTTTCCAGTACCGTTTTCCCGAGCCCATTGCGGCTGGGAGCGCGCCCGGCAAGACCGATGCCGAGGCGCAAGCGCGCATCCAGCGTTACCTTGCGGCGCTGCAGGACGCCTGGACCGAAGTGCAGGACGCGAGGAAAGCGCTCGATGCGGCCGAGGCGCGGCTGGTGGCCGGGGTCGAGCCGAAGGAAGTCGAGGGACGCGCGCTCGCCGGGCCGGCCGCGCCGGTACCGCCCGCGGCAGGCGGACCGCAACCGCCCGCTCCACCGGCCGCAGGCGGTCCGCAAGCACCGGCCTCTGCTGCGGTGGGTGGCCCGCTTGGCACGCGGCATGGCGGCGGCCGGGGCCCGGAGTACGCGGAACGCATGAAAGCTCTCGAGGACGACGTGCGGAACGCGCGCGCAAGGCTGGACGCGGCGCTAACGCGCTATAACCAGTTGCGCTGAGGCCGCAAAGACCGCGAGCGGCCTCACGACACCCGGGACTTGCCGCGCGAGGCGCCTTCTTGCGCGGTCGCTCAGTGCGGCCGCGCGCGCCGCGGCGGCAACGCGAGCGCCTCGAGCGCGGCGAAATCGGCCGCGATCGCGTCCGGCGGATGCGCGGGCGGAAAGATCCGCACCAGGTCCGCCGGGGCCCAGCGCGCGCCGTTGTAGAAGATCGCGCGCACGCCCGCCTGGCGCGCGGCAATCACGTCGGTGGTGCTGTCGCCCACGAACCAGACCTCGTGGGTCGCGGGGAGCTCAAGCGCCTCGAGGCCGCGGAGCACCATGTCGGGCGCGGGCTTGCGCCGCGGCACGTCGTCGCCGCACACCAGCGCATCGAACAGGCCCGTCCAGCCGCTGCCGTCCACGCGCTCCAGCTCGCTGCGGAACAGCTCGCGGCGGCGGTTGGTGAGCAGCGCGGTGCGCAGGCCCGCGGCGCGCAGCCGGCCGAGCATGGCGCGCACCCCCTGCTCGAACGGCAGCACCTCGCCGACGTGGCGCGCGTAGCAGCGGTCGAAGGCGTCGTGCGCCGCGTGCTTCGCCCCCGCGTCGGCGCCGAACAGGATCTCGAAGATCTCGGTGCGCGAGATGCGCCGGGCGTGCTTCAGCGCCTCGGGCAGCGCGCGCCGCGCGCGCACGTGCGCCACCAGCGACTCGTGCTCGGGCAGCCGCGACGCGCCGGCGGGCACCAGGCGCGCGGCGAGCCCGAGCGCGTCGAGTTCGGGCAGCATGTCCTCTACGGCCGCGTACATCGCCTCGAAGGTGTCGGCGAGCGTGCCGTGCCAGTCGAAGAACAGCGCGCGGGGCCTGCCCAGGGTCGGCATCGGCGTGCCGGTTTGTTCCCGATCGGGAACAAACCGAATTCCGCTAGTGCAGCAGGCCGGCCCTGCGCAGCCCCTCGGCGAGGCGGTCGAGGGTGGCCGGGGTCTTGAAGGGCATCACCCGCCGCAGGTGCTCGAGCGAGAATTTCGGGTTGATTTCCATCAGCTCGCGCCACAGTTGCCGCGCCTCCTCGTGCCGGCCGGTGAGGCCGTAGAGCGAGGCGAGGTAGGCGCGCGTCACGTCCGAGCGCGGCATGCGGATCAGGCGCCGCCTGAACGACGCCTCGGCCTCCTCGTAGCGCTCGAGCGAGAACTGCGCCCGGCCGAGGGAGTGGATCCACAGGTCGAACTCCGGATCGAGCCGGATCGCCTGCTCGATGTGCGCAATCGCCTCCTCGTGCCGGCCGGCGAAATCGAGCGCGTTGCCGAGGCTGCCACGGGCGTGCGCGTGATTGGGATCGAGCTCGATCGCCCGCCGCAGCGCCTGCTCCGCCTCGTCCGGGCGGCGCAGCCAGATCAGGGTGATGCCAAGCGCCTGGTGCGACGCGGGCTCGAACTCGTCCAGCGTGCAGGCCTTGTGCGCCAGCTCGAGCGCCCGCTCGAGATGGTCTGGCCCCGCGCCGTTCCAGTCGTTGGCGTACTCGGTGCAGATCAGGATGGCGAGGTTGGCGTAGGCTTGGGCCATTTCCGGGTCGATGGCGAGCGCCCGCTCGAACATCGCGCGCCCCTCGCGCGCCGCTTCGGCGCTGAACTGCAGCAGGCAGCGCCGGCCGCGGATCAGGTGGTCGTAGGCCTCGGCGTTCACCTTGCCGCGCCCCTCGCTGCGCGCCTGCTCGCTGCGGGTGAGGTTCACCTTGAGCGCCTCGACGACCTTGCGCGTCACCTCGTCCTGCACCGCGAAGATGTCCTCGAGGTCGCGGTCGTAGCGCTCGGCCCAGACATGGCCGCCGGTCTCGGCGTCGATGAGCTGCGCGTTGATGCGCACCTTGTTGCCCGCCTTGCGCACGCTGCCTTCGAGCACGTGGCGCACGCCGAGCTTCCGTCCGACCTCCTTCACGTCCACGCTCTGCTTCTTGAAGGTGAAGGACGAATTGCGCGCGATGACGAACAGGCCCGAGATCTTGGAGATGTCGGTGATGATGTCCTCGGTAATGCCGTCGGCGAAGTACTCCTGCTCGGGATCGCCGCTCATGTTGTTGAACGGCAGCACCGCGATCGAGGGCTTGCCCGAGGGCGTGCGCTCGGGCTCGGCGGCACCGCGCGCGGCGGCCGCCGGCGCAGCACCCGCGGCGCGCACCGCGAACGCCCGCACCGGGTGCGGAATGTTCTTCACCTGCTGCTCGCCGCGGTCCTCGAACCCGGCGGTGACCTTGCCCCGCACCGCGCTGCGGATCGAATCCGATACCGCGATGCCTCCGGGCTCCGCCAGCCCTTCCAGGCGGGCGGCGATGTTCACGCCGTCGCCGTAGACCGTGCCGTCGGCCTTTTCGACGACGTCGCCGAGGTGAACGCCGATGCGGAAACGCATGCGCCGGTCCTCCGGCACGCCTTGCGAAGCGGCGCCGAGCGCCTGCTGGATGGCGAGCGCCGCCTGCACCGCCCCGTTCGCCGTTTCGAACACCGCGAGCACGGAGTCGCCCGCCATGTCGATGACGCGCCCCTGGCTCGCCTCGATGCGCGACCTGAAGACCTTGCGCGCGGCGTCCAGCGCCGCCACCGTGGCGCGCTCGTCGCCCGCCATCAGGCGCGAGTAGCCCGAGACGTCCGCGGCGAGGATCGCCGCGAGCCGCTGCTTGAGCTCGGAGCCACTCACCGGCGGCTCAACCCTTCTCCCCGGGACGCGCGCGCACCGTGCCGGTCGCTTTCGCCACCAGCTCGCCGTCGGTGTTGCGCACCTCGCCCTCCACGAAGATCGTGGTGCGGCCGTCGCGCAGCACGCGCGCCTCGGCCTTCATCGGGTCCTTGCCGCCGCCGATGAACGAGGTGTTCATGGTGATGGTCATGATGCCGGCCGATCCGGGATGCAGCGTCCTCGCCGCCATGCACATGCACACGTCGAGCATCGTCATCACCACCCCGCCGTGCGAGGTGCCGAAGCTGTTGGTCATGTGCGGCTGCAGGCGGCAGGACATGCGCGCGACGCCCGGCTCGAGCTCGTCCACCTTGAGGCCGAGATGCTTCGCGAACGGCACCTTGAGGTGATAGTCGGCGGCGTAGGCGACGCCGTGCGCCGCGGTCTTCGCGCTGTCAGACAATCCCCGCCCCTCCGTCCACCGCGATCGCCTCGCCGGTGATGTGTCGGCCGGCGTCCGATGCCAGCAGCACGGCGATGCCCTTCAAGTCCTCGGGCCCGCCCAGGCGCCGCGTAGGGGTTGCCTTGCGCACCATCTCGCCGGTGGCGTCGAGCGTGGCCTTGGTCATCTTCGAGGGAAAGAACCCCGGGCAGATCGCGTTCACCGTGATGCCGTGCTCGCCCCACTCGGCGGCGAGCTGCTTCATCATGCCGACCACGCCGTGCTTGGTGGCGTTGTAGGACACCGTCCTCACCACCGCGGGGTCGCTCGCCATCAGGCCCGCGACCGAGGCGACGAAGACGATGCGGCCCCATTTCGCCGGAATCATCGCCTTCTTGGCCGCCTGCTGCGACATGACGAAGGCGCCCACCAGGTTGAGCGCGACCAGCTTGTCCCAGGCCTCCAGCGGATGGTCCTCGGCCGGCGCGCCCCACACCGCACCGGCGTTATTCACCAGGATGTCGAGCTTGCCGAACTTGCCCAGCACGCTGTCGAACATGCCCGGGATGGCCTCGCGCCTGGCGATGTCGCACACCCAGGCGTACGCCTCGACGCCCAGCTTGGAAAGGTGCGCCACCGCCTCGTCGAGCTCGCTCTTCTTGCGCGCGGTGAGCGCGACCCTCGCGCCCATCTCGCCCAGCGCCTCGGCGATCTGCAGTCCGAGCCCGCGCGAGCCGCCGGTGACGAGCGCCGCGCGCCCCGAAAGATCGAACAGCTTCTTGACACTCATGGACGCACCTTGGATAAGGAGGGGCAAATGAAAGTACGCGACGCCCAATGGTAGCAGCGACCCGCGCAAGCGCGCAGGTGTGCCTCGTCGGCGCGGCGGCGGTCCCCTGCGGCCGGCACCAGTCGCCGCGCGACGCGCCGCTGCAGTCGCTCGAGCACGAGGCGCTTGCCGGTTGCGCGATCGATGCGATGCGCGACGCCGGGCTGCCGAAGGAATCGGTCGGCGCGCTCGTGTTCTCGCTGCCGCGCCCCTACACCGAGCAGCGCTACTTCGGCACCTTCATGGCCAACTACCTGAGGCTGCCCGCGAGCGGCGTGCTGCTCGAAGTGCTTGGCAACGGCATGACGGGCGGCCTCGCCTTCGACCAGGCGGCGCAGGCAGTCGCCTCGGGGCGGGCGGAGGTCGCGCTCG
>CAZVHU010000139.1:0-8570 GCA_964627075.1 uncultured Enterobacteriaceae bacterium | reverse complement strand
GCACCAGCACCTTGCCGCCCATGTGGCCGCACTTCTTCACCGAGGCGAGCTGGTCCTCGAAGTGCACGCCGGCGGCGCCGGCCTCGATCATGGCGCGCATCAGCTCGTGCGCGTTGAGCACGCCGCCGAACCCCGCCTCGGCGTCCGCCACGATCGGCGCGAACCAGTCGGTGTCGCCGCCTTTTCCACTCGCGGCTTCCATGGTCTGGATCTGGTCGGCGCGCGCGAGCGCGTTGTTGATGCGCTTCACCACCGTCGGCACCGAGGACACCGCGTAAAGCGACTGGTCGGGGTACATCGAGAGCGAGTCGTTGGCATCCGCCGCCACCTGCCAGCCCGAGAGGTAGATCGCAGGCACGCCTGCGCGCACCTGCTGCATCGCCTGGTTGCCGGTGAGCGCGCCGAGCGAGTTCACGAACGGCCGCTCGTTGCACATCTTCCACAGCTTCTCGGCGCCGAGCCTGGCGAGCGTGTACTCGATCCTGACGCTGCCGCGCAGGCGCACGACATCCTCGGCGCTGTAGTCCCGCTTGATGCCCCGCCAGCGCGGGTTCTCCGCCCAGTCCTTTTTCAGCTGCGCGATGTCCTGCTGCTTGTGCGTCATGACGCTCCCTTCGGTAGGTGGAATCCGTGAGTGGTATCGAGCCAATGCATCAACGCCGAAGCTAGCGCACGCTTATGGCGCGGGACAATATTACGTCGCGGAGTCATCAATTCGCAAATAAACAAGGATGTACAGCATGTTAATCGACCTGCATTTCACGGTACGAAATGCAGTTTCAAAATCTTGCTGCTCTGCAGCAACGGCGTTCGATTCAGGTCTGCACGAGCCGCCGGTGGCGCTGGACGCTCATCAGGATGCCGATGCCGATGAATAGCGTCGCGATCGCAGTGCCGCCGTAGGAGATGAACGGCAGCGGCACGCCCACCACGGGCAGGATGCCCGAGACCATGCCCATGTTGACGAAGGCGTAGGTGAAGAACATGAGCGTGATCGCCGCGGCGAGCAGGCGCGCGAAGAAGGTGGCGGCATTGGCGGCGATCATCAGGCCGCGCGCGACGAGCAGCGTGTAGAGCGCGAGCAGCGCGAGGTTGCCCACGAGGCCGAACTCCTCGGCGAACACGGCGAAGATGAAGTCGGTGTGGCGCTCGGGGATGAATTCCAGGTGCGCCTGCGTGCCGCCCAGCCAGCCCTTGCCGGTCACGCCCCCCGAGCCCACCGCGATGGTGGACTGGATGATGTGATAGCCCGCGCCGAGCGGGTCCTGCGTCGGGTCGAGCAGCGTCAGGATCCTCTGGCGCTGGTAGTCGCGCAGCATTCCCCACAAGGGCACCAGGCTCGCCGCGCCGAGCACGCCGAGCGCGGCGAGCACCTTCCAGCCGATGCCGGCGAAGAAGAGGACGAAGAACCCCGCGGCGCCGACCAGCACCGCGGTGCCGAGGTCGGGCTGGCGGGCGATGAGCAGCACCGGCACCGCGAGCAGCAGCCCGGCGACGGCGAAATCGCGCAGCCGAAGGAGCGACTCGTTCTTGTGGAAGTACCACGCCAGCATCATCGGCAGCGCGAGCTTCATCATCTCCGAGGGCTGGAAGCGGGCGAAGCCCAGGTTCAGCCAGCGGCGCGCGCCGTTCACCACGTCGCCGAACAGCGCCACCGCGACGAGCAGCGCGATGCCCGCGAGGTAAGCGGGGCCCGCGAAGCGCATCAGCGTCTGCGGCGGCACCTGCGCCGCGACCCACATCAGCGCCAGGCCGAGGGCGAAGTTGGCGACCTGCGCGGTGATGCGCGCCGGGCTCTCGTAGCTCGCCGACGCCAGCGTCACCAGGCCCACCGCCACCAGCGCCACCGTGATGGCGAGCAGCGTGCCGTCGATGCCTTCGGCAAGCCGCGCCCCGAGGCGCCGCGGCGACAGCGTCGCGAGCTCGAGCGCCATCAGTCGCCGCCCTCCTCGTCGTCCTCTTCCTCCTCGGCCGGCGCCGCGGCGGGCTTGGCGAACGACTCGGGCAGCTTGCCCAGCAGGTAGTAATCGAGCACCGCGCGCGCGATCGGCGCGGCGGCGCGCGCGCCGAAGCCGCCGTTCTCCACCAGCACGGCGAGCGCGATCTTGGGGCTCTCCAGCGGCGCGAACACGATGAACAGCGAATGGTCGCGCAGCCGCTCGGCGACCTTCTTCTCGTCGTACTTCTCGTTCTGCTTGATGCCGATCACCTGCGCGGTGCCGGTCTTGCCGCCGCTGGTGTAGGGCGCGCTCGCGAAGGACCGCGCCCCGGTGCCCTCCTTGTTCACGCCCGCCATCGCGCGCTTGATGAAGGCGATGTTCTCCTCGCGCAGCGCCACGCGCCGCACCAGCTGCGGCTCGAGGGTGCGCCGCTCGCCGGTGCGCAGGTTGTCGATGTGCGACACCAGGCGCGGCCGGTACATGGCGCCATCGGCGGCGAGCGTCGCCATCGCGAGCGCGAGCTGCGCCGGGGTGTAGGCGTTGTAGCCCTGGCCGATGCCGATCGAGATGGTCTCGCCTGCGTACCACCTCTGCTGCTCGGGGCGCTTGAAGCGCTTCTGCTTCCAATCGGGCGAGGGCAGCACGCCCGCCGCCTCGCCCTCGAGGTCGATGCCGGTGCGCGCGCCGAAGCCGAAGTGCTGCATGAAGCCGGCGATGGCGTCGATTCCCATGTCGTTGGCGAGCTGGTAGTAGAACGTGTCCGAGGACTTGACGATCGAGGCGTACAGGTCGACGTAGCCGTGGCCGCCGGGCTTGGAGTCGCGGAAGCGCCGGTCGCCGAACACGAAGTAGCCCGGGTCGTGGATCGCGCTCTCGGGCGTGCGCTTGCCCAGTTCGAGCGCGGCGAGCGCCATGTACGGCTTGAAGGTCGAGCCCGGCGGGTAGACGCCCGCGATGGCGCGGTTGTTGAGCGGGCGGTCGGGCGAGCTGTTGAGCGCCTCCCAGCTCCCCGGGTCGATGCCGTCGACGAACAGGTTCGGGTCGAAGCCCGGCGTGGAGACGAACGCGAGCACGCCGCCGCTCGAGGGCTCGAGTGCCACCAGCGCGCCGCGCCGCCCGGCGAACATGCGCTCGGCGACCTCCTGCAGCCGGATGTCGAGCGTGAGGGTGATGTTGTTGCCGGGCTGCGCCGGCGTGCGCGCGAGCGTGCGGATGCCGCGCCCGGCGGCGTCGATCTCGACCTGCTCAAGGCCGGTGGTGCCGTGCACCTCGTGCTGGTAGCTCGCCTCGATGCCGCTCTTGCCGATGAAGTCGGTGCCGCGGTAGTTGGCCTCCACCCCCAGCTCGGCGAGCTTTTCCTGGTCGCGCTGGTTGATGCGGCCGATGTAGCCGATGACGTGCGAGGCGAGCTCGCGGTGCGGGTACTGGCGGAACAGGCGCGCCTTGATCTCCACGCCCGGGAAGCGGTAGCGGTTGGCGGCGAAGCGCGCCACCTCCTCGTCGCTGAGCCGGGTGCGGATCGGCAGGCTCTCGGCGTTGCGCGTCTCGGCCAGCAGCTTCCTGAAGCGCGCCCGGTCCTTCGCCTGCACCTCGATCACCTCGCCGAGCTCGGCGATGGTGCGCTCCAGGTCCCGCACCTTGGCGGGGAAGATCTCCAGCGTGTAGGCCGAGTAGTTGCGCGCCAGCACCACGCCGCTGCGGTCGAGGATCAGGCCGCGGTTGGGCGCGATCGGAACGAGCGAAATGCGGTTGTCCTCCGCCTTGGCCCGGTAGGTGTCGTGCTGCAGCACCTGCAGGTGCACGAAGCGCGCGGCGAGCAGCGCGAACGCCGCCAGCACCGCGAAGCCGGCGATGGCGATGCGCAGCTGGAAGTAGTGCAGCTCGCGCTCGTGGTCCTTGATTTCCGCCAGCTGCATGGAACTCAGATCGCCTCGGTCTCGCTGGCTTCCGGCGGCCGCCGCTGCGGCAGCAGCAGCAGCGCGCTCAAGGCCGGCCAGAGCGCCGCGCCCAGCAGCGGCCCCACGGCGAGCGTCCAGCCGGGGAATTCGGCCCCGGCGGCGAGCCGCACCAGCAGGCCCACGCCCTGCGCGAGCGCGAGCAGCGCCGCCACGTGCAGCGCCTGGCCCCAGGCGCCGAACCACAGGATGCGGCGCGAGAGCGTGATGGCGGCGAACGCGAGCAGCGAATAGGCGAGCGCGTGCTGGCCGAGCAGCACCCCGTTGCCGACGTCGGTGAGCAGGCCCAGGCACCAGGCGGCGCCCAGCCCCACCAGGCGCGGCTGGCGCACGCACCAGAAGGCGAGCACCAGCGCGACGAAGTCGGGCACGAGCGCGACGTTCTTCCACGGCAGGAAATTGAGCAGCAGCGCCGCGGCGAGCGAGCCGACGATGGTGCTCGCCCGCGCCGGCAGCAGGATGTCGCGCGACTCGCGCGGCTCAGCGAGCGCCATCGGCGTCCTTTCGCCGCGGCTTGCGCGTCTTGCCCGGGCGCTTGCCCGGCTCGGCGCCCGCCTCCTCGGGGTAGGGCGCGGGCGCGGCCGCGTTGTCCAGCAAGAGCAGATAGCGCCCCGAATCGATCGCCGCTGCGGGCTGGCAGACGATGCGCGCAAAAGCGTAGGCGGCGTCGCGCTCGACGCGCGCCACCGTCGCCACCGGGATTCCCGGCGGGTAGGTGCCGTCGATGCCCGAGGTGACCAGGCGGTCGCCGTTCTCGATCTCGGCGTTGGTCGCCATGAAGCGCAGCTCGAGCATCCCGCTCGAGCCAGCGCCGAAGGCCACCGCGCGCAGGCCGTTGCGCACCACCTGCACCGGGATCGCCTGGTCCTTGTCGGTGAGCAGCGTCACCTCCGAGGCGAGCGCGTGCACCCGCGTCACCTGGCCGAGCACGCCGTGCTCGTCCACCGCCGGCGAGCCCGTGCGCACGCCGTGCTGCGAGCCCTTGTCGACGATCACCTTGCGCGCATACGGGTCGCGGCCGCTGTACAGGATCTCGGCGGCGATCGACCTGGAGCCGGCGCGCTCGGCGGCGCGGATCACGCGCCGCAGCTGCGCGTTCTCGGCCTGCGCGCTTTCGGCGCGCTGCGCCGCCTGGGAGGCGGCAAGGAGCTTGGCGCGCAGCTCGGCGTTTTCCTCGCGCAACTGCGCCTGGCTGCTGAAGAACTCGGCGACGCGCGCCGCGAGCGCCACCGGCGCGGTGGCCGCGACCTGCAGCGGGTAGACCGCGAGCGCGAGCACGCTGCGCAGGCCTTCGGTGTAGCGGAAGCGCGCGTCCAGCACCAGGACCGCGAGCGACAGCGAGGCGAAGAACGCGAGCCGGACGAGGGGAGCGGGGCCGCGCTTGAAGAAGGGCGGGGGAGTGTGCTCCATCCGGGAAAGGCAAAGCCGGCGCTAGGCGACCGGCCCCCTCCGGTCACTCGTTGGTGAAGATCGGGCCGAAGTGCTCCATCTTCTCGAGCGCCTTGCCCGAGCCGCGCACCACGCAGGTGAGCGGGTCGTCGGCGACGATCACCGGCAGCCCCGTCTCCTCCATGAGCAGCCGGTCGAGGTCGCGCAGCAGCGCGCCGCCGCCGGTGAGCACCATGCCCTTCTCGGCGATGTCGGCGCCGAGCTCGGGCGGCGTCTGCTCCAGCGCGCTCTTCACCGCCGAGACGATCTGGTTGAGCGGCTCGGTGAGCGCCTCGAGGATCTCGTTGGAGGAGATGGTGAAGCTCCGCGGGATGCCCTCGGCGAGGTTGCGGCCCTTGACTTCCATCTCGCGCACTTCCGATCCGGGGAACGCCGAGCCGATCTGCTTCTTCACCGCCTCGGCGGTGGTCTCGCCCACCAGCATGCCGTAGTTGCGGCGGATGTAGTTGATGATCGCCTCGTCGAACTTGTCGCCGCCGACGCGCACCGAGCCCTTGTGCACCGTGCCGCCGAGCGAGATCACGCCCACCTCGGTGGTGCCGCCGCCGACGTCCACCACCATCGAGCCGGTCGCCTCGGCCACCGGCAGGTCGGCGCCGATCGCCGCGGCCATCGGCTCCTCGATCAGGTACACCTGGCCGGCGCCGGCGCCGATCGCCGACTCGCGGATCGCGCGCCGCTCGACCTGCGTCGAGCCGCACGGCACGCAGATGATGATGCGCGGGCTGGGCGAGAACAGCTTGTTGTCGTGGACCTTCTTGATGAAGTACTTCAGCATCTGCTCGGTGACGGTGAAGTTGGCGATCACGCCGTCCTTCATCGGCCGGATGGCGACGATGTTGCCCGGCGTCTTGCCGAGCATTTGCTTCGCCTCGCGGCCCACCGCCTGGATCGACTTCTTCGCGTTCGGGCCGGCGTCCTCGCGGATCGCGACCACCGACGGCTCATCGAGCACGATGCCCTTGCCGCGCACGTAGATCAGCGTGTTCGCCGTGCCCAGGTCGATCGCCAGGTCGTTGGAGAAGTAGCTGCGCAGAAAACCGAACATGTTCGTGGCTGACCCTTTCCTGTGAAGCCTTAAGTTCCGTCGCTAAAGCTGCGTCCCGCTTCCATTTCCGCAGTGCGGCTATGATACCCTTAACGGGACCCCCGGCAAGTGGCCGGCGGGGCGTTTTTGGCATGTCCCTTTCCCTCGATCAAGTCCGGCGCATCGCCGCCCTCGCCCGCATCGCCGTGAGCGACGAGGAGGCGAAGGCGGTCGCCGCCCAGCTCAACCGGGTGCTCGAGCTGATCGACCAGATGCAGGCGCAGGACACCCGCGGCATCGAGCCGATGGCGCATGCGCTCGACGGCAAGCTGCCGGTCGCGCAGCGGCTGCGCGAGGACCGCGTCACCGAGCCCGACCGCCGCGCGGAGTACCAGGCGGTGGCCCCGGCGGTGGAGCAGGGGCTGTACCTGGTTCCAAAGGTGATCGAGTAGCGCTCGCGTGCTCAACGCCACCGTCACGGAGTTGTCTGCGGCGCTCGCGGCAAGGAAGATCTCCTCGCACGAGCTGACCAGGCTGTTCCTCGGCCGCATCGCCGCGCTCAACGCCAAGCTCAACGCCTTCATCACGGTGGACGAGGATCGCGCGCTCGGTGATGCGCGTGTCGCCGACGAGCGACGCGCGAAGGGCGAGAGCGGCTCGCTGCTCGGCATCCCGCTTGCGCACAAGGACATCTTCTGCACCAGGGGGATGCTCACCACCTGCGGCTCGCGGATGCTCTCGAACTTCGTCAGCCCCTACGACGCGCACGTGATCGAGCGCCTGTCGGCGGCGGGCGCGGTGCTGCTCGGCAAGACCAACATGGACGAGTTCGCGATGGGCTCGTCGAACGAGACCTCGTACTTCGGGCCAGTGCGCAACCCCTGGGACAGCGCGCGCGTGACCGGCGGCTCCTCGGGCGGCTCGGCGGCGGCGGTGGCGGCGCGCATGGCGCCCGCGGCCACCGGCACCGACACCGGCGGCTCGATCCGCCAGCCGGCGGCGCTCAGCGGCATCTCGGGGCTGAAGCCGACCTACGGCCTGGTGTCGCGCTACGGCATGATCGCGTTCGCCTCGTCGCTCGACCAGGGCGGGCCGATGGCGAAATCGGCCGAGGACCTCGCGCTGCTCCTCAACTCGATGGCGGGTTTCGACGCGCGCGACTCCACCAGCCTCGAGCGCCCGGCCGAGGACTACGCGCGCGAGCTCTCGATGCCGCTCGCGGGACTGCGCATCGGGCTGCCGGGGGAATACTTCGCCGAGGGCGTCGAGCCCGACGTGCTCGCGCGCGTGCGCGAGGCGGTGCGCTGGTTCGAGTCGCAGGGCGCCCGCACGGTCGAGGTCGCGTTGCCCAACACGCAGCTCTCGATCCCGGTGTATTACGTGCTCGCGCCGGCGGAGGCGTCCTCGAACTTGTCGCGCTTCGACGGCGTGCGCTACGGGCACCGGGCCGCGCAATACGCGGACCTCAGGGACATGTATCGCCGCAGCCGTGCCGAGGGGTTCGGCGCCGAGGTGAAGCGCCGCATCCTGATCGGCACCTACGTGCTGTCGCACGGCTACTACGACGCCTACTACCTGCAGGCGCAAAAGCTGCGGCGCGTGATCGCGCGGGACTTCGCCGAGGCGTTCGCGCGCTGCGACCTGATCATGGGACCGACGACTCCCGGCACCGCGTTCGCCATCGGGGCGAAAAGCGCCGACCCGGTGCAGATGTACCTGAACGACATCTTCACCATCGGCGCGCCGCTCGCAGGGCTGCCCGGGATGTCGATACCCTGCGGCTTCGACTCCGCGGGGCTGCCGGTCGGGCTGCAGATCCTCGGCGATCACTTTGCGGAAGCGCGCATGCTGGGCGCGGCGCACCGCTACCAGCAGGCGACCGACTGGCACCTGCGCGTTCCGAAGGAAACCCCGCTGTGAGCGCCGCCACCTGGGAAATTGTGGTCGGCATCGAGACCCACGCGCAGCTCATCACGCGCAGCAAGATTTTCTCGGGCGCTGCGACCTCGTTCGGGGCCGCGCCCAACACCCAGGCCTCGGCGGTGGATGTGGCGCTGCCCGGCGTGCTGCCGGTGCTGAACGCGCGCGCCGTGGAGCTCGCGGTGAGGTTCGGCCTCGCGGTCGGCGCCACGGTCAACCGCCGGTCGGTGTTCGCGCGCAAGAACTACTTCTACCCGGACCTGCCCAAGGGCTACCAGA
>CAZVHU010000138.1:0-8692 GCA_964627075.1 uncultured Enterobacteriaceae bacterium | reverse complement strand
CGGGCTGGGTCTTCTGCTTTTCCTCGGCGTAGAAGCGCACGCCGTAGGGGCAGGCGATCATGCAGTACTTGCAGCCGATGCAGCGCTCCCAGTTCACCAGCACCACGCCGTCCTCGGTCTTGTAGGTCGCCTTGGTCGGGCACACCGCCACGCAGGAGGGGTTCTCGCAGTGCATGCAGGGCCGCGGCAGCCAGGTGAGCTTGCCGCTCGGGTATTCGCCCTCGTTGTAGAACAGCACGTCCTGCCAGTGCTCGCCCGGCAGCCGGGTGTTCTCCAGCTGGCAGGCCGTCGTGCAGGCCTGGCATCCGGTGCAGCGCTCCAAGTCAATCACCATTCCCCAGCGTGCCATGGTCAGTCTCCAGTGATTCCGGTTGTCATGATTCGGCGCCTCAGGCCTTTTCCACCTTCACCGTCACGGCGTGCACCAGCGCGGCGTTCGAGATCGGCTCCGACACGTTGGGCAGGATCTCGTTGACGTTGCCGCTGGAGCGGCTCTTCGCCCAGCGGCCGTGCGCGAAGTGGCCGAAGCCGTAGGGCATGACCACCGTGTCGGGGCGCGAGGCCGGGTAGATGTGCGCCCGCGCGTAGATCGCGCCCAGGTCGTTCGAGATCTTCACGCGGTCGCCGTTGCGGATGCCGCGCTTTTTCGCCGTCTCGGGGTGGATCTCGAGGAACAGCTCGTTCCTGCCGCCGGCCACCGGCTGGTAGATCGAGATCGCCACCGGCACGTTCGCGGTGCGCCCCTCGCCGTGCACCGGCGTCTTGGTGGCGACGAGGTGCAGGTCGCCGCCGCCGGTGTACTTGGGCGGGACGAACTGCGGGAAGCCGACGCGCTCCCTGGGCACGCCGGTCCTGGCCGACACGAACTCGGCGTACTTCTCCAGGTAATGCGACCGGAACTCGAATTTCCCCGAGTCGGTCTTGAGCAGCTTCTGCTTCACCAGCTCGTCCGGCATCGGCTTCCAGTAATCGACGCCGTCCCACTCGAAGAACTCGCCGCCGACCTGGCGGTAGGGATACGGCTTCTTGTACCAGCAGCCCTTCTCGGCCCACTTCGCCAGGCTGTCGACGCCGTTGTCGCCCGGGTTCTTCTCGAAGCCCTTGGCGATCGCCTTGAGCACATTCTCCACGTTGCCGAGCTTCTTGTAGTACTCGCTCATCGGCCCCTTGATGCGCTTGCCGATCTCGATCAGCGTGTCGCCGAAGTGCTTGGTGTCGTGGACCGGCTTGACCGCCGCCACGCGCAGGGTCGTCATCGGCCAGCCCTGGAACGGGTAGATCGGCGCGTCCTGCCAGCGCTCGAGGTAGGTGTGGTCGGGAAGCAGCAGGTCGGCGAACTGCGAGGTCTCGCTCGGGAAGGGCGAAGTCTCGATCACGAACACCTTCTTCAGCGCCTGCTCCCACTTCTTGGCGTTCGGCGCGGAGAAGATCGGGTTGGTGAGGTAGAACATGATCGTGTCAAGGGCGTAGGGCTTGCCCTCGACGATGCTGTCGGCGATGCCCTGGATGTTGTTCGACGCCAGCGGCAGCTCCTTGGTCTTGACCCGGTCGATGCGCGGCGTCTTCTTCTTCGCCGCCTCCTTCGCCACGTCGTCCAGGAAGTCGTCCGGGCTGAGCGGCAGCTTGCCGTAGGGCACGCCCATCTGGTTCATGAGGCCCCCGACCGCGTACATCGAGCCGACCAGCGCGTTGAGCGCGTGGATCGCCATGCCGTTGTAGGTGCCGTTGGTGTGCAGGCACGGCCCGCGCTCGAAGATCGCCATCGCCGGCCGCGTGGTGCCGAATTCGCGCGCCACCCTCTCGATGTCCTTCACCGGGATCGAGGTGATCTCGGAGGCCCACTCGGGCGTCGCGTCCTTGAGCACCTCGTTCCACCACTCGACGAGGCCGAGCGTCCAGCGCTCCTTGAAGGTCTTGGGGTCCACCAGCTCGGCGCGGCGGAAGCGGTTGATGCCGTCCACGAAGTCGCCTACGAATTTCTTGTCCCACCAGCCGTGCCGCAGGATCTCGTAGGCGATCGCGAGCGCGAGCGCCCCGTCGGTTCCGGGCTTGACCAGCAGCAGGTGGTCGGCCGCCGCGCCGGTGGTGGTGACGCGCACGTCCACCATCGTCACGCGCGTTTTCGGCGACTTGGTGCGGATGTGGCCCCAGGTCTGCAGGTTGTTGTTGAACGGCCGGAACGCCTCGAGGAACGAGGCGCCGAAGTTGAGCAGGTAATTGGTGTTCCTGTAGTCGTAGGCGTTGTAGCTGTAGTTGCCGTCCATCGCCGCCTTCGCCTTCTTGCTGGTGTCGGCGCAGATCGAGGAGTGCCCGAGCGTGGCGTTGGGCGTGCCGTACATCTTGCCGAAGTTGCCCAGCAGCCCGGCGTCGGTCGAGCCCCAGCCGCGGCCGTGCACGATGGCGAAGCGATGCGGCTCGCCCTTGTCGCGCAGCGCGTTGAGGCGCGCCGCGACGATGCCGAGCGCCTCGTCCCAACTGATCGGCTGCCATTTCGGATCCGCGTCGCGGCCTTTCTCGGGATTGCCGCGCTTCATCGGCCCCTTGATGCGGTCGGGGTCGTAAAGGATGTAGGCGCCCAGCGGCCCCTTCGGGCAGAGCTTGCCGTTGGAGATCGGATGGTCGAGCGTGCCGGTGATGTTGTGCACCTTGCCATCGGTGACGTGCACGTCGATGCCGCAGCGCGCCGGGCACTGGTGGCAGACGCTCTTGACGATCTTCGTCTCGGGTGCCGCCGCCGGGGACTGCGCCGCCGGCTCGGACTGCGGCGCGAGCAGCGCCGCGCTGCCTGCCGCCACCGCGCCCGCGGCTGCCGAAGTCTTGAGGAATGTCCTGCGATCGATGCTTTCGAGCACGCTCATGGCCCGTCGCTCCTGGCGGAAAAACCGGTTGTGAACAGTTGGACGTCTTTGCGGCACGCGGGGCAAAGCTCTTCGTCCCCGCGCGCCGCGAACTCGTTGTCGCAGCGCTGGCAGGCACGCGTGGCGTGACGGCTCAGCGGCTGCGGCGCGCGCGCCGGGGCGGCGGGTACCGCGCGCAGCGTGAGCGCGTTCTCGGGGCACACCAGAGCGCAGACGCCGCAGGCGATGCACGCCGCGGCGTCGAAATCGAGGCCCGCATGGCCGTTGCCGGCATACGGGCGCAGCGCCTGCGTGGGGCAGACGGCGACGCAAACGCGGTGGTGGAGGCAAGCCTCGCCGACTTGCAGTTCGGGAACGGTCCCCGGCGGCAGCTTCGCCTGCCAGCGTGCCGCGACTTCCCGGATGAGCGCGATCTGCTCGGCGGACGGTCGCTCTCGGATACCGGCGCCTTGTCCTTTTTTCCGGATGCCCAGGAGCCGGTTGAAAAAGACCCTGCGCTCGGTTTCCCGAGCCGCTTGCCCGTTCCGAGTCTTAGCGGCGGTCACTGGATGGGTTCCCTGCCGCGCAGATTGCGCGATGCACAAGACAGCCCATTGACCCACGTCAAGCGAGTTTCACAATGCCCTCTTATCCGACTGGAATGCTTGACTTATCGGCCGCGTGGCCGCTCGATGGCCGAGGCGATGCTGCGCGCCAGCATGCGCGCCGTATCCGACATGACATCCAGCAGGTGGCGCGCGATGCGCTCGCGAAGCGGCGCGAGCAGCAGCGGCAGCCGCACCGAGTGGCTGAGCGCCTCGGTCTCCTGCGCGTAGAGGTCGAGGAACCTGCGCAGCCGGTGCTCGAGCTCCCCGGCGGCGAAGGTCTCGCGCAGCCGGCGGCCGCGCCGCCACGCCTGCAGGATGCGGTAGGCGGTGTCGAGTGCGAGCTCGATGCGCCTCAGGCGCGGCGGCTCGACCCGCGGATAGACGATCTCGATGCGCACCGGCATGCGGTCGATGCGCGCGAGGAACTCGCGATCCACCTCGCGCCCCGCGGCAAGGAGCTGCGCCGCCACTTCGGCGCCCGGCGGCATGCCGGCTTCGAGCGCCGTTCCGGCGCGCCGGATGAGCAGCGCGTCCTTGCGCACTTCCTTCGCGACGTTGAGCGCAAGGAACGGCTCGAGGTGCGGCAGCGCCAGGCGCAGCGGCAGCGACGCGCGCAGCGCGTCGGTGGTGCGCCGGCTGTAGGCCTCCAGCAGGCGGCGGTCGAACCGCGCGAGCACCGCCACCCGGTCCATGCCGCCTCAGGCCGGCGGCTTGACCGCGCGATGGAACCCCAGCATCCCCGAGAACACGGTCTTCGCGCTCACCTCGCGGAAACCGACCTCGCGCAGCAGGTCCGAGAGCTCGTCGGCCGAATAGAACATCTGCAGCGCGTTGATGAAGTACTCCTTGCAGCTCAGCGCCGGCTTGCCGCTGCGGAACACCGCCGCCGTGAACCACAGGCAGAAGCGCAGGTACGCGTAGTACATCTTCTCCACCACCGGGTTGCCCGGCCGCAGCATGTCGCTGTGGAAGAAGCGGCCGCCCGGCTTGAGCACGCGCCGGATCTCGGAGAACACGCGCTGCACGCGCAGGTGGCGCGAGGCGAACTGCAGCGTGACGATGTCGAAGTGCGCGTCCGGGAACGGCAGCGTGTGCACGTCGCTGATCGTGCTGCGGATGACGAAGCCCTTTTCCATGGCGCGCCGCCTGCCGACCTCCTGCATCGCGTCGCTGCGGTCGATGGCGTGCACTTCCAGCGTCGGCTCGCGCTCGAGCAGCGCGATGCCGATGGCGTTGGTGCCGGCGCACACGTCGAGCACCCGCTCGCCGGGCCGCACGTCCACGGTGGCCATGAACTGCTGCAGGAAGTAGCCCCACAGGCCGAGGCTGGCGACGTAGTTGGCGCGGTCGTAATAGGGCGCGACATCTGCGAACACGTCTTTCAGCACCTGCGTCCAGACGGTGTTGAAGCGCTCCTCTCGGGCATATTCGCGGACTGCCGACGGCGGCGGACTCATCTGCGGTTCCTCCCTCGCTTCAGATGCGCCACAAGTAAAGCACCGAGGCCGCGGTCCCGGCAAGTGCCCCGGCGTACACGACCGTCGCAACGAGCGTATCGGCGCGCAGCCCCAGGTCGTGGCAGGTGATGCGCAGGCGGTGCGCGGCGCTCCACAGGGTGAGGAACACGATGCCGACCAGGGCGAGCTTCATGGGCCACTGCGCGGCCAGCGCGCGCAGCGCATCGTAGCTGAGCGCTCCGGGAACGTGGCCCAGCCCGGCGAGCAGCGTGAGCAGGACGAGCGCCGGTGTCAGGAACGCGGTGAGCGTGCCGCCCGCCGCGAACGGCCCCCACACGATCGGCTTGTTCGAGCGCGCCATGGCCTAGAAGGTCCGCGCCAGATGGAGCACCGCCAACGTGACCACCGCCCACGCCGCGTAGTGCGCGCCGGAGATGACGCCGTCGGGCACGAACGACTCGCCGAGCTGCACCGGCAGCGCCTTGGGCGTGAGCTTGAACCAGGTGAGGCTGTGGTAGGTCGCGAAGCCGAGCGCGAGCACGTGGAACGCGATGCAAAGCGGCGACTTGAGCGCCTCGAGGAACGCCTGCCACGCGGCCGGCCCTTCGGCGAGGCTGCGAAGCGCCGCCACCATCAGCAGGCCGTAGCCGCCGATGAACAGGCACGAGAACTCGCGCGCCATGTAGCGCAGGTAGCGCGGGTGGCGCAGCACCCAGCGCCAGGTGACTTCGCGCACGTAGGGCTTGCGGGTCACTTCTTCAGCCATGGCATCAGGTGCTCGGCGTACCAGTCCAGCGTGCTCTTGATCTTCACCTGCTGCAGCGCCGCCGCCGGGTCCACGTGCTCGGGGCAGACCTCGGAGCAGGCGCCGGTGAAGGAGCATTCCCACACGCCTTCGGTCGCGGCGATCTCTTCCTGCCGCGCGGCGCGCCCGCCGTCGCGCGAATCCTCGTTCCAGCGGTGCGCGAGCGAGATCGCCGCCGGGCCCACGAACTTCGGGATCAGGCCGTACTCGGGGCAGGCGGCGTAGCACAGCATGCAGTTGATGCAGAGCGTGAACTGCTTGTAGCGCTTGAGCTGCGCCGGCGTCTGGCGGTACTCGCCGCTTGCCGCGGTGTCGGCGCCCTCCTTCGGCACGAGCCAGGGCTTGACGCGCGC
Source organism: uncultured Enterobacteriaceae bacterium (assembly GCA_964627075.1). Taxonomy (GTDB): domain Bacteria; phylum Pseudomonadota; class Gammaproteobacteria; order Burkholderiales; family SG8-39; genus 2-02-FULL-66-14. Next base: position 2,632 of record CAZVHU010000138.1, on the reverse strand, counting down.
AAGCTTGGCGATAAAGTCGTCGGGCACGGTAACGAGATCCCGCTCGATCGGGAAATGTGCCAGCGGCTCGACGCGGATCAGCCCCGGGTAGTCGCGCAGGAACGCCTTGCAGGCGAGCCCGGGCTCTCCGTTCACCATCATGCCGCAGCTGCCGCACACCGCCATGTGGCACGACCAGCGGTAGGAAAGCGTCGGGTCGACGTTCTCCTTCACGTAGTTGAGCGCGTCGAGCACCACCCACTCCTCGGGGCACTCGAGTGCGTAGCGCTGGAAGCGGGGCCTCTCGTCCGTCTCCGGGTTGTAGCGCAGCACGTCGAGTTCCACCTTGCGCTGGCTCACTCGCGCCCCCCGGAATAATCGCGCACGCCGGGCTGCGACTTGGTGATCACCACGTCGCAATAGGCGATGCGCGGCGCGTCGCTCGGGTGGAAGTACGCGAGCGAGTGACGCAGGAAATTCCGGTCGTCGCGCTCCGCGAAGTCGAGCCGCTGGTGGGCGCCGCGCGACTCCTTGCGCGCGAGCGCGCTTCGCGTCACCGCCTCCGCGCAGTCGAGCATCGAGCCCAATTCGAGTGCCTGCAGCAGATCGGTGTTGTAGACGTTGGTCTTGTCGTGCAGCTCGATCTTGCGGCAGCGGCGGCGCAGCTCCGCGAGCTTCGCGCACGCTTCGGCAAGCCCCTCGCCGCTGCGGTAGATCCCGGCGTGCTCTTCCATCACGCCGAGCATCTCCTTGCGCAGCCCGGCCACGGTCTCGGTGCCGCCGGTCCGCTGCATCAGATCGCGGATGCGGCCCTGCTCCGCGCTCGCAAGCGCCGCGAGCGAGGCATCGCTCGCCGCACGCGCGCCGGAATGCAGGTATTCCATCGCGCTCAGCGCGGCGCGCCGGCCGAACACGAGCAGCTCGGTGAGCGAGTTGGACCCGAGGCGGTTGGCGCCGTTGATGCTCACGCACGCGCACTCGCCCGCCGCGTAGAGGCCCGCGAGCGGCGTCGCTGCCTTGATGTCGGTGTGGATGCCGCCCATCATGTAGTGCACCACTGGCCGCACCGGCACCGGGTCGTGCACCGGGTCCACGCCCATGTAGCTGATCGACATGTCGCGCACCAGCGGCAGGCGCTCGTCGATCTTCTTCTCGCCCAGGTGCCGCATGTCGAGCAGCATGCAATCGCCCCACTGCGTGGCGACCATGTTGCCCTTCTTCTGCTCCTGCCAGAAAGCCTGGCTGACGCGATCGCGCGGCCCTAATTCCATCGTCTTCAGCACCGGTTGCCCGAGCGGCGTCTCGGGCCCCATGCCGTAGTCCTGGAGGAACCTCCGGCCGTGCTTGTTGACGAGCACCCCGCCCTCGCCGCGGCACGCTTCCGTCAACAGGGTCCCGGTGCTCGGCAGGCCGGTGGGGTGGTATTGCACGAACTCCATGTCCTTCAGCGGCACGCCCGCGCGGTAGGCGAGCGCCATGCCGTCGCCGGTCTTGATCGCGCCGTTGGTGGTGAACGGGAACATCCGCCCAGCGCCGCCGCCGCAGATGATCACCGCGCGTGCATCGAACCTTCGCATCTGCCCCGAGCGCATCTCGATCGCGGTGAAGCCCGCGCAGCGCCCCTCGTCGACCAGCAGCGCGGTCGCGTAGTACTCGTCGAAGCGCTGGATCGAAGGAAATTGGAGCGAGGTCTGGAACAGCGTGTGCAGGATGTGGAAGCCCGACTTGTCGGCGGCAAACCAGGTGCGCTGCTTCTTCATGCCGCCGAACGGCCGCACCGCCACCGAGCCGTCGGGCTCGCGGCTCCACGGGCAGCCCCAGTGCTCGAGCTGGATCAATTCCTTCGGCGCCTCGCGGATGAAGTACTCGACCGCGTCCTGGTCGGTGAGCCAGTCGCCGCCGCCCACCGTGTCGTTGAAGTGATGCTCGAGGCTGTCGTCCGGTTTGATGACGCCCGCCGCGCCGCCCTCGGCCGCGCAGGTGTGGCTGCGCATCGGGTAGACCTTGGAGACGAGCGCGATTTTCAGCTTCGGGTCGGCCTGCGCGATCGCGATGACGGCGCGCAGCCCGGCGCCGCCCGCGCCGATGATCGCTACGTCCGACTTGACGACCTGCATCAGGAATCGCCCTTCACCCTTTTCCGCCGTGCCGCCCGCTTACATGCTGATGGCGCTGCCGGGATGTCCATTGACGTGCATCAAGAGAGCAAAAAAAGGGGTCAGGGCCCTTTTTCCGAATGCTCGCCGGAAAAAGGGCCCTGACCCCTTTTTCTACGCGGCGGACTTGCGCACCGCGTCGGCGATGGCTTGCGCGGCGGACTCGATCGCGGCGCGCGGCTCGCCCTCGACCATCACGCGCAGCACGGGCTCGGTGCCCGAGGGGCGCAGCAGCACCCTGCCCTTGCCGTCGAGCTTGCGCTCCGCCTCGGACTGCGCCTTCATGATTGCGCGGTGGCTCTGCCAGTCGAAGCCGCGCGGCACCTCCACGTTCACCAGTACCTGCGGATACATCACGAGGTCTGCCGTCAGTTGCGCCAGCGTCCTGCCGCTCTCGCGCATGGCCGTCAGCACCTGCAGCGCCGACACGATGCCGTCGCCGGTGGTGTGCTTGTCCAGGCAGATGATGTGGCCCGAGTTCTCGCCGCCGAGCTGCC
>CAZVHU010000137.1:0-8788 GCA_964627075.1 uncultured Enterobacteriaceae bacterium | reverse complement strand
CCGCTTCCTCGGCCTTCCAGCCGAACACGTGCGAGCGGCTCGCCGGGTTGCCGAAATGCTCGGTGAGGTAGCGCGTCATCACCTCGGCCACGCGCGGGTCCACCGGCGTGGTCGCCGAGTAATCGAGGTAGATCGGAAGCTTCATCTCTACGCCGCCAGCTCCACGGGCTGCTTCTCGCGGCCGCGGAAATCCTGGATCACCGCCACCTGCTTGCCCTGCTGGTGCGCGACGACGTCGCCGAGCGTCACCGAGCTCAGGTACTCGTGGATCTTGGCATTGAGTGTCGCCCACAGGTCGTGCGTCATGCAGCGCCGGTCCTCGATGCAGTTCTCCTTGCCGCCGCACTGCGTGGCGTCGATCGGCTCGTCCACGGCGGTGATGATTTCGGCCACCGTGATCTGCTGCGCCGGCCTGCCCATGCAGTAGCCGCCGCCGGGGCCGCGCACGCTGGTCACGAGCTTGGCGCGCCGCAGCCGGCCGAAGAGCTGCTCGAGGTACGAGAGCGAAATGTGCTGGCGCTCGCTGATCGCAGCGAGCGTCACCGGCCCGCGCGACTGGCGCATCGCCAGGTCCACCATTGCGGTGACCGCGAACCTGCCCTTCGTGGTGAGTCTCATGGCGTCTCCATCCAATACCCGATTAACGCGGTCAAGTATATCCAAATCCGACTAAAGCCGTCAACAATATTTTTATCGCAGGATCAATTACTTGACGACTCTGATCTGCTCGCCCTTGCCGGTCTCCTGACGCTCCCTGTCGGCGAGTTCCCCCTCCAGCCGCAGCAGCCTTTCTTGCAGTGCCGCCACGGTCCGCTCCAGCTCGTGCGAATGATCGACAAGCATCTGGATCGCCTTGGCGTAGGGATCGTCCTGGTTCTGCACCACCGCGTAAGCCGCGAACCGCTCCTGACTCTGCGCGCTTGCCTCCTCGACCATGCGGCCCGGCACGCCGACCACCGTCGCACCCGCCGGAACTTCCTTCACGACCACGGCGTTGGAGCCGATCTTGGCGCCGGCGCCGACCGTAAAGGGACCGAGGATTTTCGCGCCCGCGCCAACGACCACGCCATGCTCGAGCGTCGGGTGCCGCTTGCCCTTGTTCCACGAAGTGCCGCCGAGCGTCACGCCTTGGTAAAGCGTGCAATCGTCGCCGACCTCGGCGGTCTCGCCGATCACCACGCCCATGCCGTGGTCGATGAACACGCGCCGGCCGATCTTCGCGCCCGGATGGATCTCGATGCCTGTCAGCCAGCGGCCGAAGTGCGTCGTCAGCCTGCCCAGCCAGCGCAAGCCGCTCTCCCAGAACCAGTGCGCGAGCTTGTGGATGTAGATTGCGTGCAGGCCCGGGTAGCAGGTGAGCACCTCCCAAGTCGTGCGCGCCGCGGGATCACGGTCGAACACGCTCGCGATGTCTTCGCGTAGCTGATTGAACATGAAAGGCATTCTAAGGAGTCCGACTTTTTCGATCAACTATTTTTCCGCGAGTTCCCAAGCGCGTTGAGAAGTCCTCTCAATATGTTCACTTCCTCGCGTTCGAGCGCCGGCACGCGCGAGAAAAGCCGCCGCCAGCGCTCGCGCAACTTCGAGCCGGACCCGGCCTCGAGAAACCTGCATGAGATCGCGGCTTTCTCGAGGTGGGCGTAGAGCCCCTCGATGTCCTGCACGGTGGCAAGCTTTTCGCCGCGCGCCGGCGGCACGGCGCCGCCGGTCGCCGCCATGCGCAGCTCGTAGGCGATCACCTGCACCGCCTGCGCGAGGTTGAGCGAGCTGTAGTCGTCCGAGGCCGGGATGTGCACGAGGTGCTGGCAGGCGAACACCTCGTCGTTGGTGAGTCCCGCCTGCTCGCTGCCGAAGACGAAGGCAACGGCACCGGAGGCGGCGCGCTCGATGGCGACGCCAGCCGCCTCGCGCGCGGCGAGCACCCGCGGCGACCATTCGCGCGGCCGCGCGCTCAACGCGAACGCCGCCACGCAATCCGCGATCGCCTCGTCGAGCTGCGCATGAATGCGCGCCCCGGCGAGCAGGTCGGTCGCGCCCGCCGCGAGCCACTCCGCCTCGGGCGCCGGATAGCGCTGCGGCGCCACCAGCCGCAGGTCCGAGACGCCCATCGTCTTCATGGCGCGCGCTGCCGAGCCGATGTTGCCGGGATGGCTCGGCCGGCAAAGCACGATGCGCACTCGCGAGAGAGCATCTGCCACCATCTGCCGCATAATACGCGCCCGCCACGCTCGCCCCTTCCCTCCTTTTCTCCTTCACGCCTTCACTCCTTCACCGCCATGCATCCCATGCTCAACATCGCCGTGAAAGCGGCGCGCCGCGGCGGCTCTATCATCAACCGCGCGGCGCTGGAGGGCACGGCGCTGGACGTGCGCGCCAAGCAGGCGAACGATTTCGTCACCCAGGTGGACCAGGCCGCCGAGCGCGCGATCATCGAGGTGATCCACAAGGCGTATCCCGACCACGCCGTGCTCGCCGAGGAAGCGGGCGAGCTGGCCAGCAAGCGCGCCGAGTACCGCTGGGTGATCGACCCCCTCGACGGCACCACCAACTTCATCCACGGCTTCCCGCAGTACTGCGTGTCGATCGCCGTGCAGCACCGCGGCGCGACCGCGCACGCGGTGGTCTACGACCCGTCGAAGAACGAGCTGTTCACCGCCTCGCGCGGCCGCGGCGCGTTCCTCAACGACCGGCGCATCCGCGTCTCGCGCTGCGCCAGGCTCGCCGATGCGCTCGTCGGCACCGGCTTCCCGTTCAAGGAATTCAAGCGCGTCGAGCGCTACATGGCGCAGCTGCGCGCGCTGATGGGATCCACCGCAGGCGTGCGCCGGGCAGGCGCGGCAGCCCTCGACCTCGCCTATGTCGCCGCGGGAAGGCTCGACGCGTTCTGGGAGATGGGCCTCTCGCCCTGGGACATGGCGGCGGGCGCGCTGATGATCCAGGAAGCGGGCGGCCTGGTGGGCGATTTCGCGGGCGGCGCGGGTTATCTCGAGTCGGGCGACATCTGCGCCGCGACGCCGAAGGTGTTCCCGCAACTGCTCGAAGCGATCAGGTAGCGGGCTTCGCCGCAGCGGGAAAAGCGGCGCGCAGCAACGCGTAGCCGACGATCGCCGCGACCAGCGACCCGCCGAGCACGCCAAGGCGCGTCTGCACCGCGAACTCGGCGCCCGCGCCCTCGAAGGCGAGCCCGGCGATGAACAGGCTCATGGTGAAGCCGATGCCGCAGAGCACGGATGCGCCCAGCAGCGCGCCCCATCCTGCGCCACCCGGAAGGCGCGCCCGGCCAAGGCCGATCGCGACGGCCGAGGCGCCGAACACCCCAACGGTCTTTCCGAGGAGCAGCCCGGCAGCGATGCCAAGAGGCACGGGCTCGAGCAGCGCGGCGAGTCCGACGCCCTCGAGCGACACGCCCGCGTTGGCGAAGGCGAAAAGCGGCAGGATGCCGAACGCCACCGCCGGGTGCAGGTCGCGCTCGAGTTCCGGCCCGCGCTCACGCGGGATGAACAGCGCGAGCGCCACCCCGGCGAGCGTGGCGTGCACGCCGGACTTGAGCACCGACACCCAGAGCACCAGCCCAATGAGCAGGTAGGGCGCGATACCCGACACCTTCGCGCGGCTGAGCGCGAACAGCGCTGCGAGCGCAGCTGCGGCCACCATGAGCGACTCGACCGAGAGGTTGCCCGAGTAGAACAGCGCGATGATCACGATCGCGCCCAGGTCGTCGAGGATCGCGAGCGTGAGCAGGAACACCTTGAGCGCGTTCGGCACGCGATCGCCGAGCAGCGAGAGCACCCCCAACGCGAACGCGATGTCGGTGGCCGCCGGGATCGCCCAGCCCTCGATCGCCACCGGGTCGCCCCAGTTGAGCGCGGCATAGATGGCCGCGGGCACGAGCATTCCGCCCGCGGCGGCGATCGCGGGCAGCGCGATTTGCGACGGCTGCGAGAGCTCCCCTTCGAGCACCTCGCGCTTGATCTCAAGGCCCACGAGGAAGAAGAACACCGCCATCAGCCCGTCGTTGATCCAAAGCAGCAGGGGCTTGGCGATCTCGAGGCGGTCGACGCGAATCTCGACCGGCGTCGCAAGGAAGCGCTCGTAGAGCCAGGCGGCGGGCGAGTTGGCGAGCGCGAGCGCCGCTGCCGCGGCGATCACCAGCAGGATGCCGCCCGCGGCTTCGAGCGCGAGGAACTCCCGCAGCGGTCGAGCCAAGCTCTTCAAGCGGCGCAATCATATCGTGCAAAATAGCGCCGCCCGACTGCCCCGCGCATGAACGCCCCGCTCGAAGCGCACACGCCGATGATGCAGCAGTACCTGCGCATCAAGGCGCAGCATCCGGACATCCTGCTCTTTTACCGGATGGGCGATTTCTACGAGCTGTTCTACGACGACGCCGAGAAAGCCGCGCGGCTGCTCGACATCACGCTCACCACGCGCGGGGCGTCAGCCGGCGCCCCGATCAGGATGGCGGGCGTGCCGTGGCATTCGTCGGAGCAGTACCTCGCCAAGCTCGTGAAGCTCGGCGAGTCGGTGGCGATCTGCGAGCAGACCGGCGACCCGGCCACCTCCAAAGGTCCGGTCGAGCGGCAGGTGACGCGCATCGTCACGCCCGGGACGCTGACCGATGCCGAACTCCTCGACGACAAGAGCGACAACGTGCTGCTGGCGCTCGCCGCCGACAAGTCTGCAGTGGGTCTGGCGTGGCTTTCGCTTGCGAGCGGCGATTTGCGGGTGACGGAAATCGCGCCGCAGGCGCTCGCAAACGAACTTCGGCGCATCGCGCCTGCCGAGGTCCTCGCCGCCGAGGGCGCCCAGCTCGATCTCGCGGGATTCACGGTGACGCGGCTGCCGGCGTGGCATTTCGATTTCGAGGCGGGCAGGACGAGGCTCCTCGCGCAGCTCGGTGCCGCTTCGCTCGCGGGCTATGGCTGCGACGACCTGCAGCCAGCGATCGCCGCCTGCGGCGCGCTGCTAGACTACGCGCGCAAGACGCAGGGGCAGGCGCTCGCGCACGTGGGCGCGGTGATGGCCGAGCGCCCCGGGCGCTATCTGCGCATGGACGCCGCCACGCGCCGCAACCTCGAGATCACCGGGACGCTGCGCGGCGAGCCGGAGCCGACTCTCTTCTCGCTGCTCGATGAATGCGCCACGGGGATGGGGAGCCGCCTGCTGCGCCACTGGCTGCACCAGCCCTTGCGCGACCACTCCGAAATCTGCGCCCGGCACGAGGCGGTCGAGGCGCTGGAGCGCGCCGCGGCCGGCGCGCACGCCGTGCTGCGCCGCTTCGCCGATGTGGAGCGCATCGCCGCACGCATTGCTCTGAAGAGCGCTCGCCCGCGCGAGCTTGCGGGCCTGCGCGAGAGCCTCGCGCTGCTGCCCGATCTGGGGCGCGCGCTGCCCGCCGGAGCCGCCGGCCTGCTCGATTCGCTCGCGGGCGAGCTCGCGACGCCGCAGGCGTGCCTCGACCTCCTTCGCCGCGCGATCGACGCCGAGCCCGCGGCGATGCTGCGCGACGGCGGCGTCATCGCGCCGGGGCACTCGGCCGAACTCGACGAGTTGCGCGCGCTGCAGGCGAACGCGGGCGAATTCCTGGTGGCGCTCGAAGCGCGCGAGCGCGGGCGCACCGCGATCCCCAATCTCAAGGTCGCCTACAACCACGTCCACGGCTACTACATCGAGGTCGGCAACGCGCACGCCGATAAGATTCCCGCCGACTACCGGCGCCGCCAGACGCTCAGAAACGCCGAGCGCTACATCACGCCTGAGCTCAAGGCGTTCGAGGACAGGGCGCTCTCGGCGCGCGACCGGGCGCTCGCGCTGGAAAAGACGCTCTACGATTCGGTCCTGGAGCAGCTCGCCGCGCACCTGCCGGCGCTGCAGCGCATCGCGCGCGCGCTCGCGCAGGTGGACGTGCTCGCCTGCTTCGCGCTCGTCGCCGCGCGGCGCGACTACCGCCGGCCGCAGTTCGCCACCGACACGCTCGTCGAGATCGTGGGCGGCCGGCACCCGGTGGTCGAGGCGCGCATCGAGCGCTTCATCGCCAACGACTGCCGGCTTTCGCCCGCGCGGCAGCTGCTGCTGGTCACCGGCCCCAACATGGGCGGCAAGTCCACCTACATGCGGCAGGTGGCGCTGATCGTGCTGATGGCGCACGCCGGCTCGTTCGTGCCGGCAAGATCGGCGCGCATCGGCCCGGTGGACCAGATCTTCACGCGCGTCGGGGCGGCGGATGACCTCGCGGGAGGGCGCTCGACCTTCATGGTCGAGATGACCGAGAGCGCCAACATCCTGCACAACGCCACCGCGCAGAGCCTCGTGCTGATGGACGAGGTCGGCCGCGGCACCTCGACCTTCGACGGGCTGGCGCTCGCCTGGGCGATCGCGCGGCATCTCGTGGAGCGCAACAAGCCGTTGACGCTCTTCGCCACGCACTACTTCGAGCTGACGCGCCTCGCGCTCGAATACAGGGAGGTGGCGAACGTGCACCTGGATGCGGTCGAGCACAAGGACACGGTGGTGTTCCTGCATGCGGTGGAGGAAGGTCCGGCGTCGCAGAGCTACGGCCTGCAGGTGGCGGCGCTCGCGGGCGTGCAGAAGGCCGTGATCCGCCAGGCGCGCAAGTACCTGGCGACGCTCGAGGAGTCGAGCCTCGCGCGCGGCGGGCAGTCGGACCTGTTCGCCGGCGCCGGCAGGCAGCCCGATCCCGAGCCGGCAGCTGATCCGCTGCGCGAGGCGCTGGAAAAGGTCAACCCCGACGAGTTGAGCCCGCGCGAGGCGCTCGAGCTGCTCTACCGGCTGAAGAAGCTCTGACATGCAGCTCGCCGACGTGGGGGCGAACCTCACGCATTCCGCGTTTCGCGAGGACCTGGACCAGGTGCTCGCGCGCGCGCGCGAGGCCGGGGTGGTCGCGATGGTCGTCACCGGCACCACCGTCGCCGAAAGCCGCGCCGCCGCCGCGCTCGCCGATGCGCACCCCGGGACGTTGTGGGCCACCGCGGGCGTGCACCCGCACCACGCGCGCGAGTGCGACGCGGCGACGATTCCCGCGCTGCGCGAGATCGCCGCTCACCCGCGCGTGGTGGCGATCGGTGAATGCGGCCTGGATTTCAACCGCAACTACTCGCCGCATCCCGACCAGGAGAAGTGGTTCGTGGCGCAGCTCGAGCTCGGCTGCGAGACGCACAAGCCCCTGTTCCTGCACTCGCGCGACGCGCACCCGCGCTTCGCCGACATCCTGCGCGCGCACCGCGCGCGCCTGCCGCGTGCGGTGGCGCACTGCTTCACGGGCGAGGCCGCGGAACTGCGCGCCTACCTCGACCTCGGCCTCTACATCGGCGTCACCGGCTGGATCTGCGACGAGCGCCGCGGCACACACCTGAAGGAACTGGTGCGCGGGATTCCGCGTGACCGGCTGCTGCTCGAGACCGACTCGCCCTACCTCACGCCGCGCGACCTCAGGCCGCAGCCCAAGGCGCGCCGCAACGAGCCGGCGTTTCTGCCCCACATCGCGCGGGCGGTAGCGCACGCCCTGGGCCGGCCGCCCGAGGAGATTGCAGCCGAGACGCTGCGCAACGCGCGTGATTTCTTTGCGCTGCCTGCCTCGGGGGGTCGCGGGTAGAATCCGGGCCATGCCACCCGACCCGGCCCCTGGCGCTCCCTCGACGGAGAAGCGGCCGGTCATCCTGGTCGCCGACGATTCCGAAGACATGCGGAATCTGTTCCAGGCGATGCTCAAGACGAAGTACGAGCTGAAATTCGCCGAGACCGGCACCAGGGCGCTGGTGCTGGCGGACATGGAGCCGATCCCCGACCTGATCCTGCTCGACGTCGAGATGCCGGAGACCGACGGCTACGACGTGCTCGCGAAGCTCAAGGCGAACCCCGCGCTCGCCTCGATTCCCGTGATCTTCGTCAGCGGCCGCGCGGATCCCAAGGACCAGGCGCGCGGCCTGATGGGCGGCGCGGTGGACTACATCGTGAAGCCGATCAGCGCCCCGCTGACGCTGCTGCGGGTGCGCGCGCACCTCGCGCTGCAGGACCAGCGGCGCGATCTCGAGGAGCAGGTGCTGCGGCGCACCGAGGAGCTGCGCGAAACGCAGCTGCAGCTGATCCGGCGCCTTGCGCGCGCCATGGAATACCGCGAGGGCGGCGTCACCAACCGGGTGTTGCGCGTCGCGCGCTACGTCGAGCTGATGGGCCAGGCGATGGGCCTCAAGGACAAGGTCTGCGAGGTGCTCGCGCTGGCGGCGCCGCTCTACGACATCGGCAAGATGGGCGTCGCCGAGCACATCCTCAGGAAGACCGACAAGCTGAACGAAAAGGAGTGGGAGGAGATCCGCCGCCACCCCGAGATCGGCGCCAAGATCATCGGCGAGCACAAGGAGCCTCTGCTCGAGCAGGCGCGCGTGATGGCGCTCACCCACCACGAGCGCTGGGACGGCACCGGCTATCCCAAGGGTCTCAAGGGCGACGACATCCCGCTGCCCGGGCGGATCATGGCGGTCGCCGACGCCTTCGAGGCGATGACCGCGACGCAGCGCCACCGCAGCCCGCTGTCTCCGATCGAGGCGGCGAAGAAAATCGCCGAGCAGTCGGGCAAGCAGTTCGACCCGCAGGTGGTGGCCGCCTTCCAGAAGGTGGCGATGGACATCGAGGCCGTGCGCAAGGAGCACCGCGACGAGCTCGAGGGCATCCACAACCTCGACTTCAGCGTCGGCGCGCCGGCGAGGCCGGCGGCGGGCGCGCCCGCCGCCGCGGCAAGGCCGGCGGCGCCGCCGAGGCCGGCACCGCCGAA
>CAZVHU010000136.1:0-8940 GCA_964627075.1 uncultured Enterobacteriaceae bacterium | reverse complement strand
GACTACCTCGGCGGCACGGTGCAGGTGATCCCGCACATCACCGACGAGATCAAGCTCTACATCAAGCGCGGCGCGGGCGAGGCCGAGATCGCCATCGTCGAGGTCGGCGGCACCGTCGGCGACATCGAGTCGCTGCCGTTCCTCGAGGCGATCCGGCAGATGGGGCTGGAGCTCGGGCGCAACAACGTCTGCTACATCCACCTGACGCTGGTGCCCTACATCGCCTCGGCGGGCGAGATCAAGACCAAGCCCACCCAGCACTCGGTGAAGGAGCTGCGCGAGATCGGCATCTCGGCCGACGTGCTGCTTTGCCGCACCGACCGGCCGCTGCCCGACGACGAGCGGCGCAAGATCGCGCTTTTCTGCAACGTGCAGAAAGAGGCGGTGATCTCGGCCTGGGACGTGGACTCGATCTACAAGATCCCGATGATGCTGCACGAGCAGATGCTCGACGAGATCGTGTGCCACAAGCTGGGCGTGCTCGCGCGGGCCGCCGACCTCGCGCCCTGGCGCAACATCGTCGCGGCGCTCGAGCACCCCGAGCACGAGGTGGACATCGCCTTCGTCGGCAAGTACGTGGACCTGCAGGATTCCTACAAGTCGCTCAACGAGGCGGTGGCGCACGCCGGCATCCACACCCGCAGCCGGGTGCGCGTGCACTACGTCGACTCGGAGGAGATCGAGAAGGCGGGCGTCGCGGTGCTGGAGGAGATGGACGCGATCCTGGTGCCCGGCGGCTTCGGCAAGCGCGGCACCGAAGGCAAGATCCGCGCCATCCGGTACGCGCGCGAGAACAAGGTGCCGTTCCTCGGCATCTGCCTCGGCATGCAGCTCGCGACGATCGAGTTCGCGCGCAACGCCTGCGGACTCGCCGGCGCCAACAGCACCGAGTTCGACCCCGACACGCCGCACCCGGTGGTGGCGCTGATCACCGAGTGGCTCGACCGCACCGGCCGCATCGAGCGGCGCAACGAGCGTTCCGACCTCGGCGGCACCATGCGGCTGGGGGCGCAGAAGTGCCCGGTCGAGGCGGGCACGCTCGCCGAGCGCATCTATGGCGCCGAGGTGAACGAGCGCCACCGCCATCGCTACGAGGTGAACAACGTCTACGTGCCGCAGCTCGAGGACCAGGGCTACAAGGTCTCGGCGAGGACGCCGAGCGAGCAGCTGCCGGAGATGATGGAGCTGCCCGGGCATCCGTTCTTCGTGGGCGTGCAGTTCCATCCCGAGTTCACCTCCACGCCGCGCGGCGGGCATCCGCTGTTCCAGGCGTTCGTGCGCGCCGCGCTCGGCTACCGGGCGCAGGCCAAGCGCGCCGCCCCCGGGGGGCCGCTTTCGGTCGTCGCGGCATGAACCGCGGAGCAGGGGCCCCGCCTGCGGCGGGGATGCGACCGGCTTCAGGCCGCGCTGGCCGCCGACGGTGCGGCAACGGCGCTCGGCTCAACCGGTCGGAGGCGGCGGCATGAAGCTGTGCGGGTTCGAGGTCGGCCTCGACAGGCCGCTGTTCCTCATTGCGGGGCCGTGCGTGGTCGAATCGCGCCAGCTGCAGATGGACACCGCGGGGCGGCTCAAGGAGATCTGCGCGCGGCTGAAGGTGCCGCTCGTCTTCAAGTCCTCCTACGACAAGGCGAACCGCAGCTCGGGCAGGTCGTTCCGCGGCCTGGGCATGGAGCAGGGCCTCGCGGTGCTCGCCGAGGTGAAGAAGGCGCTGGGCGTGCCGGTGCTCACCGACGTTCATACGGAAGCCGAGGTGAAGCCCGCGGCGGCGGTGGTGGACGTGCTGCAGACGCCCGCGTTCCTGTGCCGCCAGACCGACTTCATCCGCGCCGCCGCTTCCGCCGGGCGCCCGGTGAACATCAAGAAAGGCCAGTTCCTGTCGCCGCAGGAGATGAAGAACGTCGTCGACAAGGCGAGGGAGGCGGCCGTGGAGTCGGGCCACGACGCGAATTCGATCCTGGTTTGCGAGCGCGGATTCTCGTTCGGCTACGGCAACCTCGTCTCGGACATGCGCGCGCTCGCGATCCTGCGCCAGACCGGCTGCCCGGTGGTGTTCGACGCCACGCACTCGGTGCAGCTGCCCGGCGGGCAGGGCACGAGCTCGGGCGGCCAGCGCGAGTTCGTGCCGGTGCTGGCGCGCGCCGCGGTGGCGAGCGGCATCTCGGGACTTTTCATGGAGACGCATCCCGATCCGGCGAAGGCGCTCTCCGACGGCCCCAATGCGTGGCCGCTCGCGATGGTCGAGGAGCTGCTCGAGACGCTGCTCGAGCTCGACCGCGTGGTGAAGCGCCGCGGCTTCGCCGAAACCAAAGTTGGGCAATGAAGAAACGGAAACCAAGGCCATGAGCTCCATCGTTGACGTCGTCGCAAGGGAAATCCTCGACTCGCGCGGCAACCCGACCGTCGAGGCCGACGTGCTACTCGAATCGGGCGCCATGGGGCGCGCCGCGGTGCCCTCGGGCGCCTCCACCGGCAGCCGCGAGGCGATCGAGCTGCGCGACGGCGACGCCCGGCGCTTCGGCGGCAAGGGCGTGCTGAAGGCCGTAGAGCACGTCAACACCGAGATTTCCGAGGCGATCGTGGGGCTCGACTCCTCGGAGCAGGCGTTCATCGACAGGACGCTCGTTGAGCTGGACGGCACCGAGAACAAGTCGCGCCTCGGCGCCAACGCGCTGCTCGCGGTGTCGCTCGCGGTGGCGAAGGGAGCGGCCGAGGAGTCCGGCCTGCCGCTCTACCGCTACCTCGGCGGCGCGGCGCCGATGCAGATGCCGGTGCCGATGCTCAACGTGATCAACGGCGGCGCGCACGCCAACAACAGGCTCGACCTGCAGGAGTTCATGATCGTGCCGGCGGGCGCGCAGTCCTTCCGCGAGGCGCTGCGCTGCGGCGCGGAGGTGTTCCAGGCGCTCAAGGGGCTGGTCGCGGCGAAGGGCCTTTCCACCGCGGTGGGCGACGAGGGCGGCTTTGCGCCGGACCTGCCGGGCCACGCCGCGGCGATCGAGTTGATCCTGCAGGCGATCGACAAGGCGGGATACCACGCGGGGCAGGACGTGCTGCTGGCGCTCGACTGCGCCGCGAGCGGGTTCCACCAGGACGGCAAGTACAACCTCGCCTCGGAGCGCCTGTCGCTCGACGCCGCGGGCTTCTGCGACTATCTCGCCGCGCTCGCCGACCGCTACCCGATCGTGTCGATCGAGGACGGCATGGCGGAGAACGACTGGGAGGGCTGGAAGCTGCTCACCGGGCGGCTCGGGCGCAAGCTGCAGCTCGTCGGCGACGACCTCTTCGTCACCAGCGCGCGCATCCTGCGCGAGGGCATCCGCCAGGGCGTGGCGAACGCGATCCTCGTCAAGGTGAACCAGATCGGCACGCTCTCGGAGACGCTGCAGGCGGTGGAGGCCGCGAAGCGCGCCGGCTACGGCACCGTGATCTCGCACCGCTCGGGCGAGACCGAGGACACCACCATCGCCGACGTCGCGGTCGGCTCGAACGCGCTGCAGATCAAGGCGGGGTCGCTCGCGCGCTCGGACCGCACCGCCAAGTACAACCAGCTGCTGCGCATCGAGGAGGACCTGGGCGACTCCGTGTCCTACCCCGGGCGCGAAGCGTTCCTGCAGGGCAAATGAAGATCCTCGCCGGGCTGCTGGGCGCGCTGATCGCCGCGATCCAGGCGCCGCTGTGGCTCGGCAAGGGCAGCTGGCTGCGCGCCTGGGAGGTGGACCGGCAGCTCGAGGCACAGCGCGCGCGCAACACGCAGCTCGAGGCGCGCAACGCGGCGCTCGCCGCCGAGGTGAGGGACCTCAAGCAGGGCCTGGAGGCGATCGAGGAGCGCGCCCGGCACGAGCTCGGAATGGTCAAGGGCGACGAGGTGTTCTTCCAGATCACCGGCCCGGTGCGCAGCGGGCCCGCTGGGCGCTGAGCGCGCGGGCCATCCCGATTGAGGAAGCTCCTGGCCTGCGCGGGTCGCTACGTGTGCCGCGCGGCGCTGGCGCTCGCGCTGGCATGGAGCGCCGCGGCGCTCTGGATCGACGGTCCCGCGGCTCGGGTCGCGGCAGGGCTGCTCGCGGCGACCGCGCTGCTGCTGCCCGCGGCCGCCTACGCGCGGCTGCGGCCGCGCTGGAAGGCGGACGCCCTGGCGGCCGCGGTATTCGGGTGCGTGCTCGCCTGGTGGCTGGCCATCGAGCCGCGCAACGACCGCGACTGGCAGGCGGACGTGGCGCGCCTGCCGCGCGCCGAGCTGAAGGGCGAGGTGCTTCGCTTCGGCAACCTGCGCAATTTCGCCTATCGCAGCGAGACCAACTATGACGAGCGCTGGGAGGCGCGCGCCTACGACCTGCGCAGGCTGCGCGGCCTGGATATCAGCATCGTCTACTGGGGCTCGCCCTACATCGCGCACACCATCCTGAGCTGGGAGTTCGAGGGCGAGCCGCCGCTCGCCATCTCGATCGAGACGCGCAAGGAGAAGGGCGAGTCCTACTCCGCGTTGCGCGGCTTTTTCCGCCAGTTCGAGCTCTACTACGTGGTGTCCGACGAGCGCGACGTGCTGAAGCTGCGCACCAACTACCGCGGCGAGCAGGTGTATCTCTACCGCCTGCGCACGCCGGCCGACCGGGCGCGCGCGCTGCTCCTGGATTACGCTGCAGCCATCAACGGCCTGGCGCAAAAGCCGGTAATCTACAACGCGCTGACCGACAACTGCACCGTCGCGATCCTGCTGCACGTCAACGAGGCCATCGGCAAGGTGCCGCTCGACTGGAGGTGGCTCGCCAACGGCTTTCTCGACGAATGGCTCTACCAGCACGGCGTGGTCAGTCGCGCATTGCCGTTCGAGGCGCTCAAGCAGGCGAGCCTCGTCAACGCGAAGGCAAGAGCAGCGGGCGACGCCGGCGACTTCTCGGCGCGCATACGCGAGGGGCTGCCGGCGCGTCCGCCTTTCGAGGGAAGCTCGCGATGAGGCTGGCGCAGGAAGGGCTCGAGGCGGCGGCGCGGGTGGTGTACGGGGCCATGCCGCCGACGCCGCAATACGCCTGGCCGCTGCTCGCGCAGCGCGCGGGCTGCGAGGTGTGGGTCAAGCACGAGAACCACACGCCGATCGGCGCCTTCAAGGTGCGCGGCGGGCTGGTCTACATGGAGCGCCTGAAGCGCGAGCGGCCGAAGGTGCGCGGCATAGTCAGCGCCACGCGCGGCAACCACGGCCAGAGCCTCGCCTTCGCCGGCCGGCGCCACGGCGTCGCGGTGACGATCGTGGTGCCGCAGGGCAACAGCCGGGAGAAGAATGCCGCCATGCGCGGCTTCGGCGCGGAGCTGATCGAGCACGGGCGCGACTTCGACGAGGCGCGCGAGGAAGCCGAGCGGCTGGCGCCGCGCAGGGCGCTGGAGATGGCGCCGTCGTTCCACGAGGACCTGGTGCGGGGCGTCGCGACCTATGCGCTCGAGTTCCTGCGCGCCGTGCCGGAGATGAACACGGTCTATGCGCCGGTCGGCATGGGGTCCGGGATCTGCGGCCTGATCCTGGTGCGCGACCTGCTGGGGCTGAGGACGCGCATCGTGGGAGTGCAGGCCGGGGGCGCGCCGTCCTACGCGCTGTCGCTCGCCGCCGGCAAGGTCGTGACGACGCCGAGCGCCGACACCTTCGCCGACGGCGTGGCGACGCGCGTGCCCCACGCCGAGGCCTTCGAGATCATCCGCAAGGGCGCCGAGCGGATCGTCACCCTCACCGAGGACGAGATCGCCGAGGCGGTGCGCATCTACTTCACGCACACCCACAACGTCGCCGAGGGCGCGGGCGCGGCGCCGCTCGCGGCGCTGCTCAAGGAGCGCGAGGCGATGCGCGGCCGGAAGGTGGGCCTCGTCCTCTCCGGCGGCAACATCGACCTCGCCCTGTTCCGCCGGCTGACGAAATGAAATATTGTCGTCCTCGCGAGATCGGGGACGACGTGACGCGACCTATGATGCGAGGCGGTTCTTGTAGAGGCGCCCGGCTTTCATGATCGCCGACAGGTGCCTGCCCTGGCCGGTCAGCAGCTCGAGCTTCTTGAGCGGGTTGCCGTCCACCACGATGAGGTCGGCGACGGCGCCGGGCCGCGGCACCCCGAGCCGGTCCTTCATGCGCACGATCTCGGCGCCCACCAGCGTCGCCTGGCGGATGATCTCGATCGGCGAGAGCACCTCGCGCCGCAGCAGGAACTCGCGGCTCTGCTCGACCTGGAGCTGCCCCAGCAGGTCGGTGCCGAAGCCGACCTTCACGCCGGCGCGCTTGCAGATCTCCAGCGACTTCAGGCCGCCGTCGATCACGAGGTCGTTCTTGGCGAGCATGTCCGCGCCCATGCCGAACTGCGCCGCGCGCTCCTTCATCGCGTAGTAGGTGACGAGGTTCGCCACCATGTAGGCGCCCTTCGCCTTCATCAGGCGCGCGGACTTGTCGTCGATCAGGTTGCCGTGCTCGATGGTGCGCACGCCCTGGCCGACGGCGCGCTGGATCGCCTCCGGCGTGTAGGCGTGCGCGGCCGCGTATTTGCCGAAGGCCCCGGCTTCCTCTACCGCGGCGGCGATCTCGGCGAGCGAGAACTGGCGGCTGTCGAGGGGGTCGTAGGGGCTGGCAACGCCGCCCGAGACCATGATCTTCACCTGGTCGGCGCCCTGGCGCAGCTGCTCGCGCGCCGCAGCCCGCACCTTGTCGGCGCCGTCGGCGATGCCCATCGAGAAGCGCAACGCGTTGCAGCAGCGGCACGACATGCCGTAATCGGTGCGCCGCCGGCCGTCCGAATGGCCGCCGGTGGGGCCGATCGCCTGGCCGGAGATGAACATGCGCGGGCCTTCGATCAGGCCCTGGGCCACGGCGTCGCGCAGGCCCCAGTCGGCGCCGCCCGTGTCGCGCACCGTGGTGAAGCCGCGCTCGAGCATCGCCCTGAGCAGGCCCGCGGCGCGCGCCGTCATGAGCGTGAGCGGCACCGATTCGAGGTTGCGGATGTACACCTCCGAGAGGCACGCGTGCACGTGGCAGTCGATCAGCCCGGGCATCAGCGTCCTGCCCTTGCAGTCGAGCACCTGCGCCTTGGGCGCCCTTATGGGGCGCGCCGAGACCTCGCGGATCAGCCCGCCCTCTACGAGCAGCGAGGTCCCCGGCTGCAGCTCCTCGCGGCGCGGATCGAGCAGCGCCGCGTTGCGGAACAGGACTTGTGTCAGCTGCCGCCGCCGACCCGTGTGAAGCGCGCCTGGTGGCGGTCGTCCGCGCTATGCACCGCGGTGACGCCCTTCTTCATCGCCCACGGGCGCAGCTGGTGGTGCAGCGGCACGTAGTAGTACTCGTCGCGCGTCTTGACCAGCGCCTCCCTGAGCAGCGCGTCGCGCGCCACCGGGTCGGTCGCGATCTTGATCGCGTCGATGGTGTTGTCGAGCTTGGGATCGCTGATCCGCCCCTGGTTGAAGTTGCCGTCCGCGCCCGTGGTCTTGGTGCGCACCAGCGACTGCAGCGTGTAGAGCGCGTCGAAGGTCGCCACGCCCCAGCCGAGCAGGTAGGCGCTGGTGTCCATCTGCAGCAGCTTCGGGATGAAGTTGGCGAACGGGATCGAGTTGAGCTTGACGTTCAGGCCCGCCCTTGCCCACATCGCCACCAGCGCCTGGCAGATCTTCTCGTCGTTGACGTAGCGGTTGTTGGGGCAGTCGAGCGTGAACTCGAAGCCGTTGGGGTAGCCCGCCTCGGCAAGCAGCTTCTTCGCGCCCGCGATGTCCAGCTTCGGAACGACGTCGATCTCCTTGGAATGTCCGTGCACGCCCGGCGCCACCATGATGCCCGCCGGGATCGACAGGCCGCGCATCGTCACCTTCCTGATCGCCTCGCGGTCCACCGCGATGTTGAGCGCCTTGCGCACCCGCACGTCCTTGAACGGGTTCTTGCCCTTGACGTTGGAGTACTTGAGCTCGTTGTTCCACTGGTCCATGCCGATGAAGATGGTGCGCACCTCGTGGCCGTCGAGCACTGCGAGCTTCGCGTCCTTGCGCAGCCGGTCCACGTCCTGCACCGGCAGGTCGGTGACGAGGTCGACGTCGCCCGAGATCAGCGCCGAGACGCGCGTCGCGTCGGCCTTGATCGGGTTGTAGGTCACCGACGTGACATTGCCGTCGAGCTTGCCCCACCAGCCCTTGTAGTGCTCCATCACGACGTTCTTGTCCGGCGCCCAGCCCTTGATCATGTAGGGCCCGGTGCCGTTGGTGTTGCGCGAGGCGAAGGTCTCCTGCTTTTCCTTGTAGTTCTGCACGTTCTGCGAGCCGGTCTTCTCCGACCAGGCCTTGCTCATGATGCGGAAGTTCACCAGGTTGCGCAGCAGGATCGGCACCGGCCCGGTGAGGAAGAAGTCCACCGTGTAGTCGTCCACCTTCTTCACTTCCTTCACGCCGGTGACGTAGATCTGCATCGTGCCCTGCGGCTGCAGGATGCGCTGGAACGAGAACACCACGTCGTCGGCGGTGAACGGCGAGCCGTCGTGGAACTTGACGTTCTTGCGCAGGTTGAAGCGCCAGTGCGTGTCAGAGAGCTGCTTCCAGCTCACGGCGAGCGCCGGCTCGATCTTGTAGTCCTTGGTGTAGCGGGTGAGGCCCTCGTAGGTGTGCTGCAGGATCGAGTTGGTGGTCGCGTGGTTCTGCGAGTGCACGTCGAGCGTCAGGATGTCGTTCTGCGCGCCCCACTTCAGGTTGGCCGCGTGCAGCGGCGCTGCGACGAGGGCCGCGGCCAGGGCGGCCGGCAGAATCAGGTGTTTCAGCGGCATTGCGTTTCTCCTAGGTTGGACTGCGGGCGCTACTTCACCGACGCATAGCGCGATTCGGGGAGGTCGATGGTGTTGTACACCGTGCTGACGTTCTTCTTCATCGCCCACGGCCGCATCTGGTAATGCAGCGGCACGTAGTAGTACTCGTCGCGCGTCTTGACCAGCGCCTCCCTGAGCA
>CAZVHU010000135.1:0-8981 GCA_964627075.1 uncultured Enterobacteriaceae bacterium | reverse complement strand
GTAGCCCGAGTGCAGCAGGATCAGGAAGTCGCCCACTTCCTGCGGGATCTCGTGCGCCACGATGGCGATCGCGGTGACGATGCCGAGCTGCGTGCTCTGCAGGAACGCCGCGGCGATCAGCACGCCGTCCACGAAATTGTGCACCGTGTCGCCGACCACGATGAGCGCGCCCGAGCGGCCGTGGTCGTGCGGCGCGTTGTGCGTGTCGTGCACTTCGCAGTCCTCGGTGTGGCAGTGGCGCCAGAGCAGCAGCTTCTCCAGCACGAAGAACGCGAAGATGCCGCCGAGCAGCGCCACCGCCACGCGGCTGGCATCGCCGTGCGCGAACGCGTGCGGGATCACCTCCAGGAACGCGGCGCCGAGCAGCGCGCCGATGGCGAACGACACCAGCGTCGGCACCCAGGTGGCGCGCAGCGTGAGCGCGAACGCCGCAGCGCCCGCCGAAAGCGTGCCTCCGGCGACGCTCGCCGCCACGATCCAGCCCAAAGCCATGCGGCTATTCTACGCGCCCATCCCGGGCCGCGACCCGCTCTCGATCCATGCGAGCGCCGCCATGCGCTCGGCGGCGCGGTCGCGGCGCCACGAATAGAAGCGCTCCGGCTGCGAGTGCGTGCAGCAACCGCCGCCGCAGACGCGCACAACGCCTGCGCGCGCGAGGCGCTGGCGTGCCACGGCGTAGAGGTCGAGCATCCAGTGGCCGGGGCGCGAGGCGCGGAAGGCGCTCGTGCTCTGCGCGTCGCGGCGCAGGAATTCGGCGCGCACCTCCTCGCCGACCTCGTAGGCGCGCGGCCCGATCGCGGGCCCGAGCCAGGCGACCAGGCTCCCCGGCGGCAGGCGCAGCGCGTCGAGCGTCGCCTCGATGACGCCCGCGGCAAGCCCGCGCCAGCCCGCGTGCGCGACGCCGATCGCCTCGCCCGCCTCGTGCGCCAGCACCACCGGCATGCAATCAGCCACCGTCACCGCGCATACGACGCCCGCGCAGCGCGCTACCGCGGCGTCCGCCTCCGGTGCCTCGCCCGCGGCAGCACGATCCGCATCGACCACCGCGATGCCGTGCACCTGGCGCAGCCACACGGGTTCGCGGGGCACAAGCGCGGCGAGCCGCTCGCGCCCGTCGCCGCCGCGGCGCATGCTGCCCAGCGCGCGCGTGGTGACGAGCGCGCGCACGCGCGGCGGCGCCGGCCAGTCCGGGACGAGGATGTCCTCAGTGGCCACGCCGCAAGCTGGCGAGCAGCTTCTTCATGTCGGCGGGCAGCGGCGCGCTCCAGCGCATGCGCCTGCCGCTCGAGGGGTGCGCGAGCTCGAGCGCCGCGGCGTGCAGCGCCTGGCGCGCAAAGGCGAGGCCCCGGCGCGTGCCGCGCTGGTAGACCGTGTCGCCTACGAGCGGATGCCTGATGTGCTGCATGTGCACGCGGATCTGGTGCGTGCGCCCGGTGTCGAGCGAGCATTCGACGAGCGCGGCGTGGCCGAAGCGCTCGAGCACGCGGTAGCGCGTACGCGCCTCCTTGCCGCGGCGAGTGACCGCCATGCGCGTGCGCACGCGCACGTCGCGCCCGATCGGCGCCTGCACCGTGCCGGCGGCGGGCGGGTCGCCGTGCACCAGCGCAAGGTAGGTGCGGCGCATGCTGCGATCGGCGAGCTGCGCGGCGAGGCTTGCCTGCGCGCTCACGTTCTTCGCCACCACCAGCAGGCCGCTCGTGTCCTTGTCGAGGCGGTGCACGATGCCCGCGCGCGGCACCTGCGCGAGCGCCGGCGCATGCGCGAGCAGCGCGTTGAGCAGCGTGCGGTCGGGCACGCCCGCGCCCGGGTGCACCACCAGCCCGGCCGGCTTGTCGATCACGATCAGGTCGGAGTCCTCGAACACCACCTTGAGCGGCATCGCCTGCGCCCGTGGTAAGCCCCCTGCAGGCACAGCGGGGGGCTTCAGCTCGACGTTCTCGCCGCCGGCGACCCGGCGGCTCGCCTCGGCGCCGGCGCCGTTCACCCGGATGTGGCCCGTCCTCAGCCAAGCCTGCAGGCGGTTGCGCGAGTACTGCGGGAACAGGCGGGCGAGCGCCTGATCCAATCGCAAGCCGCCGAGCGACGCGGGCACTTGCGCGGTGACGGGCGCTGCGAACGCGCCCTCCCAGTCGCTGTCGGCCTCGGCGCTATAATTTCGCGGCATGCGACGCAGTTTACTTGCTCCATTCATCGCCGCGGCGGCGCTCGCCCTGGGCAGCTGCGGCTGGCTGGGCAAGGACCGGGAAGACGAGACGGTCGGCTGGTCGGCGCAGAAGCTCTACGCCGAGGCCAAGGACCAGATGTCGTCGAAGAACTGGGACAAGGCGATCAAGTACCTGGAGAAGCTCGAGGCGCGCTATCCCTACGGGCGCTTCGCGCAGCAGGCGCAGATCGAGGTCGCCTATGCGCACTGGAAGGCAGGCGAGCGCGCTTCCGCGCTCGCCGCCGCGGACCGCTTCATCAAGCTCTACCCCAACCACCCGAACATCGACTACGTCTACTACCTGAAGGGCATGATCAACTTCCACGACAACCCCGGCCTGATGGGGTTCATCGACACGCCCGACGTCTCGGAGCGCGACCCCAAGGGCGCGCGCGAGTCGTTCATGGCGTTCAAGGAAGTGGTGACGCGCTTCCCGGACTCGAAGTACGCCGAGGACTCGGCGGCGCGCATGCGGTTCCTGGTCAACTCGCTCGCGCAGCACGAGGTGCACGTGGCGCGCTACTACATGAAGCGCGGCGCCTACGTCGCGGCGGCGAACCGCGCGCAGTACGCGGTGCAGAACTACCCGAGCGCGCCGGCGCTCGAGGAGGCGGTGTTCATCATGGTCAAGGCCTACGACGCCATGGGCATGAACGAACTGCGCGACGACGCCGACCGCGTGATGCGCAAGAACTTTCCCGACAGCAAGTACCTCAAGGGCTATACCCGCTCCGCCCCCTGGTGGAAGCTCTGGGATCCGGACTGGTAGGGATTGGGCTACTAGAAGAAGGAACGCAAAGGCGCAAAGGAAAAGGGAGGACGCAAAGAAAGGCCAAGAAAAGGCTCCCAGACAGGTGCAACGAAAGGCCGCAAAGACCTCTGCGATCTTTGCTGCGTCTTCTTCTTTGCTTTTCTTTGCGCCCTTTCCTTCCCTCTGCGTCTTTGCGTTCCTTCTTTTTTTAGCTCCGAAGGGTGATGTTTTCGTCCGCGATGTAGTCGCGGATGACGGTGGCGATGTCGGGATCGGCCCGGAAGCCCATCGCGAGCGCCCGCGGCGTCTCGAAGTTCACCGGCCAGGTGCGCACGATCGCCTGGATGCGCGCATCGGCCTTCCACGCCACGCGCTTCGCCGTCGCCGCCCCGGCGATCCGGCCCATGGTCTCGATCATCTTCGCCACGCTCACCGTGATGCCGGGCAGGTTGAGCACCCGCCGCGTTCCCCAGGCGTCGGCCGGCAGCTCGTGCGCGTGCACGAACGCCTCGACCACGCGCTTGGGCGAGAGCAGCCACACGCCGGTCTCCGGCGCGACGGGGCACTCGGAGGTCACGCCGTTGAGCGGCTCGCGCAGGATGCCGCTCGCGAACGAGGAGGCCGCGGCATTCGGCTTGCCGGGGCGCACCACGATTGTCGGCAGCCGCAGCGACCTGCCGTCGATGAAGCCCTTGCGCGAGTAGTCGGTGACGAGGTATTCGCCGATCACCTTCTGCGTGCCGTAGGAGGTCTGCGGATTCGGCGTGGTGGAATCGTCCAGCACCGCCGGCAGCTCGCCGCCGAACGCGGCGACCGAGCTCGTGAACACCAAGCGCGGCGGCTGGCTGCACCGGCGCATGCGCTCCAGGAGCAGCCGCGTGCCCTCGAGGTTGACCCGCATGCCGAGGTCGAAGTCGGCCTCCGCCGCCCCGCTCACCACCGCGGCGAGGTGGAACACCGAAGCGGTGTCGGGCGTGACCACGCGCGACACCGTGGCGGCGTCGGAGATGTCGCCGGTGACGACCTCCAGCCGCGGGTCCTTCGGCATCTGCGCCGGGTAGGCACCGTCGAGCAGCACGATCCTGGCGATCTCGCGCGCGCCGCCGGCGGCGGTCAGCTTGCCGCGCGCGAGCAGCGACTTGGCGAGGCGCAGGCCGAGGAAGCCTCCCCCGCCGGTGATCACGACCCTCATTGGCTTTCCTCCGCGGAATCCGACGAGCGCGGGATTCTATCCGCAAAGAACGCGGCGACGTCCGCGATTTCGCGCGTCGCGCGCATCGGCGGCAGGCTCGCGCGCACGACGCGGCCGTAGCCCTTGGAACGCAGCCGCGGGTCGCAAAGCACCAGCACGCCGCGGTCGGTGGCGTCGCGGATCAGCCGCCCCGCACCCTGCTTGAGGGCGAGCACTGCCTGCGGCAGCTGGTACTCGAGGAAAGGGTTGCCGCCTTCGGCGCGCAGCGCCTCGATGCGCGCCGCGAGCACCGGATCATCCGGCGGCGCGAACGGGAATTTGTCGATCAGCACCACCGAGAGCGCCTCGCCGCGCACGTCCACGCCCTCCCAGAACGACGCCGCGCCAAGCAGCACCGCGTTGCCGAGGCGCCGGAAACGCTCGAGCAGCTCGCTGCGCGAGCCGCTGCCCTGCACGAGCAGCGGGTATTCCAGCCCCTCGCGCTCGAAGGCTTCGGCAAGCAGCGCGGCGGCGCGTCGCAGCGCGCGCAGCGTGGTGAAGAGCAGGAACGCTCGCCCGCCGCTCGCGCGCAGCACCGGCAGCGCCGCCTGCACCACCGCCTCGGTGTAGGCCGGGTCGTTGGGATCCGCCGGCAGTCCGCGCGGACAGTAGAGCAGCGCGTTCCTCTCGAAATCGAACGGGCTCGGCCAGGCGCGCGAGTCCGCATCCTCGATGCCGAGCTCCTTCTTGAAGTGCGAAAAGTCGTCGCCGACCGCGAGCGTCGCGGACGTGAAGATCCAGGCGCGCGGGTGGTCCTGCATCTGGCGGCGGAACAGCTCAGCGGGCGAAAGCGGCGTGACGTGCAGATGGACGGCCTGCGCGAACACCTCGACCCAGCGCACCTCTCTTGCGTTCGACTCGCGCAGCCGCGCGAGCGTGGCGATCGCCTCCTGTGCGCGGCGCGCGCAGGCGGCGAGCCCCTCGGTGCGCGCCGCCTGGGCGGCGAGCGGCTCGGCGAATGCCGCGAGCGCCGCGTCGAGCGCCGCAAGCGCGCCAGCGAAGTCGCGGTTCTGCAGCGCCTTGCCCCAGGCCATGCGCGCGCCCTCCGCGGCGAACGCGAGGCGCAGGTCGCGCGCCGCCTTGCCGAGCCTGCCGGCGAGCGCGTCGAGCTCGGGCGAGGCGCCGCCCGCGGCGACGAGCTCGAGCTTCGCGTCGCGCGCGAGCTCCGCCAGCTGCGCGCTCGAGACGCTCTCGCCGAAGAACAGGCGCGCCGCCTCGGGCAGCTGGTGCGCCTCGTCGAAGACGACGGTGTTGCACGCCGGAAGCAGTTCGGCGACGCCTTCGTCGCGCAGCGCCACGTCGGCGAAGAACAGGTGGTGGTTCACCACCACGACGTCGGCGGCCAGCGCTTCGCGGCGCGCGCGCATCACGAAGCAGTCCTTGTAGCGCGGGCACTCCTGGCCGAGGCAGTTCTCGCGCGTCGAGGTGGCGTGCTGCCAGACCGCCGCGTTCTCGGGAACCTCCGCGAGATCCGCGCGGTCGCCGGTCGGGCTCGAGCGCGCAAAGCGCTCGATCGAGCGCAGGCGCGCCGCGTCCTCGCGGCTCGCGAGGCGCGCCTCGCCGAGCGCGCGCTCCAGGCGCTGCAGGCAGACGTAGCTGGCGCGGCCCTTGAGGAGGGCCACGCCCGCGCCCGAGGCAAGCGCATCGCGCACTGTCGGCAGGTCGCGGTCGAAAAGCTGGTCCTGGAGCGTCTTGGTGCCGGTGGAGACGATCACCTTGCCGCCGGCGAGGAGCGCGGGTACCAGGTAGGCGAAGGTCTTCCCGGTGCCGGTGCCCGCTTCCAGCACGAGCGAGCCGCCGGATTCGATCGCCTGGAGGATCGCGAGCGCCATCTCGATCTGTTGCGGCCGCTCGCCGTAGCCGGGCACCGCCGCGGCAAGCGCGCCGCCGGCCGAGAACGCGCGCTTGACCGCGAGCGCCGCGCGCGGGTCGCGGCCGCTCAGGGCTTGACCTCTTCGACCTTGACGAGGATCCGGCGGCTGCCGCTCGCGCCCGACTCGCGCGCCGACAGGATGCCGCGCTCGGGCCGGGCGCTGGAGCCGCTCGCCCCGGCGAGCTCGAACCACTCTCCCAGCCGGCCGCTCACGCTGCTCGATGCGCGCTGGCCCTGGACGGCGCCGGCCGCCCCCGCGCGCCCCGGGGCGAACGACTCGCGCTGCTGCAGGATGTCGAGCGTCACGATGTCGCCCGCGAGGCGCGGCACGACCTCGAAGCCGCTCGCCGCCTGCTGGATCGTGGTGCTCTCGGTGACCACGGTGCCGCCCGGCGTTCGCACCACGTTCTGCTGCCGCACCGGCCGCGACTCGCCGCTCGCGATGAAGGCGCGGCCGCCCTCGATCACCTGCACGCGCTGGTCGATGCGCTCGTCCCGGTTGCTGCGCGAATCCTGGATGCGCACCGCCGCGCTGCCGCTCGCCCCGGATTCGCCCGCGCGAATCACGACGCGGCTGTCCACCGCGCTGTCGCGGGCCTGCGCGGCGTCCTCGAAGCGCACCGAGATCATGAGGCGCCGCGCCGGCGTGTCGATTGCGTCGAGCACGCGGCGGAGCTCGGCGAGGTTGGCAGGGCTCGTTCGCACGATCAGCTGGTTGCCCTGGCCGGAGAGCGTGCCGCCGGGCTCGAGGAGCGGCCGCAGCACCGGCAGAACCTGCTCCACCGTCCGGTGCCGCAGCGGAATGATCTCCAGCGTGCCCTGGCCCCAGGCGAGCACGCCGATGCCGAATAGCGCACAGCCCAGCAGCAGTCGAGTCATCTCAGTTGGCGTCCTCGCGTTGTCCTTCTAACGCAAAACGCGCGAGGCCGCGCCAGCGCTGACTTTACTTTCTCGAGCGAAGTGACTAGATTGCTTGAATTATGACGCATAAGCCGCTGTATCTTCTGGCTTTTATGTTGATCCAAGGGTGCGCCTCGGTGGCGCCCGAGCGTTCGGGCCCGCTGCGTACCACGCCCGCAGAGCAGCCGGCCGAGCGCACCGAGGCGCTTCTGCAGGCGCTCAACGCGGTGGGCGTGAGCTACCGCAACGGCGGAAACTCGCACGCGGATGGATTCGATTGCAGCGGACTCGTGGCGCACGTCTACCGCGAAGCCTGGGGAATTTCGCTGCCGCGCACCGCGCGCGCACAGAGTGAATACGGCGTCGCAGTGGCGCGCGCCGAGCTCGAGCCGGGGGACCTGGTCTTCTACAACACCCTCAATTCGCCCTACTCGCACGTCGGCATCTACCTTGGCGACGGCAAGTTCGTTCACGCCCCCAAACCCGGTGCAGAGGTCCGGATCGGCCGGATGAACAGCAGCTACTGGTCCAGGCGATTCAACGGCGCGCGGCGGATCCGGCCGGAAAGCTAGGTATCAGTGCATCGACGTATTGTTGCGGCACGCCGCGAGGGCGTGGTCCTTCAGGAGCATCCAGCGGGAGCCTAGCTTCGCCAAAGCGGCACGCAATTCCCAAGGGACCTCCCGCTGGGCTGACAGTCGAAGGAGGTTATCGAGAATCCGCCCCGCTGCCTGAGGGCAGCCGGACTCGGCATAGTGCGTCATCAACGCCAGTGTCCCGGCGATTAGCGCTTCGAGTTGTCTGAAGTCTTTGAATTTCTGTGGATTCATTGAGCTCATGGCATATATGATAATCATTCGCATTTGTATTGACAATGATAATGAGAATTATTATCATCTATTCTCCCTGCAACTTTGATGGGTATTGCACATGACTAGTCTGAAATCGATTCTTGTCCTCTTGGCGCTCATGCTTGGCACGGGACAGGCCTCAGGGCAGGAGAAGGTCTTGAACCTCTATTCGTCGCGGCACTACCAGACCGACGAGGCCTTGTACGCCAACTTCACCAAGCAGACCGGGATCCGGATCCAGCGCATCGAGGCGCCCGAGGATGCGCTCATCGAGCGGCTGAAGAACGAGGGCGCCGCGAGTCCCGCAGACGTGCTGGTCACGGTCGACGCGGGGCGCCTCTGGCGCGCCGAGCAGGCGGGCCTGTTCCAGCCGGTGAAGTCCGCGGTCCTCGAGGCGCGAATCCCCGCGCACCTGCGTCACCCGCAAGGCTTGTGGTACGGGTTCTCGACCCGGGCGCGCATCATCGTCTACAACCGCGATGCGGTGAAGCATGGGGACTTGCGCAGCTACCAGGATCTCGCCGATCCGCGCTGGAAAGGAAAGCTCTGCATGCGCTCGAGCTCCAACGTCTACAACATTTCGCTCATGGCCGCGCTGATCGCCCGCCAGGGCGAGGCGAAGGCCGAGGAATGGGCGCGCGGCGTGGTGGCGAATTTCGCCCGCCCGCCGCGCGGCGGCGACACCGACCAGATCCGCGCCGTGGCGGCGGGCGAGTGCGCCGCGGCGGTCGCGAACACCTATTACTACGCCCGGCTGATGCTCTCGCAGAAGCCCGACGAGCGCGACGCCGTGTCGCGCACCGCGGTGGCCTGGCCCGACCAGGACGGCAACGGCACGCACATCAACGTCTCGGGCGCCGGCGTTCTGAAGCACGCGCCGCATCGCGATGCAGCGGTGAGATTCCTGGAATACCTCGCGAGCGACGACGCACAGCGCTATTTCGCCGACGGCAACAACGAGTACCCGGCCGTGCCTGCCGTGCGCACCGACAACCGCGCGCTGGCCGAGCTCGGCAGCTTCAAGCCGGACACGCTCAACGTGGGCGAGCTCGGGCGGCACCAGGCCGCGGCGCAGAAGGCGTTCGACCGCGCCGGCTGGCGCTGACAAGCTGCCTGGCTAGCTGTGATGGCCCAATAGGTTGTTTCTGTTCATCCGGACTGAGTTTGAGAGA
>CAZVHU010000134.1:0-9328 GCA_964627075.1 uncultured Enterobacteriaceae bacterium | reverse complement strand
GATGTCGGCGAGCGACTCCTCCAGCCCCTCGAAGCCGGCCGGCACGCGCCGCACCCGCTGCAGCACCCCGATGATCGCCCACACGATGTGCAGGTAGATGTTCTCGGCGAGGGAAAGCGAGCGCAGCGGGATCTGGCCGCGGCGGAACAGGTCGCGGATCTCCTCGCGGTAGTAGTGCGCGTCGTTGAAGCACTCCTTGGCGGTCTTGGCCGACACGCCGTTCAGCACCTCGCGCAGGTTCTTCACCAGCTCGTGCTCGGTCTCGGGCACGGCGGGCGCCGCGTCGGCCGGCTCGTAGCTCGTCACGTCCAGGATGTTGAACAGCAGGATCGAGCTGTAGGCCACGGTCGCGCGCCCGGACTCGGTCATGATCACCGGGTGCGGCACGCCGGCCGGGCCCAGCGTGCTCATGATGGTCTCGATCACGTCGGTGCAGTACTCGTCCAGCGAGTAGTTCTTGCTGTGGTCGGAGTTGGTCTGCGAACCGTCGTAGTCCACCCCGAGGCCGCCGCCCAGGTCCAGGTAGCCGAGCGCCGCGCCCTCCTGCCGCAGCGCAACATAATAGCGGCAGGCCTCCTGCACCCCGCTGCGGATGTCGCGAATGTTGGGGATCTGCGATCCCAGGTGGTAGTGCAGCAGCTGCAGGCAGTCGAGCATCTGGTGCTCGCGCAACGTGTCCACCAGCTCCACGATCTGCGCCGTGGTGAGGCCGAAGATGCTGCGGTCCCCACTCGACTCGTTCCAGTGCCCTTCGACCTTGGCCGCGAGCTTGACGCGCACGCCGAGCATCGGCCGGACGTTGAGCCGCTTGCTCGCCTCGAGGATGATGGGCAGCTCGGTTGGCGTCTCCAGCACGATGAGGCACTTGAACCCCAAGCGCAGCGATTGCAGCGCCAGGTCCACGAATTCGTCGTCCTTGTAGCCGTTGCAGATGATGTACCCGGACTCCGGCTCGAGGTGCGCGAGCGCGATCAGGAGCTCGGCCTTGCTGCCCGCCTCCAGGCCGTGGCCGAAGCGCTGGCCGACGCGCGCCAGCTCCTCGATCACTGCGCACTGCTGGTTGACCTTGATCGGGAACACGCCGCGATAGTCGGCGCCGTAGCCCTGGGCCTTGATCGCCTTGCCGAAGGAGTCGTTCAGGAGCGCGATCTGCGCCTCGAGCAGGTTGTCCAGCCGGAGCAGGACCGGCATCTGCAGCCCGCGCTGCTGCATGCCCGCGATGATTTCCATCAGGCTCACGGTCGCGGTCTTGCCCTCGGCAGGAACGCTGACGGTGACTTCGCCCGCGGCGCTGATATCGAAGTAGCCCGCGCCCCAGTTGCGGATGCCATAAAGCTCGGCCGACTGCTCCGGCGACCACTCCCCGGGGTCCGTTACGACTCTCAGCTTCCGCGCCGCCTTTTGCATGTCGCGTTTCCTTGCGTTGCTCGAGGCACGCAGTGTAGCGGACTCGTGCTGGCCGTGCGTGCATGCTCGGGCCCCGTGAAGCGCCTGGAGCGGAGCCTGGCGTTCGGCTCGCCACGGGCCTTGACCTATCGCAACGCCTCCCGCCGTGCGCCACGGAAAATTTGCCAGGCGCCATGGATGCCTCCGCCAAGCCGAAGCTGCAGGCCGGCGACTCGCTCGCGGCGACCGCCGGGTGATCATGGGCACGGATCGCAAGCCGCGGCCGCCCGATCCCGGCGCGAGCGCGCTGCTCACCGACCTCTACCAGCTCACCATGCTGGCGGCCTACCGGGCGCACGGCATGGAGGACATCGCTGTATTCGAGTTCTTCGTGCGCAAGCTGCCAAAAGGGCGCGGCTTCCTGGTGGCCGGGGGCATGGAACAGGTGCTCGAGTTCCTGGAGCAGGTGCACTTCTCCGGCGACGAGGTGGCGTGGCTCGCGAGGCAGGGCCGCTTTTCGCCGGAGTTCCTCGACTGGCTCGCCGGTTTTCGGTTTACGGGCGACGTGCATGCCGTGCCCGAGGGCGCGCTCGTATTCCCCAACGAGCCGCTCTTGCGCGTCACCGCCCCGTTGCCGCAGGCGCAACTGGTCGAGACGCGCATCGTCAACCTGCTGCAATTCCAGACCCTGATCGCCACCAAAGCGGCGCGTGCGGTGCTGGTGGGCCGCGGCAAGCTGTTGATCGATTTCGGGTTGCGGCGGGCGCATGGCGCCGAGGCTGGCCTGCTCGCGGCACGGGCGTCCTACCTCGCCGGCTACGACGGCTCTGCGACCATGCTCGCGGGACAGAAGTTCGGGGTGCCGACCTACGGCACCATGGCGCATTCCTTCATCCAGGCGCACGCGAGCGAGGCGGCCGCGTTCGAAAAATTCGCACGCGCCTACCCCGAAGGCACCACGCTGCTGATCGACACCTATGACACCGAGGAAGGTGCGCGCAGGGTGGTCGCCCTGGCGCAAAAGCTGCGCGCCGAGGGCATCCCGATCCGCGGGGTGCGGCTGGACAGCGGCGACCTGGGCGAGCATGCGCGCAAGGTGCGCGCGATCCTCGACGATGGCGGCTGCGGAGAGGTGCGCATCTTCGCGAGCGGCGGGCTGGACGAGCGCGAGATCGACCGGCTGCTCTCGGCGGGAGCCCCGATCGACGGCTTCGGCGTGGGCACGAGCCTGGTCACCTCCGAGGACGCGCCGGCGCTCGATTGCGCCTACAAGCTGCAGGAGTATGCGGGCGTGCCGCGCCGCAAGCGCTCGGAGGGCAAGGCCACCTGGCCCGGCCGCAAGCAGGTCTACCGGCGCTTCGATGCCGCGGGTACGCCCGCCGGCGACACGCTCACGGTGGAAGGCGACCGTTGCGAAGGCGTGCCGCTGGTGGTGCCGGTCATGCAAGGCGGCAAGCGCCTCGGTGCAACGCCCACGCTTGCGCAGTCGCGGGCGCAGTGCATGGAGGCGCTGCGCAGGTTGCCTGCGCACCTGAAGTCGCTGGACAGCTCCGGCGGCTACCCCGTCGAGGTGAGCGCTGCGCTGCAGCGCTTAGCCGAGGAAGCCGACAGGGCCGCGGGCCGCTAGGCGTGTCGCAGCCGGCTCTCGCGCCGCACGCTGTAGTAGATGCCGCAGCACATCACCGCGGCGCCGAGCAGCACCGCGGGCTGGAGCGGCTCGGCGTAGAAAAGCATGCCCACGACGGCAATCAGCGGCAGCCTGAGGAAATCGAGCGGCACCACCAGGGTCACATCGGCGAGGCGGTAGGCCCGCGTCATGCAGTAGTGGGCGGCGAGCCCTGCGACCCCCAGGCACAGGATCCAGGGCAGGTCCTTCGTCGCCGGCGTCACCCAGGAGGGCAGCGCCGGCAGGAGCGCGAGCGGCAGCTGCAGCAGCGACATGTAAAAAAGCAGCGCAAGCGGGGTGTCGCTCCGCGAAAGCTGCTTGGTGGCGATCATGGTCGAGGCATAGAAAAGCGAGCCGAGAAGCATGATCAGCGCACCGGGCTGCACCACCTCGAGTCCCGGGCGCAGGATGACGAGTATTCCGGCGAGCCCGCAGGCGAGCATCACGGCCCGGCCCCGGTTCATGCGCTCGCCGAGCAGCAGCGCGGCGAGCACCGCGGTCCACACCGGCATCGTGAACTCGATCGCGAACACCGTGGCAAGCGTGAGCACCGAAATGGCGTAGACCCAGCAGAGCTGGCCGCCGAAGTGCAGCACGTTGCGCACCACGTGCACGCGCAGGCGCCGCGCGCGAAGCGCTCGCACGCCGAACTTCGGCAGCACCGCGATCACGATGACCAGCCCGACGAGCGCCCGCAGGAAGAGGATCTGGAACGTGCCGTAGTTGGCAAGCAGCTCGCGCACCGCGACCGCCATCGCGCAGAAGGAAAGCAGCGTCCCGGCCATCCAGAGCACCGCGCGCAGTGTCGGGGAGGCGATAGCCGGCGATGCCGCGGAATCCGGGTCTCGGGCCATGGGGGTCGCCGAAGGGATTCTAGGCGAGCGCCTTCGGCGCGCCCCGGCGCGCTATGCTCGCGCTGCGAAACGCCGCCCCTGGAGTCCTGGACGATCCTCGCGCGCATGCTGTTCTGGCTCACGCTCGCCGCCGCAATCGCGTGGCTGCTGTGGTACATGGTCGCGGTTCCTGGAGAGTCCTACTCCGGGCCGCACGGCGGCCCCGACGCGGCGGAGTCCGGGATTGCCGAGCGCCTGCGCCGCCACGTTGGCGCGATCGCGGGCCGCGAGCGCAACATGGAGCATCCCGAGGCGCTCGAGGAGGCGGCGCGCGAAATCGAGCGCGCGCTCGAGGCGCTGGGGTATGCGCCGGCGGCCCAGCGCTTCGCATCGCTTTCGGGCGAAGTGCGCAATATCGAAGTCGAAATCGCCGGGGGCGCGAGGGCCGCCCAGATCGTGCTCCTCGGCGCGCATTACGACTCGGTCTCGGGCTCGCCGGGCGCCAACGACAACGGCTCCGGCGTCGCCGCGCTGCTGGAGCTCGCGAGGATGCTGCGCGGCGCGCGCCCGGAGCGCACCGTACGCCTAGTCTGGTTCGTAAACGAGGAACCGCCCTACACGATGAGCCGCGACATGGGCAGCCGCCGCTACGCCATGCGCTCGCGCGAGCGCCGCGAGCGCGTCGTCGCCATGTTCTCGCTCGAGACGATGGGCTGGTATTCGGACCAGGCCGGCAGCCAGCGCTATCCCTTCCCGCTCGGCCTGTTCTATCCCTCGCGCGGGGATTTCCTGGCGTTCGTCTCCAACTTCGGCTCGCGGCCGCTGCTGCACGAGGCGATCGCGGCGTTTCGCCGGCGCGCCCGGTTCCCCTCGGAAGGCGTCGCCGCACCCGCGCTTGTTCCCGGGGTGGACTGGTCGGACCACGCCTCGTTCTGGGAGCAGGGCTATCCCGCGCTCATGCTGACCGACACCGCCCTCTACCGCTATCCTTGGTACCACAGCGCGCAGGACACGCCCGACAAGGTGGATTACGCGCGCCTCGCCAAGGTGGTGACGGGGCTGCGCGGCATGCTCGCCGAGCTGGCAGGCGAAAAGGGAGAATGACATGGACGGCAGGGACTTCGAGGCGCTCCTCGGGCGCATGACGGCGGCGGTCTGTGCGGGCGATGCCGAGGGCGCGGCGACGTGCTTTGCGCCGCAGGGCGTGTACCACGACGGCTTTTATGGCGAGTTCCGCGGCCGGGCCGAGATCGCGCGCATGGTGCGCGACTTCTTTTACCGCGACGCGCGCGATTTCCAGTGGCGGATCGCCGACGCGGTCTGCGACGGGCGCACCGGCTACGCGCGCTACGAGTTTTCCTACGTTTCCAAGATCGCGGGCAGCGAAGGCCGGCGCGTGGGCTTTGCCGGCATCTCATGCTGCCGCATCGAAGGTGGCCTCATCGCGCGCTACGGCGAGCGGTTCGACCGTGCCCCGGTGCTGGCGAAGCTCGGCTTTGCCGATGCGCGCATCCTCAAATCCGTGAAGCGCTGGGCGGGCGAAGGCTAGGGCCGCAAGAGGCCGCACGGTCCAGGGGGCTTGCCAGGGCCGTGGATACTGTATAAAAATACAGTATCGGTGACTGCCTTCGAAGACAACCTCCAGCGGCATGCCGTCTGGCGCGGCGGCGCGCCGGCCGCGCCGGCTGCGGCTGCGGTACCCAGTGGCTTCGCGACGCTCGACCGCGAGCTGCCCGGAGGCGGCTGGCCTGCCGGGGCGCTGACCGAGATCCTGTGCCCGGCCGACGGGCTGGGCGAGCTGCAGCTGGTGATGCCGGCGCTCGCCACGCTCACTGCCGCGGGGCGGCGCGTCGCCTGGCTCGCGCCGCCGTACCTGCCTTACGCGCCCGCGCTCGCCGCCGCCGGCGTGCGCCTGGAGCTTTTCACGGTGGTGCGGGCCCCGGGCCGGCGCGACGCGCTGTGGGCCGCCGAGCAGGTGCTGCGCGCCGGCACCTGCCATGCGCTGCTCGCCTGGCTGCGCGACGCTCGCTACGCCGAGCTGCGCCGGCTCGCCGTCGCCGCGCAGGGCGCCAACGCGGTGGTGGCGCTGTTCCGTCCGCCGGGCGCGGGGCGCGAGCCTTCGCCGGCGGCGCTGCGGCTCGCACTCGAGTGGCGCGGCGGCCAGCTCGCGGCGCGGATCCTCAAGCGCCGCGGCGCGCCCCTTGCGGCGCCGCTCGGCATCGCCCTCAGGAGGCCGGCCCGTGCTGTGGGTCGCGCTGCATTTCCCGCACCTGCGGTCGCAAGCGCTCGCGCGCGGGCATGCGTCGCCTGAAGCGGAGAGCGAAGCCCTCGCGGCGGTCGCGATGGGGCTCGGCCGCTTCACGCCGCGGGTGTCGCTCGAGCCGCCGCAGGCCGTGCTCGCCGAGCTGCAAGGAAGCCTGCGCCTCTTCGGCGGCGTCTCGAGCCTCGTGGCGCGGATCCGCGCCGGGATCGCCGCGCTCGGCTTCGAGGCCTCGCTCGCGCTGGCGCGCACCGCGCGCGCCGCGGCCTGGCGCGCGGCGGGAGGCGGGCGGCCGCTTCCCGAGCTGCCGGTCGCGGTCACCGGGCTCGATGCCGGCGCGCTCGAATTGCTCGCCGGCCTCGGCGTCAGGACGCTCGGCGAGCTGATGCGCTTGCCGCGCGAAGGCGTCGCGCGGCGTTTCGGCCAGGCCCTCGTGGAGGATCTCGATCGCGCGCTGGGAAGGGTTCCCGAGCCGCGCCGCTGGTTCTCGCCGCCGCCGCGCTTCGACGCGAGGCTCGAGCTGCCGGCGCAGGCGAGCGAGGCCGAGAGCGTGCTGTTTGCCGCCCGGCGGCTGCTCGCGCAGCTCGAGGGCTTTCTCGCCGCCCGTCACGCCGGCGCGCGCGGCTTCGCGCTCGTGCTCGAGCATGGGGACGCGCTCCCGAGCCGCATCGAGATCGGGCTCGCGGCGCCGGCGCGCGAGGCGGGGCACTTCACGACGCTGCTGCGCGAGCGCCTCGGGCGCACCGGCCTTGCCGCGCCGGTCGAGGCGATCCGGCTGCAGGCACGCGATCTGGCGCCGCTTGCCGGCGCGGGCAATGCGCTGTTCGGCGATGCGCGCGCTGGCGGCGAGCAGTGGGCGCGGCTCGTCGAGCGCCTCGAGGCGCGCCTGGGGAACGGCGCGGTGCATGGGCTCGAGCTGCATGCCGAGCACCGTCCAGAGCTGGCCTGGCGGGCGGTGAGGGCGAACCCACCTCCCGGCCTGCGGCCGTCTCCCTCGGCAGGGGGGCAGACGGTGGGAGAGGGGCCGCGGCCGCTGTGGCTGGTCGAGCCGCCGCGGCGCCTCGCGGAGAACGCCGTCGCGCTGCTGGCAGGCCCGGAGCGCATCGAGTCGGGCTGGTGGGACGGCGGCGAAGTGCGGCGCGACTACTTCATCGCGCAGGCGCGGGACGGCGCCCTGGTGTGGGTCTACCGGCAGGCCGATGGCTGGTTCCTGCACGGCATCTTCGCCTAGACCCTCGCCCCATGCTTTCCACGCTGCCGCCGTACGCGGAGCTGCATTGCGCCTCCAATTTCTCGTTCCTGCGCGGCGCCTCGCACCCGGAGGAGCTGGTGGCGCGCGCCGCCGCGCTCGGCTACGCGGCGCTCGCGCTCACCGACGAATGCACGGTCGCCGGCGTGGTGCGCGCGCACGGTGCCGCCAGGGAGCATGGCCTCAAGCTCCTCGCAGGCACCGAGATCCGGCTCGAGTGCGGCATGCAGGTGGTCCTGCTTGCCGCCCATCGGCGCTCCTACGGTGCGATCTGCTCGCTCGTTACCGCCGGGCGCAGGCGCAGCGCCAAGGGCAGCTATTCGCTCGCGCGCGCGGACCTCGAGGCGCTCGCCGGCAGCGGCACGCCGCTGCTGCTCGTTCCGGGCGCAACGCCGAGCCTGGAGCACGCCCGCTGGATCGCGGAACGCTTCTCGGGCGGCGCATGGATCGCGGTCGAATTGCACTGCGGCCCGAACGATCGCGCGCGCCTTGCGTTGCTGCGCGAGCAGGCGGGCGCATCCGGCCTGCCGCTCGTCGCCGCGGGCGGCGCCCTCATGCACGCGCGCTCGCGCCGGCGGCTGCAGGACGCGCTCACCGCGATCCGACTCGGGCGCACGGTGGCCGGGTGCGGCCGGGCGCTGCAGCCCAACGGCGAGCGCCACCTGCGGCTGCGCGCGCGCCTGGCGCAGCTCTACCCGGCCGATCTGCTCGCCGAGACCCTCGAGGTTTCCGGGCGCTGCGACTTTTCCCTCGACGAGCTGCGCTACGAGTATCCGGAGGAACTCGTCCCGCCCGGCGAGACGCCGGCGAGCTGGCTGCGCCGCCTCACCGAGGAGGGCCTGGCAGGGCGATTTCCCGGCGGCGTGCCGGCGAAGGTGCGCGAGCTGATCGAGCACGAGCTGGCGCTCATCGCCGAGCTCGGCTACGAGCCGTTCTTCCTCACCGTGCACGACGTGGTGCGCTTCGCGCGCGGGCGCGGCATCCTGTGCCAGGGCCGCGGCTCGGCGGCCAACTCCGCGGTCTGCTACTGCCTCGGCATCACCGAGGTGGACCCGGCGCGCATGAGCATGCTGTTCGAGCGCTTCGTGTCGAGGGAGCGCAACGAGCCGCCCGACATCGACGTCGACTTCGAGCACCAGCGGCGCGAGGAGGTGATCCAGTACGTCTACGGCAAGTACGGGCGCAGCCGCGCCGCGCTCGCCGCCACCGTGATCTGCTACCGGCCGCGCAGCGCGCTGCGGGATCTCGGCAAGGCGCTGGGGCTCGGCGCCGCGCAGGTGGAGCGCGTGGCGCAGACGCTGTCGTGGTGGGACGGCCGCGCGGTGCTGCCCGAGCGGCTGCGCGAGGCGGGGCTCGACCCCGGGGACCCCGCGATGCAGCGGCTGCTCGCGCTCGCCGGCGAGCTGATCGGCTTTCCGCGGCACCTCTCGCAGCACGTCGGCGGCTTCGTCATCTCGCGCGGGCCGCTGGCGGAGCTGGTGCCGGTGGAGAACGCGGCGATGCCCGGGCGCAGCGTCATCCAGTGGGACAAGGACGACCTCGAGGCGCTCGGCCTGCTCAAGGTGGACGTGCTGGCGCTGGGCATGCTCTCGGCGATCCGCCGCGCGCTGGAGATGTGCGGCCTGCGCATGCAGGACGTCCCGGCCGAGGACCCCGCGGTCTACGAGATGATCCAGCGCGCCGACACGGTGGGCGTGTTCCAGATCGAGTCGCGCGCGCAGATGTCGATGCTGCCGCGCCTGAAGCCCGCCGATTTCTACGACCTCGTGATCGAGGTGGCGATCGTGCGCCCCGGGCCCATCCAGGGCGGCATGGTGCATCCCTACCTGCGGCGCCGGCAGGGGCTGGAGCCCGTCACCTACCCGAGCGAGCAGGTGAAGGCGGTGCTCGAGCGCACGCTCGGCGTGCCGATCTTCCAGGAGCAGGTGATGCAG
>CAZVHU010000133.1:0-9335 GCA_964627075.1 uncultured Enterobacteriaceae bacterium | reverse complement strand
CCGTGCAGGCAGAAGAACGCTCGCAGTCTTGACACGCTCAAGCCATATCAACGTTGCGTTAGCCGGCGCGCGCCGCCTTCGCGCGCGTCCGAGCTGAACGCGTTGTTATGCGTGATGTTCGCGTACCAGCCGCCCGCAGAACCGCAAGTGCATCGTTGACGGCGCGGGACGACGGAAAGGCTCTTGCGTTCTCTGGCGATAGGAGCACCACGGTCGTTCCCTTCGCCACTTCCTCATAGAACTTCCCGCGCTCCAGTTTCGTGAAGTCAGAGCGCTTGTATTCACGCCGCATTCCATTTCTAGCCTTCTTCATAGAGTTTCCTTTCGGCGCGAGTCATACGCCGTGCACTGAAAATGCGAATGGTACCGGGTCGGTGTGCGTGGTGGACGACTATCGGCCGACCGAGGCTCGACTGACCAAACGTAATGAAGCGGTGCTCGCCCACCGAATGGTCGGGGTCCGGGCCGGAAGCGGCCAGCGGATCGAGAAAGACGGACGCTGCTTCATCAAACGATACGCCATGCTTCCGAAGATTGGCCTCTGCCTTCTTCGGATCCCATTCAAACTTCATTGAGCCCGGCTGCCAGTTTCATCACGCATAACGCTATCTAGAAAGCCTAAAAGTCGGAGTCTACTCCGCGTTTCTCGTCCCGGCGCTGTCAATCTTCCTTGAGATCAACGCGTTAACGCTACTGTATGGATAGCCAGTCGCCTGTTGGTTGGCGAAGACCGGAGGATTCCTTGCCCGATCAACCACCTGTTTCTCCCGCCCCACGCGGGACGGGGCAGCCGCGCCTCCTTGAGCAGGTCCGCAACGCGATCCGCGTGCGGCACTACAGCTGCCGCACCGAGCAGGCTTACGTGGACTGGGTGAGGAGGTTCGTGCTGCATCACGGCAAGCGGCATCCACGCGAGATGGGCGGGGAGGAGGTGACGGCGTACCTGACGCATCTGGCGCGCGACCGCAACGTGTCGGCCTCGACGCAGGGCCAGGCGCTTGCGGCGCTGCTGTTTCTCTACAAGGCGGTGCTGGGCATCGAGCTGCCGTGGATGGATTCGATCGAGCGCGCGAAGCGCCCGGTGCGCGTGCCGGTCGTGCTCACGCGCGACGAGGTCCGCGCGCTGCTCGCGCAGCTCGAGGGGCCCAAATGGCTGATGGCGAGCCTGCTTTATGGCGCGGGACTGCGCCTGCGCGAATGCCTGAAACTTCGCGTGAAGGACATCGACTTCGGCTACTCGCAGATCACGGTGCGCGACGGCAAGGGCGGCAAGGACCGGGTGACGGTGCTGCCCGCGGGGCTTGCCGAACCGCTGCGCACGCAGCTCGCGCGCGTCAAGCGCCTGCACGAGCGCGACCTGGCCGAGGGCTACGGCGAGGCGTGGCTGCCGGATGCGCTCGCGCGCAAGTACCCGCGCGCCGGCTTCCAGTGGGGCTGGCAGTTCGTCTTTCCATCGAAGAAGCTCTCGACCGATCCGCGCAGCGGCGCGATCCGGCGGCATCACGTATTCGACGACGTGCTGCCGCGCGCGGTGTCGCAGGCTGCGCGCGCCGCGGGGATCGCCAAGCCCGTGGGCACGCACACGCTGCGGCACTCCTTCGCGACGCACATGCTCGCGAGCGGCTACGACATCCGCACGGTCCAGGAACTGCTAGGCCACGCGGACGTGAGCACGACCATGGTGTACACGCACGTGCTCAACAAAGGCGGGCGCGGGGTGACGAGCCCGCTTGACGCCTAGCGGCACAGCGTAGGTGAAAACGACTGGCTACTTCGACGCGATCAGGAACCGGCCGGATCGCGCCGCGATTCGCAAGGAATGGATCGAGCGCGTCATCCGTCACGCCGTTCGCGAGAGCATTCAGGCCGACGGGCGGATTCGCCGCTGGGCGGCAATACCCGAGGCAGGCGGACGCTGGCTCCGGGCCGTGCTTCTGGCGGATGGCGAGACCGTGCATAATGCTTTCTTCGACCGGAGGTTCGAGCCGTGAAGATCCGGTATTTTCGCGACACCGACACGCTGTATATCGAGTTCCGCCCCGGCCCGGTGGCGGAAACGCGCGACCTGGACGAGGACACGCTGCTCGACCTGGATTCGAGCGGCAACATCCGCGCGATCACCGTAGAGCACGCGAGCAAGCGGGCCGATCTGCCCGCCATCGACTACGAGCAGGTGGCGGCGACCGGCTGAGCGTCGCGGATCCGCACGACGAAGCCAGTAAGATGCCGGCGGTCCTTCAGGGAGGAGACCGGAAATGAAATTGCGCATCCTCATCGCGGCGCTCGCGTGCGCGCCGCTTCTAGCGCTGGCGCAGGCCTGGCCGGCGAAGCCGATCCGCCTCATCGCGCCGTACCCGCCGGGCGGGCAGACCGACATCGTCGGGCGCTGGCTCGGCGAGAAGATCTCGCCCTCGCTCGGGCAGCCGCTCCTGGTCGAGAACCGCGCCGGGGCGCAGGGGATCGTGGGGCTGGAAGCCGCGAAGAACTCGGCCCCGGACGGCTACACGTTCGTCTACGCGAACGTCTCCAACATCAGCCTCAACCCGCACATGCACGAGAAGCTGCCGTACGACGGCCAGAGGGATTTCGTTCCGGTGACGCAGCTCGGGCTGACGGTCCTCGCCATGGTGGTGAACCCCGCGCTCGGGCCCAGGACGCTCGCCGAGTTCGTCGCCTATGCCAGGGGGCAAAAAAGCAAGGTGAGCTTCGCCTCGTTCGGCGCGGGCTCGACCTCGCACGTCTACGGCGAGATGCTCAACGGCGCGGCGGGCCTGGACATGGTGCACGTGCCGTACAGGGGCGCCGCCCCGGCGGTGCAGGACATCCTCGCGGGGCACGCGACCACGGGCATCCACGACCTCGCCACGGTGGGCCCGCACGTCGCGGCCGGGCGCCTGGTCGCGCTCGCGGTGACCGGGCCGAAGCGCTGGCCGCTGCTGCCGGAGCTTCCGACCTTCGCCGAGCAGGGCTACCCGCTCGACATCGCCGGCTGGAACGGGATCATGGCGCCAGCCGGAACGCCGCAGGCGATCGCAGAGCGCATGTCGGCCGAGATCAACCGCGTGATCCAGTCGCCCGAGGGGCGCGAGCAGATGCTCAAGTTCGGC
Organism: uncultured Enterobacteriaceae bacterium; assembly: GCA_964627075.1. Lineage (GTDB taxonomy): Bacteria > Pseudomonadota > Gammaproteobacteria > Burkholderiales > SG8-39 > 2-02-FULL-66-14. The sequence goes on along the minus strand of CAZVHU010000133.1, from coordinate 6,228 downwards.
CTGCTCGCCACCGGCACCACGCCGGCGGAGTTCGCCGCGATCATCCAGCGCGACACGCCGCGCTGGGGCGAGGTGATCCGCAAGGCCGGGATCAAGGCGCAGTAGCGGGTGCGGGCCGGGAAAGTGTAAAGTCACGCTTTACACTTTGCCGGCCCCGGGCCGCTGCCCCCGCCTGCGCGGGGGCGACGGCTGCGGGTTATCTACGCCGCGACCGACGGCAAGCCGGCGAGCGCCATCGCAAGCTCTTTTTCGTCGTACTTCTGGTCGGTGAGCTTGCCAGAGAAGTAGTCGGTGTAGGCCTGCATGTCGAAGTGGCCGTGGCCGCAGAGGTTGAACAGGATCACGCGCGACTTGCCCTCGGTCTTGCAGCGGATCGCCTCGTCGATCGCGCCCTTCACGGCGTGGTTCGCCTCCGGCGCCGGGATGATGCCCTCGGCGCGCGCGAACTGGACGCCCGCCGAGAACACCTCGGTCTGCGTGTAGGCGCGCGACTCCAGGAGCTTCAGCTCCTGGCAGTGCGACACCAGCGGCGCCATGCCGTGGTAGCGCAGGCCCCCGGCGTGGAACGGCGGCGGCGTGAAGGTCGAGCCCAGCGTGTGCATCTTCACGAGCGGCGTCAGGTGCCCGGTGTCGCCGAAGTCGTAGGCGTACTTGCCGCGCGTCAGGCTCGGGCACGCGGCGGGCTCGACCGCGATCACGCGCACCTTCCTGCCGCCGCGCAGCTGCGCGCCGATGAAGGGGAACGCGATGCCGGCGAAGTTCGAGCCGCCGCCGGTGCAGCCCACCAGGATGTCGGGGTAGTCGCCCGCCATCTCCATCTGCGCCATCGCCTCCTGCCCGACCACGGTCTGGTGCATGAGCACGTGGTTGAGCACCGAGCCGAGCGCGTACTTGGTGTCGTCGTGGGTGGCGGCGACTTCCACCGCCTCCGAGATCGCGATGCCGAGGCTGCCCGGGTGGTCCTTGTTCTTTTCCAGGATCGCGCGCCCCGAGTTGGTCTCGGAGGAGGGCGAGGCGATGCACTTCGCGCCGTAGGTCTCCATCATGGCGCGGCGGTAGGGCTTCTGGTTGTAGGAGACGCGCACCATGAAGACCTTCACCTCGATGCCGAAGAGCGCCCCGGCGAAGGAGAGCGACGAGCCCCACTGGCCGGCGCCGGTCTCGGTGGTGATCTTCTTGACGCCGGCTTCCTTGTTGTAGAAGGCCTGCGCCACCGCCGTGTTCGGCTTGTGGCTGCCGGCGGGCGAGACGCCTTCGTACTTGTAGTAGATCTTCGCCGGCGTCTGCAGCGCCTTTTCCAGCCTGCGCGCGCGGTACAGCGGCGTCGGGCGCCACTGCTTGTAGATCTCGCGCACCGGCTCGGGGATGTCGATCTCGCGGTCCATCGACACTTCCTGCCCGATGAGCGCCATGGGAAACAGCGGCGCCAGGTCGTCGGGCCCGACGGGCTGCTTGGTGCCCGGGTGCAGCACCGGCGGCGGCGGCGAGGGCAGGTCCGCCATGATGTTGTACCAGCGCCTGGGGATGCGGGTTTCGTCGAGCAGGTACTTGATGCTGTCGGCCATCTTCTCCTCCCTCGGTGGAAAGCGAAATCCTAGCTCATAGGAACAGGTTCAGGACGCCGTCGAGTTGAGCGTGATCAAGCGCGTGCGTGGCGTGCTCGCGCACGAGCGGTTTGGCGCGATAGGCCACCGAAAGGCCCGCCTCGCGCATCATCGGGATGTCGTTCGCGCCGTCGCCGACGGCGAGGGTCTGCTCGCGCGCAAGGCCGAGCTCATTGCGCACTGCAACGAGCTTTGCCGCCTTGGCCTCGCCGTCCACGATCTCGCCCAGCAGCCGCCCCGTGAGGCGGCCGCCCGCGATCTCCAGCTCGTTCGAGAGCGTGAAGTCGAGCTCGAGCGCGTCCTTCAGGTGCTGCGTGAAGAACGAGAACCCACCCGAGACGAGCAGGGTGCGGATGCCGGCCTTGCGGCAGCGCGCAACGAGCGCCTCCGCTCCCGGCGAGAGGTGCACGCGCTCCTCCAGGATGCGCTCCAGCGCCTGCTCCTCCAGCCCGGCGAGCAGCGCCACGCGCCGGCGCAGCGACTCGGGGTAGTCGATCTCGCCGCGCATCGCCGCGGCGGTCACCGCCGCCACGCGCTCGCGGATGCCGAGCACCTCGCCCATCTCGTCGATGCTCTCGATGGTGATGAGCGTGGAATCCATATCGAGCGCGAGGAGCCTCAGGTCCGCGAGCCGCCGCTCGTCGGGCACCCAGGCGAAGTCGAGCGCGCGCTGCGCGCACCAGGGCTCGACTTCGTGCCGCAGCGCGACGCCCGTCAGGCGCCACGCGCAGGCGCCGAGCGTCACCACGTGGTTGGCGCCGGTGAGCGCGACCAGTTGCGAGATCTCGTCCTGCGCGAGGCGCGGCCCCTGGGCAGCGCCCTGGATGACGAGGTTCATTGCGCGCGCGCGCGCCAGAGCTGCGCCTTGGCGGCGTCCGAGGGCACGCCAAGGCCCAAGTCGTAGACGGTCGCAAGCTCCGCCATCGCGCGCTTGTCGCCGGCATCGGCGGCGCGCACGAACCAGTCGTGCGCGGAGGCGAGGTCGCGGCGCACGCCGCGGCCCTTCTGCAGCAGCGCGGCGTAGTAGAACTGCGCGCGCGGCAGCCCGGCCTCGGCGGCGCGCTTCATCAGCCTCGCCATCTCCGCGTCGTCGCGCGCGACGCCGGCGCCCTGGCCGTGCATCAGGGCGAGGTTGGCGAGCGCCTCGGGGTGCCCTTGCGCCGCCGCCCTCCGGTACCAGCGCGCGGCCTCGGCGTAGTCCTGCGCCACGCCGCGCCCGTCGTAGTGCATCGCGCCGAGGTTGTTCTGCGCGGGCGCGTGCCCGGCCTGCGCGGCGCGCAGGTACCAGCCGTTCGCCGCCTTCGCATCTCCGAGCGGCGGCGGCGCGGTCTCGAGGGTGAGCGCGAGCAGGAACTGCGCATCGGGCATGTTCTGCGCGGCGAGCGGCCCGAGCGCGTCGGCGGCCTGCGCGTGGTCGCCGCGCTCGAGTGCCCCGAGCGCGGGACGCAGCCGCGGGTCGAGCCCCGGGCTCGCGCCGGGCGCGCGGTCGTCCTGCGCCGCCGCCGCCAGCGCGACGCCGGCCGCGAGTGCGACCATGGCCCTAGCCAGCATGCTGGCGCACCCAGTCCTCCAGTGCGCGGATCGCATCGCGGCTGCGGTCCCCTGGCAGTCTTTGCAGCGCCTCGCAGGCGCGCGGGTTGCCATCCCGGCACATCTTCCTGAAGCGCACGCTGGCGTGAAAGCCCTCGCTTGCCTGCGGATCGTTGCTGAACAGCGTGATGCAGGCGAGCGCATGCCCGGCTTCGCAAGCGCGCTTCCAGTAGGTCGCGGCCTCGGCGTCCTGCCTGGTGTCGAACAGCAGGTGCTCCGCGTAGGCGTCGCAGCCGGCGGCGTCGCCGCGCTCGCAGCGCCCGAGCGCCTCGCGCCCCGCCGCCGCGCGCTGCTCCTGCTGCCTTCGCATGGCGTCCGCTTCGGCGGCGAGCACCTCCTTGAGCGGCGTCGAGGCGCGCGACGCCTCCCCCTGCGCCGCGAATCGCACGATTCCGGTCTCGTTCATGTAGAAGGCGCCGTGGCGCCCGAAATTGGAGCCCCGCACCGTGGCCTCGAACGCGGTCCGTGGCAGCGGCTCGCGCGCGGCGCGGTAGGAGATCTCGCCGAGCAGCTTGCAGCCGAAACGCGCGATTTCGTCGAGCGAGGGCGGGTAGCCCTCCAGCGGCCGCTCGCGGGCGTAGCGGATCGCGCAAAGCTTCAGGTTCTGCAGCGACGCCGCGGCCCCGAGGTAGTAGTGCCAGGCATATTCGCACGGCATGGGCCCGGCGCGCTTCGCGTCGCCGTTCTCGCCCACGTCCTCGGTGTCCTCGTGGGAGGCGAGGGTGAGGCCTCCTCCGCGCGGATAGTCGGACGGCAGCGCGCAGGTGCTGTAGATCGCGATCCTGCCGTCGGCGCCGCGCAGGCCCGGCGTGTCGTGCACCGCGTAGCCGCGCAGATTGCCTGCGGCAAGCTGCGCGTCGAGGCACCCGGTGCCCGCGGGGCCGAGTTCCGCGAGCGACTCGGGGTAGCCGCGCGCGCCGGGGCGGGCGGCGGCCTCGGTGGCGCAGCGATTGATTTGGCGCAGCGCGTCCTTCGCGTTGTACTGGTTGTCGCGGGCGCTCGCCTGGGTTCCAACCTCCGCCTGGCCGGTGAAGACCACGACGACGTGCGCGGCGATCACGTAGAGCAGCGGCGCGTACACGGCGGCGGTCCATTGCGAGCGCTCGCCGGGCTGGCGCGCGCGGAAGTATCCGGCCCAGGCCGCGATCCCCGTGACGAGCAGCGCGCCGATGAAGCCCCACAGGTAGAAGAGCCAGTAGAGTTGCTCGATCTGCATCGCGAAGCCCGAGAACAGCGTCATCACGATCGTGATCGGCAGCAGTCCGACGAGGCAGGTGAGCGCGGTTCCCGCGGTGAACGTCATCGCGCGCGCGCCGGGCCGGGCGAGCTGCAGCCAAACCAGATACAGGAGCGGCAGCTCGAACGCGGCGAGCAGGATCCAATAGATGGGACCGCCTACGTGCAGCCCCGGGGTGAGGCCGCTGGCGCGGATGCCGCGGTAGGCGAGCACCGCGTCGGCGGCGAGCAGCGCGATGACGAGCCAGCGCATCGGCCTATGCCGCCAGCCGCCGCAGCAGGTCCTTCGCGGCCTGCACGCGCTGCGGCCACTCGGGGAGCTTCGCTTCCATGCGCAGGCGCTCGGCGCCCGCCAGGCGCAGGTTCTTCGAGCGCTGCGCCAGCGCCACCACCTTCGCGGCGTCGAGCGGGGTGTCGCGCCCGAAGTTGAGCACCACCGCCTCGTGCGTCGCGTCCAGGCGTGCGACGCCGAGCGGCTTGGCCAGGATGCGCAGCGCGTGCGACTCGAGCAGCGCGCGCGCCGCCTCGGGCAGCCCGCCGAAGCGGTCCACCAGCTCCTCGCGCATCTCGTCGAGCGCTTCCATCGTCTCGCAGTTGGCGAGGCGCTTGTAGAGCGTGAGGCGCTCGTGCACGTCGCTGCAGTAGGCGTCGGGAAGCAGCGCCGGCGTGTGCAGGTTGATCTCGGTAGAGAGGTCGATCGGCTGGTCGAGGTCGATCGCCTTGCCGGCTTTCAGGGCGCGCACGGCTCGCTCGAGCATGCGCGTGTACAGGTCGAAGCCGACTTCCTGGATCTGCCCGGACTGCGATTCGCCGAGCACCTCGCCCGCGCCGCGGATCTCCAGGTCGTGCATCGCGAGGTAGAACCCGGAGCCCAGCTCCTCCATCATCTGGATCGCCTCCAGGCGCTTCTTCGCCTGCGCGCCGAGCGCTTCCTCGCCGGGCGTGAGGAGGTAGGCGTAGGCCTGGTGGTGCGAGCGCCCGACGCGGCCACGCAGCTGGTGCAGCTGCGCCAGGCCAAACTTGTCGGCGCGCTGGATGACGATGGTGTTGGCGCTCGGGATGTCGATCCCGGTCTCGATGATGGTCGAGCACAGCAGCACCGAATGGCGCTGCTGCGTGAACTCGCGCATCACGCGCTCGAGCTCGCGCTCGCGCATCTGGCCGTGCGCCACCGCGATCCTCGCCTCGGGCACCAGGCGCGCGAGCCGGTCGTGCGCGTGCTCGATCGTCTCCACCTCGTTGTGGAGATAGTAGGCCTGGCCGCCGCGCCGCAGTTCGCGCAGCAGCGCCTCGCGCACCAGGCCGGGCGAATCCGGCGCGACGAAGGTCTTGATGGCGAGGCGCTTCTGCGGCGCGCTCGCGATCACCGAGAAGTCGCGCAGGCCCTCCAGCGACAACGCGAGCGTGCGCGGGATGGGCGTGGCGGTGAGGGTGAGCACGTCCACCTCGGCGCGCAGTTGCTTGAGCGCCTCCTTCTGCCGCACGCCGAAGCGGTGCTCCTCGTCGATCACGACCAGGCCGAGGCGCGCGAACTTCACCCCGGGCGCAAGCAGCTTGTGGGTGCCGATGACGATATCGAGCTCGCCCGAAGCGAGCCTCGCCAGAACCTCGGCAGACTGCTTCGCGGTCCTGAAGCGCGACAGCTCGGCGATGCGCACCGGCCAGTCGGCGAAGCGGTCGCTGAAGGTCTGGAAGTGCTGCTCGGCAAGCAGCGTCGTGGGGCAGAGCAGCGCCACCTGCCTGCCGTCGGCCACCGCGACGAACGCGGCCCGGAGCGCGACCTCGGTCTTGCCGAAGC
>CAZVHU010000132.1:0-9415 GCA_964627075.1 uncultured Enterobacteriaceae bacterium | reverse complement strand
TGTGTTTCCGGCGTGCGGAGATAAAGCCGAGTGCAGCAGCCGTTGCGCGCACGGATCAACCTGTAACGCGTGACTTTACACTCGAGTCGTTCCAGATGCCGCCGTGATTTCGCAGGAGGATCCGCGGTGCACGGCGTAGATGCCGAGCATCCAGTCGAACGCCGGGTGCCGCGACACCGAGTCGCGCAGCTCCACGAGCGCCGGCGGCCAGGGCTCGGGCAGCGGGTAGGGGAACTGCGGCGGCCGGATGATCGCCGTCATCACCGCCGCGGCAGCGAGGTCCGCGACGCCGAAGCGCGCGCCCACCAGGTAGCCGCCCGGCCCGATCTCGGATTCGAGCCGGTCGAAGTGCGAGCGCAGGCGCATGCGCGCCGCATCGAGGCTTGCCGCATCCAGCGCCATGTTGCGGCGGAAAAGCGGCCACATGAGCGGGAACGCCGCGCGCCACGCGATTCGCGTCGCTGCACCGAAGCCGTCGCAGGCCATGCGCGCGCAGTCCGCCGGCCGCCCGATGTAGCAGGCCCAGAACAGCCGCCGCACCTCGGGCGCCACCTCCACGTCGAAGTAGTGCTCGATCTCCGCGGCCCGCGCGCGCCCCGCGGGGTCGCGCGGGTAGAGCGGCGGCTGCGGATGAAGGCGCTCGATCTCGGCGAGGATGCGGCTCGAGCCGGCGAGCGCGCGGCCGTCGATCTGCAGCACCGGCAGCCGCTGCTGGCCCGAGAGCCAGCGCGCCCGCGGCACGTGAAAGCCCGGCACGCAGGCGAGGCGCAGATGCGGCACGCGCTTGTGGTCGAGCGCCCAGCGCACCTTCTCGTTGTAGTGCGAGACGCGAAAGTGCAGCAGCCGCGGCGGCCTCCCGCGCGCGTCCATGGTCAGGGCTTCTTCGGCAGCGAGTCGCCGATTTCCAGCCAGGGCACGTGCGTGTCGTAGAAGGCGTGCGCCTGCGGCGCGCGGTCGAGCGGCTGCTCGAACAGGGCGAGCGCGATGTGCAGCTCGCCCGGCCATCTCTGCGAGCGGAAGAACATCGGGCTGCCGCAGCGCCCGCACGAGGCGCGCTCGGCGCCCGGCGAGGACCGGTACCAGCGCAGCAGCCGCTCGGGGTCCTCGATGGCGGCCGTGCCCTCCTCGACGCCGACCCAGGAGACGAACGCCGCGCCGTGCGCGCGCCGGCACATGCTGCAATGGCAATGCGCGACCCACTTGGTCGGGAAGGGCACGGCAAAGCGCACCGCGCCGCAGAAGCACCTGCCTGCCGCGCCGTCAGCCACGCCGGTACTCCGTACGCCATACGCGCATGGCGGCATTATCGCGCGACCGGGCCCGCCGGTGGCGCTGCTTGACCGGGCGCTGCGCCGCGGAGTAATTTCGCCCGACGCTTGCGCTTCGTCGCGCAGCCTCCGGGAGGATTCTCATGCAAGGCTTGATGATGGACGCGCCGCTGCTCGTCAGCGACCTGATCCGGTTCGCCGACCGCCACCATGGCGACACCGAGATCGTGTCCAGGACCGTCGAGGGCGCGGGCAAGGACGGCAAGGGCGCGGTGCACCGCTACACCTACCGCGATGCGCACGCGCGCGCGCGGCGGCTGGCGAAAGCGCTGCTCGCGCTCGGCATCAGGCAGCCCGAGCGCGTCGGCACGCTCGCCTGGAACGGCTACCGCCACTACGAGCTCTACTACGGCATCTCGGGCATCGGCTGCGTGATCAACACCATCAACCCACGCCTGTTTCCCGACCAGATCGCCTACATCTCCAACCATGCCGAGAACGTGGCGCTGTTTTTCGACCTCACATTCGTGCCGCTGGTGGAAAAGCTCGCGCCGGCGCTGAAAACGGTGAAGCACTTCGTGCTGATGACCGACCGCGCGCACATGCCGGCTGCCACGTCGATCCCGGGGCTGCTCTGCTACGAGGAGCTGCTCGCGGCGCAGGACGACCGCTACGAGTGGCCGCAGCTCGACGAGCGCGCCGCCTGCGGCCTGTGCTACACCTCGGGCACGACGGGCAACCCCAAGGGCGTGCTGTATTCGAACCGCTCCACCGTGATCCACGCCTACGGCGCCGCGCTGCCCGACGCGATCGACCTCTCGGCGCGCGACATCGTTCTGCCGGTGGTGCCGATGTTCCACGCCAACGCATGGAGCCTGCCCTACGGCTGCACCATGGTGGGGGCGAAGATGGTGTTCCCGGGGCAGCACCTCGACGGCAAGAGCCTGCACGAGCTGATGGAGGCCGAGGGCGTCACCCTGTCGGCGGGCGTGCCCACCGTGTGGCTCGCGCTGCTGCAGTACATGAAGGCGAACAAGCTAAGGTTCACTACCATGAATCGCACCGTGATCGGCGGCTCGGCCTGCCCGCCCGCGATGACGCGCTCGTTCCAGGAGGAGTTCGGCGTGCAGGTGCTGCACGCCTGGGGCATGACCGAGATGAGCCCGCTCGGCACGCTGTGCACCTTCAAGGCGAAGCACGCCGGGTGGGACAAGGAGCGGCGCCTCGCGCTGCAGGCGAAACAGGGCCGCGGCATCTTCGGCTGCGACATGAAGATCGTGGACGAGGAGGGCAAGGACCTGCCCTGGGACGGCAAGCGCTTCGGCAACCTGATGGTGCGCGGCCCCTGGATCGCCAGCGGCTACATGAAGGGCGAGGGCGGCAACCCGCTCAGGGACGGCTGGTTCCCGACGGGGGATGTCGCCACCATCGACCCCGACGGCTACATGCAGATCACCGACCGCTCGAAGGACGTGATCAAGTCCGGCGGCGAGTGGATCAGCTCGATCGACCTGGAGAACATCGCGGTGGCGCACCCGGCGATCGCGGAGGCCGCGGTAATCGGCATCGCGCACCCGAAGTGGGACGAGCGCCCGATCGTGGTGGCGGTGAAAAAGGCCGGGCAGGAAGTGAGCAAGGCGGAGCTGCTCAGGTTCTACGAGGGCAAGATCGCCAAGTGGTGGATGCCCGACGACGTGCTGTTCGTGGAGGAGCTGCCGCACACCGCCACCGGCAAGCTCTCCAAGCTGACCCTGCGCCAGAGATTCAAGGACTACAAGCTTCCAGGCAGCATGGCATGAGCGGCAACGTCCTGATCGAGGAAAAAGACCGCGTCCTGCGCATCGAGATGGCGCGCGCCGAAAAGAGGAACGCCCTCACGGGCGAGATGTACGCCGCCATGGCCGCCGCGCTCGCCTCGGCCGAGTCCGACCGCGACGTGCGCGCGGTGCTCATCCACGGCGCGCGCGATTGCTTCACCGCGGGCAACGACCTCAAGGACTTCCTCGAGCGCCCGCCGCACTCGGAGAAGAGCCCGGCGTTCGAGTTCATCAGCGCGCTGCCCAGGTTCTCCAAGCCGCTCGTCGCCGCGGTGAACGGCGTCGCGGTGGGCATCGGCACCACGATGCTGCTGCACTGCGACTTCGTGTTCGCCGCGCCGGGGGCGCGCTTCCAGCTGCCGTTCGTGTCGCTCGGCCTGGTGCCCGAGGCGGGCTCGAGCTTCCTGCTGCCTTATGTCGCCGGCTACCAGCGCGCGGCGGAGCTCCTTCTGCTCGGCCAGCCTTTCGGCCCGGAAAAGGCGCTCGCGGCAGGCTTCGTCACCGAGATCGTGCCCGAGGAGCACTTGCTCGAGCGCGCGCGCGCCGCGGCGCTCGCGGTCGCGGCGCAGCCGCCGGCGGCGGTGCGCGCCGCCAAGGCGCTGATGAAGAAGCGCTTCGGCGCCGCCATCGGCGAGGCGCTCGGCGAGGAGGGCGCGGTGTTCCGCGAGCGGCTGCAGTCGCCCGAGGCGAAGGAAGCGATGACCGCTTTCTTCGAGAAGCGGAAACCCGACTTCTCGAAGTTTTGAGCCCAGCGAAGGCGCTGCCGGCACTTGCCGTCGCGCTCGCCGCCGCGACGGCGCAGGCGCAGCGGGTGGCGGTGGACGTCGGGCACTACCTCGCCGAGCCCGGCGTCATCTCGGTCACCGGCCGGCCGGAGTTCGAGTACAACCTCGACCTCGCGCGCGAAGTGCGCGCCGCGCTCGAGCACGCCGGGCTCGCGGTGCGCCTCATCGGCGAGCGCGGCGACTACGCGCTGCTTCACCAGCGCACGCGCGACGCCGACGGCGCGGCGCTGTTCGTCTCGATCCACCACGACTCGGTGAAAGAGGCGCTTCTGCCCCAGGCCGACCGCTTCGCCGGATTCTCGCTCTTCGTCTCCCGCGCCAACCCGCGCCTCGCGCAAAGCCTCGCCTGTGCGAGCGCGATCGGCGAGCGCATGCGCGGCAACGGTTTCGCGCCCTCCCGCTACCACGCCGACCCGGTGTTGGGCGAGAATCGGCCTTTCGCCGACGAAACGAACGGCGTGCACTATTACGACAACCTCGCGGTGGGCAGGACTGCGTCCATGGCGTCGGTGCTGTTCGAAGCGGGCGTGATCGTCAACCGCGCCGAGGAAGCGCGCATGCGCGACCCCGAAGTGCGCGCGCGCATCGCCGCCGCGATCGCCGCCGGCGTCGGCGCCTGCCTCGGGAACGCGGAAAGTACCTCGCGATGAGACGGCCTGCGCCGGCGATGCGCGCAATCCTGCTGGCGGCGCTGTGCGCCTGGCCGCCCGGCGCCGCGGCGGACCTCTACCGCTGGATCGATCCGGAGACCGGCTCGATCAAGTACTCGAGCTACCCGCCGCCGTGGTACGGCGACCCGGCCAGGGAGCGCCGCAACCCGAAGGTGGAGCGCATCCCGGGAGGGTTCGGTGCGCCGCCGCCGGCCGAAGCCGACGCGCCGGGCAAGGCGGGCGCCTCTCCCGGCACGCCGGCGTTCCAGCTCGGTTCGCTCGACGCGCGGCGCAAGACCATCCTGCAATTGCTCGCGTCGCTGCCGCAGCGCGAGGACTTCGCGCGCTCCGGCGCCGGCTTCCAGCAGCACCTGCTCGCTTACCAGGCGGTGACCGCCGAGATGGACCGGCTCGACCCGAAGGGCGCCGCCGCGCGGCGCGCCGAGTCGCAGCCGATCCTCGACAAGCTGCGCGAAGGGCTGCGGGCGCTCGGCGGGGCCACGCTGCCTCCGGTTGCGAAGCCGCAAGCCGCGCCTGCCACGGTGGCGAAGCCGCCGCCCGCGGCGCCGCCCCGGCAGTGACGATCGAGTTCACTCACGAGCACGTGGATTGCGCCGGCGTAAGGCTGCACTGCGCGCGCGCCGGCAGCGGGCGGCTCATCATGTTCCTGCACGGCTTCCCGGAATACTGGGGCGCGTGGCGAGAGCCGATGCGGCATTTCGCCGCGCGCGGCTGGCAGGCCGTCGCCCCGGATCAGCGCGGCTACAACCTTTCCGACAAGCCCGAGGGCGTGGAGCATTACCGCGGCAAGGTGCTGGTGCAGGATGTGGCGCACCTTGCTGCGCATTACGCGCGCGGCGAGCCCTTCGTGCTGGTGGCGCACGATTGGGGCGGCGGCCCGGCGTGGGGCCTCGCGATGGCGCAGCCGCGGTTGCTCTCGCACCTGGTGATCGTGAACTCGCCGAACCCGTACGTGTTCTGGCGCGAGCTCGTCAACAACCCGGCGCAGCGCAAGGCGAGCGAGTACATGCTGCTCCTGCGCTCCGCGAAGGCCGAGCGCGTGCTCTCGGAGAACCACTACGAGAAGCTCTGGAAGTTCGCCTTCTCCGAGATCGGCGCCACCGGCGCGGCGCCCGACAAGGCGGAGTACGTGCAGGCGTGGTCGCAGCCCGGCGCGCTCACCGGCGGCCTCAACTGGTACCGCGCCTCGCCGCTTTATCCCCCGACCGAGGCCGATCCCGGGCCGAATAAGCTGCGGTTCGACCCGGCGCAGTTCCAGGTGCGCGTGCCGACGCTCGTCCTCTGGGGCGAAAAGGACCGCGCGCTGCTCACCTCGTGCCTCGACGGGCTCGACGAGGTGGTGCCCGACCTCAAGGTGGTGCGCGTGCCCGAGTGCTCGCACTGGATCGTGCACGAGCGAGCCGACCTCGTGTGCAGCGAAATCGAGGCATTCGTCGCCGGCAAGGACCGCTAGAATCGCGCGTTCTTTCTATGCATTCCCTCCCCCTCCCAGGGGGAGGGCAGGGTGGGGGTCCGGCAGATGGCGAAGACGGCGGTCAGGCTGCGCGAGCTGGAGTCGCGCGTCGGCGAGGAAGTCGGCGTCTCGCCCTGGGTCGGGATGCCGCAGGAGCGGATCGACCTGTTCGCCAGGGCGACCGAGGACTTCCAGTGGATCCACGTCGATCCGGCGCGCGCCAAGGACTCGCCCTTCGGCGGCACCATCGCGCACGGCTTCCTCACGCTCTCGATGGTGCCGAAGCTGGTCGAATCCACATTCGAGTTCTCCGACCGCAAGATGGGCGTCAACTACGGCCTGAACCGGGTGCGCTTCACCGCGCCGGTGCCCGCGGGCTGCAACATCCGCGGCCGCTTCAGGCTGGCGAAGTACGAGAAGCTCGAAGACGGCGGCGTGCAGACCACCTGGAGCGTCACCGTCGAGCGCGAGGGCGGCGACAAGCCGGTGATGGTGGCCGAGACCGTCAGCCGGCATTACTTCTAGGGACGGAACGCCGTGGCGCAACGCTGGAAGCACCGCCCGCCCGGCTCCAACTGGGGCGAGTTCGGCCCCGACGACCAGCGCGGCCGCATGAACTGGGTGACGCGCGAGAAGGTGCTGCAGGGCGTTGCCGAGGTGAAGGAGGGCCGCACCTTCGTGCTGTCGCTGCCGCTCGACTACCCGGGCGGCAACGCGCTCAACCCGCGCCGCAATCCGCCGCGGCTTGCGGCCACGCAGCGCGCCGGCAGGCAGAATTTCTGCTTCCCGATGGGCGAGGAGATGCCGCCGGTCACCGACGTGGTGTGCGACGACCAGGTGCTTCTGACGCTGCAGTACTCGACGCAGTGGGACTCGTTCGCGCACATCGGCAGCAAGTTCGACGCCGACGGCGACGGCAAGCCCGAGATCGTCTTCTACAACGGCTTTCGCGGCGGCCAGGATATCCGTCCCGCTCCTTCTGTCGCCCCCGCGAAGGCGGGGGCCCAGGACTGGTCCCTGTACGAAGGCTCCCGCGCCGAAGCCCTCGGCATCCAGAACCTCGCCGAGCACGGCGCGCAGGGGCGCGGCGTGATGGTGGACCTGCACGCGCACTTCGGCCGCAAGCGGCACGCGGTCGGCTACGACGAGCTGATGCGCGTGCTCGAGGCCGACAAGGTGGCGGTGGAGAAGGGCGACATGGTGTGCTTCTACACCGGCTTTGCCGACGTGATCCTCGAGCTGCGCAAGAACCCCGACCCGAAGCTCCTGCACGACACCTGCACCGGCCTCGACGGCCGCGACGACAGGCTGCTCAAGTGGGTGAGCGACTGCGGCTGCGCGGCGCTGATCGCCGACAACTACGCGGTCGAGATCATCCCCGCGAGCCCCTTCAAGCCGATGCCGCACGCGCTGATGCCGCTCCATGAGCACTGCATCTTCAAGAACGGCATTCACCTGGGGGAAATCTGGTACCTGACCGAGCTCGCCGGCTGGCTGCGCGAGCACCGGCGCAGCCGCTTCCTGCTCACCGCGCCGCCGCTCAGGCTGCCCGGCGCCGTCGGCTCGCCGGCGACTCCTGTTGCCACAGTATGAAAGGGCACTGAATGGGCAAGGTCGCGATCGTCACGGGCTCGGCTTCGGGAATCGGCGCGGCGACGGCGCTGGAGCTCTCGCGCCGCGGCTGGAGCGTCGTCGTCAATTACTCCAAGAGCGCGGCGCAAGCGAAGAAGGTCGCCACCCGATGCAAGGAAGGCGGCAAGGACGCGATCGTGGTGCAGGCCGATGTCGCCGAGGACGCCGACTGCAAGCGCCTGGCGAAGGCCGCGCTCGACAAGTGGGGGCGGCTCGATGCGCTGGTCAACAACGCCGGCACCACCAAGTTCGTCGCGCACGCGAAGCTCGACGAGCTCTCGGCGGACGATTTCCTCAGGATCTACCGCGTCAACGTGGTGGCCACCTTCCAGATGACGCGCGCCTGCGCCGAGGCGCTGAAAAGCGCGCGCGGCGCGGTGGTGAACGTCGGCTCGCTCGCCTCGTTCCTCGGCACCGGGTCGTCGATCGCCTACGCAGCCTCCAAGGGCGCGGTCAACACGCTCACCATGTCGCTCGCGCGCGTGCTCGGGCCCGAGGTGCGCGTCAACGCGGTGCTCCCCGGGTTCGTGGACACGCCGTGGATGACCGCGGGCTACGGCCCGGAGCGCTACAAGGAGCTCGCCGCGCGCTACGCGGGCAGCGCGCCGCTGAAATCCACCTGCAAGCCCGAGGACATCGCCGAAACCGTCGCATTCCTGATCGAGGGAGGAAAGATGATCACCGGAGAGACCGTGTTCGTGGACGCGGGGTTCCACCTCGCCACGCCGCGATGAGCGCCCGATTCCGGCGCGACCTCGTCGCGCAGATGAAGAACCGCGCGCTCATCTACATGGAGATCTACGACGTGCTGCGCAAGCGGCTCGGCGCGAAGCAGGCCGAGGCGATGCTCACCGAGGCGATCTTTCGGCGCGGGCGCGCGGCAGGCAAGGCGCTGGCGAAGTTTTCGCCGGCGAATCTCCGCGGGCTTTGCAAGGCGTTCCTCGCCGGCGTGCCGGGCGGCAAGGGCATCTTCAAGCCGCAGGTGCTGCGAAACGACGGCCAGCGGCTGGAAATCCAGCTGCACGGCTGCCCGCTGAAGGACGCCTGGCGCGAGGCGGGGCTTGCGCCGAGGAAGGTCGCGACGCTGTGCCGCATCGCGGGCGCGGTGGACAAGGGCCTGTTCGAGGGCGCGGGCTTTGCCTTCGAGAACCGCACCTGGAAGCCCGGCGCGCGCGGCTGCTGCTTGCTCTCGGTGCGCTGCAAGCGCGCGGCGTGAGCGCCGCGTACGACTACGTCATCGTCGGGGCCGGCTCCGCGGGCTGCGTGCTCGCCAACCGGCTCACCGCGGACGGCCGCGCCACGGTGCTGCTGCTGGAGGCGGGCCCGCGCGACACCGATTTCTGGATCCACGTGCCGCTCGGCTACGGCAAGCTTTTCACGCGGCGCGACGTCAACTGGGCCTACGAGTCCGAGCCCGAGCCCACGCTCGGCGGCCGGCGCATGTTCAGCCCGCGCGGCAAGGTGCTGGGCGGCTCCTCCTCCATCAACGGCCTGGTCTACATCCGCGGCCAGCCCGAGGACTTCGACGGCTGGGAGGTGCCGGGGTGGTCCTTCGCCGAGCTGCTGCCCTACTTCAAGAAGTCCGAGCGCCAGCAGCGCGGCGCGAGCAGCCTGCACGGCGCGGGCGGGCCGATCGGGGTCTCGGACATGGAGCGCCACGAGCTTGCCGACGCGTTCATCGCCTCGGCCGAGGCCGTGGGCGTGCCGCGCAACGACGACTTCAACGGCGAAGCGCAGGAAGGCGCCGGCTACTACCAGTGCACGTCCTGGAACGGCAGGCGCGAGAGCA
>CAZVHU010000131.1:0-9422 GCA_964627075.1 uncultured Enterobacteriaceae bacterium | reverse complement strand
TCCTCGATGCGCTTGGCGATCTCGATCTCGCCCTCGCGCGTGAGCAGCTCCACCGAGCCCATCTCGCGCATGTACATGCGCACCGGGTCGGTGGTGCGGCCGAACTCCGAGTCCACCGTGGAAAGCGCCGCCTCGGCCTGCTCCTCGACGTCGTCGTCGGCCTGCGCGACCGGCTGCGCTTCCGGCGTGATGAGCAGCGTCTCCTGGTCCGGCGCCTGGTCGTAGACCTGGATGCCCATGTCGCCGAAGGTGGAGATGATCGCCTCGATCTGCTCGGCGTCCACCAGGTCGTCGGGCAGGTGATCGTTGATCTCCGAGTAGGTGAGGAAGCCGCGCTCCTTGCCGAGCTTGATCAGGTTCTTGAGCCGCGTGCGGCGCGTCTCGGCGTCTTCCTTGGGCATCTCGGGCGGGATCAGCCACGCGTCCTTCTTGCCCTTCCTGCCCGGGCGGCCCTTGCCCTTGCCCTTCGCCTGGGCGACCTTCAGCTCGAGCAGCTCGAGCGCCTGCTTGGCGCTCTTGATCGTGCCCTTGCCCTTTTGCGCGGCCTTGTCTTCGGGCTTGCCGCCCGCCTTCGCGGGGGCGACGGCGGGCTTCTTGAGGGCGCGGAGGTCCTTGGCGGTCGCCTTGAGATCCCTGGCCTTCGCCTTGCGGGCCTTGGCCTCGAGGTCCTTGACCTTCGCCTTTAGGACCTTCGCCTTCTTCTTAGCGGCAGCGGCCTTGCGGGCAGCGTGCGCGGTGCGAAGCTTCTTGGCGGCGGGGCGGGCCTTCGCTGCCCCTTTTCGCTTCAACTGCTTGACTGTCTTGGATTTTTTCTTTGCCGCGCTTGCCTGCTTCGCCTTGCGCTTGCGCTTGTCCTTGGCCATGCTCGCCTCGATCGCGGCCCGGAACGGACCGGCAGAGAATTGGAAAACTGAGAATTATAGTCGATTCGCCTTAATTCAATGGCTTCTGCGCGTGTCCGCGCGCCACTTTCCGCTCGAACGCGACCCTTTCCTCGGCCGAGGCGGTGCCGGCGAGCACCTTCTGCCGCAGCAGGCGGTCGGCCTCGGGCTCGCGCCGTCGCAATGCCTGAAGAAAATCGCGGAACTCGGCTTCGGCCTCCTCGGCCGAGAGCTTGAGCTCGAAGCTGAGCGCGGCCTGCGCGCGCGCAAGCAGCTGCGCGTGGCGCGCCTGCGCGATCAGCTCGACCATCGCACCCTCCGACACCGCGGCCGGGTCGGCCTCGGCCTGCAGGCGCTCGATCAGCTCGCCGAGCGCCTGCGACTCGGGCAGCTCCTCTTTCAGCAGCGCGCGGTCGATCTCGAGCGCTAGCTCAGGCTTGGCGAAGACGCGCGCGAGGAGCTTCCACTCGAGCGACACCGGAAGCGGCTGCTCGGCGCGCGCCGGCGCCGGCCGCGCGTAGCTCGAGACGGGCGCGCTCTTCAGCTCGAGCAGCCGCTCGGCCTCCTCCTGCGTGAGGCGCGCGAGCGCCGCGACCTCCTTGACGAGCTGCAGCTTAAGCCCCGGCGCCGCGAGCCGCTGCAGGTGGGGCTTGGCGGAGACCACGAAGCGCGAGCGCCCCTCGGGCGTGCCGAGGTCGGCCGCGGCGCGCAGCTCGCCGAGGAGGAACCCCGAGAGCGTCTGCGCCTCGCGCGCCAGGCGCTCGAACGCCTCCCGGCCGTGCGCGCGCACGAAGCTGTCCGGGTCCTCGCGCTCGGGCAAGAACAGGAACTTCATGGGCTTCGCGTCGGTGGCGAGCGGCAGGCTCACTTCCAGCGCGCGCCACGCGGCCTTGCGGCCCGCCGCGTCGCCGTCGAAGCAGAACACGATTTCTTCCGCCAGGCGCAGGAGCTTGGAGATGTGGACCGGCGTGGTCGCGGTGCCGAGCGTCGCCACCGCGTGGCCGACGCCGAACTGCGCGAGCGCCACCACGTCCATGTAGCCCTCGACGACCAGCACGGCGCCTGAAGCGCGGATCGCCTCGCGCGCCTGAACCAGGCCATACACCTCACGACCCTTCTCGAAGAGCGGCGTCTCGGGCGAGTTGAGGTACTTGGGCTCCCCGTCGCCCAGCACCCGCCCGCCGAAGCCGATCGCCGCGCCGCGCGCGTTCAGGATCGGGAACATCACCCGGTCGCGGAAGCGGTCGTAGCGCTTGCCCTCGTCGTTCACGACGACGAGGCCCGTCTCGACGAGCGTCCGGTCCTCGTAATCCGGAAACGCCGCGCGCAAGCCCTGCCAGTCGTCCGGCGCGTAGCCGATGCGGAAGCGCGCCGCGACCTCGCCGCTCAGGCCGCGGCCCTTGAGGTAGTCGATCGCGCGCTGCGATTTCTTCAGCTCGGCGCGGTAGAACTCCATCGCCTTTTCCATCACCGCGTAGAGGTCGGGCTCGCGCTCCTTCCTCGCCGCCTGCTCCGGCGTGCGCGGCTGCCACTCGGGCATCGGCATGCCGGCCATCTGCGCGAGCTCCTTCACCGCCTCGACGTACCCCAGGCCCGAGTAAGACATCAGGAACCCGATCGCGTTGCCGTGCGCGCCGCAGCCGAAGCAGTGGTAGAACTGCTTGGCGGGGCTCACGCTGAAGGAAGGCGTCTTCTCGTTGTGGAAGGGGCAGAGGCCGAGGTAGTTCGCGCCGCCCTTCTTCAGCTGCACGTAGCGCGACACCAGGTCGACGATGTCGACGCGGTTGAGCAGGTCCTGCTTGAACGAGTCCGGAATCACGCGAAAAAAGGGGTCAGGACCCTTTTTCAGTGTATGCCGAAAAAGGGTCCTGACCCCTTTTAGCTGGAGAGCCTGGCCTTCACCAGCGCGGAGACCTTGCCCATGTCGGCGCGGCCGGCGAGGCGGCCTTTGAGCAGCGCCATCACCTTGCCCATGTCCTTGACGCCCGCGGCGCCGGACTCGGCCACCGCCGCGGCCACGGCCTGAGCGATCTCGGCCTCGCCGAGCTGCTGCGGCAGGTAGGCCGAAACGACGCCGATCTCGAACTTCTCCTGCTCGGCCAGATCGGCGCGCGCCGCCTTCTCGAACTGCGCGATCGACTCGCGGCGCTGCTTCACCATCTTCTCGATGACGCCGATCACCGCGGCGTCGTCAAGCTGGACGCGCTCGTCCACTTCCTTCTGCTTCACCGCGGCGAGCAGCAGCCGGATCGCCGACAGGCGCGCGCTGTCCCTGGCGCGCATCGCGGCCTTCATGTCGTCGGTGATGCGGGTCTTCAGGTCCATGCGCGCGGCTCCAGAAACGCAAACGCCCCGGCGTGCTGCGCCGGGGCGCTTTCAGATCTCGTTGCCGAATCCTAGTAGAGCTTCTTCGGCAGCAGCTGGCTGCGCAGGCGCTTGTGGTGGCGCTTGACCGCCGCGGCGAGCTTGCGCTTTCGCTCGGAAGTCGGCTTCTCGTAGTACTCGCGGGCGCGCAATTCGGTCAAAAGCCCGGTCTTCTCCACGGTGCGCTTGAAGCGGCGCATCGCCACTTCGAAGGGCTCGTTTTCCTTGATGCGAACGGTCGGCATTCGGGTTCCGCTTCTACGTAAGGGCGCGGATTATATACGGAAACCGGAGCCGCAGGCCAACCCCCCGCTAGAATGCTTGCGACATGCTGATCCTCGGCGTCGAGACCTCCTGCGACGAGACCGGAATCGGGCTCTACGACGGCGCGCTCGGGCGCTTGCTCGCCCACGCGGTGCATTCGCAGGTGGCGATGCACGAGGCCTACGGGGGCGTGGTGCCCGAGCTCGCCTCGCGCGACCACATCCGGCGCCTGGTGCCGCTCTGCCGCCAGGTGTTCAGCCGCGCCGGCCGAGACATGGCCGAGCTGCGCGCGATCGCCTACACCGAGGGGCCCGGGCTGGTGGGGGCGCTTCTCGTGGGCGCGGCCTTCGCGCGCGGCCTTGCGATGGCGCTCGGCGTCCCGGCGATCGGCATCCATCACCTCGAGGGGCATCTGCTCTCGCCGCTCCTTGCCGCGCGCGCGCCGCAGTTTCCCTTTGCGGCGCTGCTCGTCTCCGGCGGGCACACGCAGCTGATGCGCGTGGAAGGGGTCGGCCGATACGCGCTCCTCGGCGAGACGCACGACGACGCTGCGGGCGAGGCGTTCGACAAGACGGCGAAGCTGCTCGGCCTGGGCTACCCCGGCGGGCCGGCGCTCGCCGCGCTCGCCGAGCACGGCCACCCGGGCCGCCACCGCCTGCCGCGGCCGATGATTGCGAGCGGCGACCTCGACTTCAGCTTCTCGGGCCTGAAGACCGCGGTGATGCTGCTCGTGCGCGGCGCGGAGCCGAACGAGCAGTTTCGTGCCGACGTCGCGCGCGCCTTCGAGGACGCGGTGGTCGAAGTGCTGGTCGCCAAGTGCGCGCTCGCGATGGAAAAAACCGGGCACACGCGCCTGGTGGTCGCGGGCGGCGTGGGCGCCAATCGCCGTTTGCGCGCCGCGCTCGACGCCGAGGCGGCTGCGCGCGGCTTCGACGTCTTTTACCCCGAGCCCGGGCTCTGCACCGACAACGGCGCGATGATCGCCTTCGCCGCCGCGCTGCGGCTGGGAGACGAGCCGGCCGCGGGAACCGAGCCGCACCCCTTCACGGTGCGCGCGCGCTGGGAGCTCGAAACGCTCGGGTAGGCGCGTCGCGAGTGCTCAGCCCGGAGGCGAGCGCGGCTTCTCGCCGACCCGAGGCTCGGCGCCGCGAAGCAGGCGCGCGATGTTCTCGCGGTGGCGCAGGATGATGAGAACGGCGAGCACGGCGACCGCCGCCGTGATCGGACGCAGGCCGAAAAGCCAGAAGGCGTAGAACGCCGCGAACACCGCCGCCACGATCGATGCAAGCGAGATCATGCGGAAGAACGCGGCAATCACGCCGAAGGTGACGAGCGTCGCGAGCCCGAGCCACGGATCGAGCGCGAGCAGCACGCCCGCCGCGGTGGCAACGCCCTTGCCGCCCTTGAAACCGTGATAGACGGGATAGAGGTGCCCGAAGAACGCACCCGCGCCCGCGAGCGGGACGTCGACGCCGCCGAGCGCGGACTCGCCCGTGTAGAGCATCGCCAGCCAGACCGCGAGCGCGCCCTTGCCCGCGTCGCCGATGAGCGTGAGAGCCGCGGCGAGCTTGCTTCCCGAGCGCAGCACGTTGGTCGCGCCGGGGTTCCTCGAGCCGTAGCTCCTCGGGTCGGGAAGGCCGAGGAGGCGACTCACCACGACCGCGAACGAGATCGAGCCGATGAGGTAGGCGGCGAGCGCGACGAGCGCGGTCTGCATGGAGGGGATTCTATAATCAGCCATGGACTCCATCCTGATGCGCGACCTGCGCGTCGAGGTTCTGATCGGCATCCACCGGCGCGAGCGCCACGCGCCGCAGACGGTTTCGGTGGACCTCGACATCGGGCTGCCCGGCGAGGCGGTATTCGCGAGCGACCGCGTCGCCGACACCATCGACTACGAGCAGGTTGCGCTCAGGATCAAGGCGCTCGCCGCGAGCGGGCACTTTCGCCTCGTGGAGACCTTCGCCGAGCGCATCGCGCGCCTCTTGCTCGACGATTTCGGCGCGCCCTGGGTGAAGGTGAGCGCCGCCAAGATCGGCATCCTGCCCAACGCCGGGCGCGTGGGCGTCTCGATCGAGCGCCGGAAGTAATCGTCAGCGCGTCCAGGGCGCGGCGCGCGCCGGGTCCACGCCAAGCTTCGCCGCTGCCGCCGCCAGCCTCGCGCGCTCGAATTGCCCTTCGTCGGCCAGCGCGGCGAGCGCGGCGAGCGCGATGTGCGGCGCGCTCACCTCGAAGAAGTCGCGCAGCCGCTCGCGCGTGTCCGAGCGCCCGAAGCCGTCGGTGCCGAGGGCGACGTAGCGCCGCGGCACGTAGGGCCGGATGAGGTCCGCCACCGCGCTCACGTAGTCGCTCGCCGCGATCACCGGCCCGCGGGTGGGCGCAAGGCAACGCTCGGCCCAGCTTTGCGCCTCGCCGCCCATGCGGCGCGCGCGCTCGCAGGCCATCCCGTCGCGCCGCAGCTCGGTAAATGAAGTAACGCTCCAGACGTCGCTCGCCACGCCCCAGTCGCGCGCGAGAAGTTCTGCCGCGGCGATCGCCTCGCGCAGGATGGCGCCCGAGCCCAGGAGCTGCACACGTGGGACATGACCCCCACCCCGACCCTCCCCCTTGGTAAGGGGAAGGGAGGAAGAGCGGAACAGGTACATACCGCGCAAGACGCCCTCCTCGGCGCCGGCGGGCAGCGGCGGGTGGACGTAGTTCTCGTTCATCACCGTGAGGTAGTAGAAGACGTCCTCCTGCTCCCCGAGCATCCGGCGCATGCCGTCCTGCACGATGAGCGCGAGCTCGTTGCCGAAGCACGGATCCCACGCACGGCAGTTCGGGATCGCGGCGGCGGCAAGGTGCGAGGAGCCGTCCTGGTGCTGCAGCCCTTCGCCGGCGAGCGTCGTGCGGCCCGCGGTGCCGCCTACCAGAAACCCTCGCGCGCGCGAATCGGCCGCCGCCCAGACGAGGTCGCCGACGCGCTGGAAGCCGAACATCGAGTAGTAGACGTAGAACGGCAGCATCGGCACGCCGTGCGAGGAGTACGAGGTCGCGGCGGCGATCCACGAGGCGAGCGCGCCCGCCTCGGTGATGCCTTCCTCGAGGATCTGGCCGTCCTTCGCCTCCTTGTAATAGAGCAGCTCGTCGTGGTCCTCGGGCTCGTAGAGCTGCCCCACCGCCGAGTAGATGCCGACCTGGCGAAACAGCGTCTGCATGCCGAAGGTGCGCGCCTCGTCGGCGACGATCGGCACCACGCGTTTTCCCACCAAGGGGTCCTTGAGCAGCTGCGCAAGCAGCTGCACGAACACCATGGTGGTGGACTGCTCGCGGCCGTGCGTGCCCTCGATCAGGCGCGCGAAGGTCTCGCGCGCGGGCGCGGCGAGCGCCGGCGCCCTGGCGGTGCGCTGCGGCAGGTAGCCGCCGAGCTTCTCGCGGCAGGCGCGCAGGTAGCGCATCTCGGGGCTGTCCTGCGCCGGACGGTGAAAGCGCAGCGCCGTGACCTCGGCTTCCGAGAGCGGCAGCGAGAAGCGGTCGCGGAACTCGATCAGCGCCGCGTCGTCGAGCTTCTTCTGCTGGTGCGTGCCCATCTTGCCCTGGCCCCAGTGGCCCATGCCGTAGCCCTTCTTGGTCTGCGCGAGCACTACCGTCGGCTGCCCTTTGTGCTGCAGGGCGCGATGGTAGGCGGCGTAGATCTTGACCGGGTCGTGGCCGCCGCGGTGCAGGCGGTCGATGTCGTCGTCCGACATGCCGGCGATCAGCTCGCGCAGCTCCGGGTACTTGTTGAAGAAATGCTCGCGGTTGAAGCGCCCGTCGGTGGCAGCGTAGGTCTGGAACTCGCCGTCCACCGTCTCATGCAGCCGCTTGAGGAGCACGCCCTCCTCGTCGCGCGCGAACAGCGCGTCCCAGTCGCTTCCCCAGAGGAGCTTGAGCACGTTCCAGCCGGCGCCGGCAAACAGGCCCTCCAGCTCCTGCACGATCGAGCCGTTGCCGCGCACCGGGCCGTCGAGGCGCTGCAAATTGCAGTTCACCACGAAGATGAGGTTGTCGAGGCCCTCGCGCGCCGCGAGCGACAGCCCCGCGAGCGACTCGGGCTCGTCCATCTCGCCGTCGCCTACGAACGCCCACACCTTGCGGCCGCGCGTGGCGAGGATGCCGCGGTCCTCGAGGTAGCGCAGGAAGCGCGCCTGGTAGATCGCGTTGAGCGGCCCCAGGCCCATCGAGCCGGTCGGGAATTGCCAGAACTCCGGCATCAGGTACGGATGGCAGTACGAGGAAAGCCCGCCGCCGCCCGTCTCGCGGCGGTAGTTGTCGAGCTGCGATTCGGTGAGCCGCCCCTCGAGGAAGGCGCGCGCGTAGACGCCCGGCGCCGAATGCGGCTGGAAGTAGACGAGGTCCGCGGCGTCGCCCGCGCGGAAGAAGTGGTTGAAGCCGACCTCGAACAGGTCCGCCGCCGAGGCGTAGCTCGCGATGTGGCCGCCGAGCTCGGGGTGCGCGCGGTTGGCGCGCACCACCATGGCGAGCGCGTTCCAGCGCACGATCGCCGAGATGCGCTGCTCGAGCTCGAGGTTGCCCGGGAACTGCGGCTGCTCGGCGAGCGGGATCGTGTTGCGGTAGGGCGTGTTGAGCACCGGCGGCAGCTGCACCTTGCGCACGCGCGCGTGCTCGAGGAGCTTGCGCAGGAGGAACGTGGCGCGCTCGCGCCCTCCCGCCGTCACCAGCGCGTCAAGGGCCTCGAGCCACTCGCGCGTCTCGACCGGGTCGGGGTCGGGCGGATTGACGCGCCAGAACGCTGAAGAGAAGTAATCGGACAGGTCGGTCATGGCGGCTTCCCGTCGCTGCAGGGGATGCGAAATGGTAAACCTCCCGGGCGCGCGCGGAACACGTTTCGCGGCTGCGCTGCACGCAGCCTCAATCGGCGCGCGCCACCTCGACCAGCCGCGGCGCCAGCGTGCGCACGATCTCGCCCGGCGCGATGCACACGAGAAAGCCCCGCCGGCCGCCGTTGATGTATATGCGCGGCAGTTCGAGGATCGAGCGCTCGAGATAGACGGGCATCCTCTTGCGGGTGCCGAAGGGCGAGCAGCCGCCGACCTGGTAGCCCGAATGGCGCTGCGCCGCCTCGGGCGCCGCCGGCTCGATCCTCTTGACGCCCGCCTGGCGCGCGAGGTTGCGGGTCGAGACCGACTTGTCGCCGTGCATGAGGACGATCAGCGGCTCGCCGTCCTGGTCCTGCATCACCAGCGTCTTCACCACGCTGTGCTCCGGGACGCCAAGCCCGGCAGACGAAGCCGCCGTGCCGCCGCGCTCGACATATTCGTAGAAATGCTCGGTGTAGGCGACGCCGTGCGCCTTGAGGAACTGCGTCGCCGGGGTCTCCGAATGGCTCGGCCGCTTCGCCCTGCCCACCGTCAACCCCTCGGGTGGTGCTTGGCGTGCAGCGCCTTGAGGCGCTCGCGCGCGACGTGGGTATAGATCTGCGTGGTCGAGATGTCGGCGTGCCCGAGCAGCATCTGCACCACGCGCAAATCGGCGCCGTGGTTGATGAGGTGCGTGGCGAAGGCGTGGCGCAGCACGTGCGGCGACAGGCTTTTCCCGGGGATCGCCCTTGCGCCGTGGCGCTTGATCGCGTGCCAGAACGCCTGCCGCGTCATTCCCGCGCCGCGCCCGGTGACGAAGAGCGCGTCGCTTGCCGCGCGCCTCATGAGGCGCGGGCGCGCCTCGCGCTGGTAGCGCCGCACCCAGTCCACCGCCTCCTCGCCGAGCGGCACCAGGCGCTCCTTGGAGCCCTTGCCGAGGATGCGCAGCACGCCGGCATCGAGGTTGACTTCGAACACCTTGAGTGCCACCAGCTCGGAGACGCGCAGGCCGGAGCCGTAGAGCACCTCGAGCATCGCGCGGTCGCGCAGGCCGAGCGGCGCCGAGTCCTCGGGC
>CAZVHU010000130.1:0-9481 GCA_964627075.1 uncultured Enterobacteriaceae bacterium | reverse complement strand
GCGAGCGCCGCGTCCTGGTTATCGGCCTCGATCAGCGTCACGCGCCACTTGCCGCCGCGGCGCGCGGCGCCCTTGCCGGCTTCGATCTCGGTTTCCTTCGCCCAGATGGCGAGCTGCTCAGGGGTGACGAAGCCGATCGGCGCAGTCTTGCCCTTGTCGCGCTGGTAGAACTGGCGCGGCTGGTCCATCAGCACCGGGGCCTCGTCCTCGGCGCCGACCTCGATCGCGCCCTCGATGAGGCACACGACCTGGCGATCAGGCAGCGACTTGCCCCACAGGTCGGTGCCGCGGATGCCTGCGGTCACCGTCGCCACCTGGATGCTCACGAGCCGCTTGCGGTCGCGCCGCAGCAAGTCGGTGGTGAAGCGAAACGCCCCTTGCGCGACGCGCATCGCGAGGCGGAACACGTCGCTCCGCGGCTCGAGCTCGGTGAGCACGAGCGTGCCGTTCTCGCCCAGCTTCACCACGCTGCCCTCCGCGAGCCGTATCAGCACGCGCGCTTCGCCGCCGGTGATCAGGCGGTCGCCGGGTTTCAGTTCCATCGCGACGGTGAGCGGCAGGCGCTTGCCGTCGCGCTCCACCCACGCCGGCATCTGGATGCCCTCGATCACCGCGGGCGGCGCGGCGGCGGCGAACTGCGCGGCGAGCTGAGCCGCCAGCGCGAGCGCCGCGGCGAGCACGAACCTGAGGCAGCTTCTCATGGCCTTCTCCTTCAGTCTTGGCAACGCGCCCATATACGGCATGCGCGGCGGCGGCGGATGCCGTGCCGTCTATAATTCGCGCTCCGTGCCAACTCCGTCACACATCGAGGAGCGTTACGAGCCGCAGGCGGTCGAGCGCGACGCCCAGGCGTTCTGGGACGCGCGGCGCTCGTTCCGCGTCACCGAGGACCCGGGCAAGCGAAAATTCTATTGCCTGTCGATGTTCCCGTACCCCTCGGGCAAGCTCCACATGGGGCACGTGCGCAACTACACCATCGGCGACGTGCTCACGCGCCACCACCGCATGCGCGGGCTCAACGTCCTGCAGCCGATGGGCTGGGACGCGTTCGGCCTGCCGGCGGAGAACGCGGCGATGGCGAACAAGGTGCCGCCGGCGAAGTGGACCTGGGACAACATCGCCTACATGAAGCGCCAGCTGCAGTCGCTCGGCTTCGCGCTCGACTGGGAGCGCGAGCTCGCGACCTGCAAGCCCGATTACTACAGGTGGAACCAGTGGCTGTTCACGCGGCTTTTCCGCAAGGGGCTCGCCTACAGGAAGTCCGGCGTCGTCAACTGGGACCCGGTGGACCAGACGGTGCTCGCCAACGAGCAGGTGATCGACGGCCGCGGCTGGCGCACCGGCGCGCCGGTGGAAAAGCGCGAGATCCCGATGTACTTCCTGCGCATCACCGCCTACGCCGAGGAGCTGCTCGCGGCGCTCGAGCGGCTGCCGGGCTGGCCCGAGCAGGTGAAGCTGATGCAGAAGAACTGGATCGGCCGCTCGGAGGGCGTGCGGCTCGCGTTCCCCTACACGCTCGGCGGCGAGAAGCGCCTGCTGTGGGTGTTCACCACGCGCGCCGACACCATCATGGGGACCACCTTCTGCGCGGTGGCGGCGGAGCACCCGATCGCGGCCTACGCGGCGAAGAAGAACGCCGCGCTTGCCGAGTTCGTCGAGGAATGCAAGCGCGGCGCGGTGATGGAAGCGGACCTTGCGCAGATCGAGAAGCGCGGCATGCCCACCGGCGTGTACGTCACGCACCCGCTCTCGGGCGAGCAGCTCGAGGTGTGGGTCGGCAACTACGTGCTCGCCGGCTACGGCGAGGGCGCGGTGATGGGCGTGCCGGCGCACGACGAGCGCGACTACGCCTTCGCGCTCAAGTACGGCCTGCGCATCGCGCCGGTGATCCGGCATCCACTTGGCGACGCGGTGCCCGCGCCGTGGAAGCCCGAGTACGCCGAGTACGGCACGTGCATCAACTCGGGCAAGTACGACGGCCTCGCCTACCAGGCGGCGGTGGACGCGATCGCCGCCGACCTCGCGGCGAAGGGCCTCGGCGAGAAGCAGGTGCAGTGGCGGCTGCGCGACTGGGGCATCTCGCGCCAGCGCTACTGGGGCTGCCCGATCCCGATCGTGCACTGCGACGCCTGCGGCGACGTGCCGGTGCCCGACGAAGACCTGCCCGTGGTGCTGCCGGAGAACCTGGTGCCCGACGGCACCGGCAACCCGCTCGCCAGGCTCCCCGAGTTCTTCCAGACCAAATGCCCGTCCTGCGGCAAGCCGGCGCGGCGCGAGACCGACACCATGGACACGTTCGTCGACTCGTCCTGGTATTTCGCGCGCTTCTGCTGCCCGGGGCAGCCCGGCGCGATGGTCGACGAGCGCGCGAGCTACTGGATGCCGGTGGACCAGTACATCGGCGGCATCGAGCACGCGATCCTGCACCTGCTCTACTCGCGCTTCTTCCAGCGCGTGATGCGCGACGAGGGGCTGCTCGCGGTGGACGAGCCCTTCAGCAACCTGCTCACGCAAGGGATGGTGCTCGCCGAGTCGTACTACCGCGATAACGACGAGGGGCGCCGCGAGTGGGTGCACCCGTCGGAAGTCGAGGTCGAGCGCGACGCCAAGGGCCGCATTGCCGGGGCGCGGCGGCGCGCCGACGGCGCCGAGGTGGTGTTCGACGGCATCGGCACGATGTCCAAGTCGAAGAACAACGGCGTCGACCCGCAGGCGCTGATCGACGAGTACGGCGCGGACACGGCGCGCTTCTACATCATCTTCGCCTCGCCGCCGACCAACACGCTGGAGTGGTCGGACGAGAGCGTGGAGGGCTCGTTCAGGTTCCTGAAGCGCCTGTGGGCCTACGGCGCGAAGTTCCAGGCCGCCGCGGCGCGACCCGCCGACGCCAAGGCGCTGCGCCACGAGATCCACTCGGTGCTCAGGCAGGCGAACTACGACCTCGGCAAGCACCAGTTCAACACCGTCGCCTCGGCGGGCATGAAGATCCTGAACGCGCTGGAGAAGGTCCCCGGGCGCTCGCCGGAGAGCGAGGAAGGCCTCTCGATCCTGCTGCGGCTGCTCGCGCCGATCACGCCGCACATCTGCCACCGCCTGTGGCGCGCGCTCGGCTTCGGCGAGGACGTGATGCTCGCCGCCTGGCCCGAGCCCGACCCCGCGGCCCTCGAGCAGGACGAGATCGAGTACGTGGTGCAGGTGGGCGGCAAGACGCGCGGCAGCCTGCGCGCGCCCAAGGCCGCCGACCAGAAGGCGCTCGAGACGCTGGTGCAGGCGAACGCCGCGGTGCAGAAGCACATCACTGGAAGGCCGATCCGCAAGATCATCGTGGTGCCGGGGCGGCTGATCAACGTGGTGGTGTGATGCGCGCCGCGCGGCTTGCGCTCCTCGTCCTGTGCTGCGCGCTTCTCGCGGCCTGCGGCTTCCAGCTGCGCGGCACCGCCGACCTGCCGTTCGAGACGCTGTACGTGCCCGCAACCGGCGGCATCGGCCTCGATATCAAGCGCAACATCCGCGCCGGCACCCGCACGCGGGTGGTGGACGACCCCAGGAGCGCGCAGGCGGTGCTCGAGTTCACCCAGGAAGCGCGCGAGAAGATCATCCTGTCGCTCAACGCCGCGGGCCGCGTCAACGAGTTCGAGCTGCGCTACCGCGTCGGCTTTCGCGTGCACGACGGCAAGGGCGCCGAGTTCCTGCCCGCGAGCACCGTGCAGCTGTCGCGTGCCATCACCTACGACGACTCGGTGATCCTCGCCAAGGAGGCCGAGGAGCAGCAGCTGTACCGCGACATGCAGTTCGACATGGTGCAGCTCGTGATGCGGCGCCTCGCCGCCGCGCAGCCGCCAAAGCCCAGGGCCGACTGACGTGCAGGTTCGCGCGGAGCAGCTTCCGGCGCAGCTTGCGAAGTCGCTCGCGCCGGTCTACGTGCTGCATGGCGACGAGCCCCTGCTCGCGCTCGAGGCGGCCGACGCGGTGCGCGCCGCGGCGCGCCGCGCGGGCTGCGAGGAGCGCGAGCGGCTGGCCGCGGAGCGCGGCTTCGACTGGGCGAGCCTCAGGCACGCGGCGGCGAGCCGGTCGCTCTTCGGCGGCAGGAAATTGATCGAGCTGCGAATCCCCTCCGGTCGCCCCGGCGCGGCGGGCGCCGAGGCGATCGCGCACTACTGCGAGAAGCTCGCGGCCGGCAACGTGCTGCTCGTCAGCCTGCCGCGGCTGCGGCGCGACGAGCAGGACTCGGGCTGGTTCCGCGCGCTTGCCGCCGCCGGCGTGGTGGTGGACATCTTTCCGGTGGACCGCCCCAAGCTCCCCGAATGGATCGCGGCGCGGCTGGCGCGCCAGAAGCAGCGCGCGCCGCGCGAGGTGCTCGAGTTCCTGGCCGAGCGCGTAGAGGGGAACCTGCTCGCCGCGCACCAGGAGGTGCAAAAGCTCGCGCTGCTCGCGCCCGAGGGCGAGCTTTCGCTCGAGCAGGTGGAGCGCGCGGTGGCGAACGTGGCGCGCTACGACGCGGGCGACTGCGCGGCCGCGCTCGCGGCGGGCGACCTCGCGCGGTATGCGCGCGTCCTGGAAGGCTTGCGCGGCGAGGGCGAGCCGCCGAGCCTGGTGCTCTGGACGCTCGCCGAGGAGCTGCGCGCGATCCTCAGGGTGCAGCAGGGCCTCGCCGCGGGCCGGCCGATCGAGCAGCTCTTGCGCGAGAACCGTGTCTGGGGGCCGCGCCAGGCGGCGATTCGCGCCGCGGTCTCGCGTTACAGCCGCCCCGCGCTCGAGCGCACGCTCGCGCGCGCCGCACGCATCGACCGCGCTGTGAAGGGCGTCGGGCCGGGCGAGCCCTGGGATGAGCTGCTCGCCCTGGGTTTAGAATTCCTTTATGGAACCGAAGGCGCCCGCAAGATCGCTTGACGTCCGCGCCATGATGCGCGAGATGGGCGCCGCGGCGCGCGCCGCCGCGAGGGTCCTCGCGCGCGCCGGCACCGACGCCAAGAACAGCGCGCTCGCCGCGATCGCGGCCGAGATCCGCGCGCGCGCCGCCGAGTTGATCGAGGCCAACCGCGCCGATGTCGAGCAGGCGGCAAAGGACGGGCTGGATGCGGCCTTCATCGATCGCCTGACGCTCACCCCTGCGACCGTCGAGCAGATGGCCGCGGGCCTGGAGCAGGTCGCGGCGCTGCCCGACCCCGTCGGCGCGATCTCCGAGCTGCGCAGGCGCCCGACCGGCATCGAGGTCGGCCGCATGCGCGTGCCGCTCGGCGTGGTCGGCATCATCTACGAGTCGCGCCCCAACGTGACCGCGGACGCGGCCGGGCTGTGCCTCAAGGCGGGCAACGCCTGCATCCTGCGCGGCGGGTCGGAAGCGCTGCACTCCAACCAGGCGATCGCCGCGTGCGTGCGCGCGGGGCTCAAGGCAGCAGGGCTGCCGGAAGCCGCGGTGCAGGTCGTCGCCATTGCCGACCGCGCCGCGGTGGGCGAGCTGGTCACCATGACCGAGTACGTGGACATCATCGTGCCGCGCGGCGGCAAGGAACTGATCGAGCGCCTGGCGCGCGAGTCGCGCATCCCGATGATCAAGCACCTCGATGGCGTGTGCCACGTCTACATCGACGATCGCGCCGACCCGGACATGGCGGTGCGCATCGCCGACAACGCGAAGACCCAGCGTTACGCCACCTGCAACACGATGGAGACGCTGCTGGTTGCCGAGGCGATCGCGCCGGCGGTGCTGCCGCGCATCGCCGCGATCTACCGCGCCAAGGGCGTCGAGATGCGGGCCGACGCCGCGGCGCGCGCGCTCGTCGCCGACGCCAAGGCCGCCACCGAGGAGGACTACCGCACCGAGTGGCTGGCGCCGGTGGTTTCGATCCGCGTGGTGAAGGGGCTGGACGAGGCGATCGAGCACATCGCGCGCTACGGCTCGCAGCACACCGACGCCATCGTCACCGAGGACCGCGCGCGCGCCGAGCGCTTCCTGCGCGAGGTGGACTCGAGCTCGGTGATGGTGAACGCCTCGACGCGCTTCGCCGACGGCTTCGAGTACGGCCTCGGGGCCGAGATCGGCATCTCGACCGACAAGCTGCACGCGCGCGGGCCGGTGGGACTGGAGGGCCTGACGACGCAGAAATTCGTGGTGCTCGGCCACGGAGAAGTGCGCGGCTGATGGGCGCAGCGCCCGTTGCGCTCCTCGGCGGAACCTTCGATCCTGTCCACAACGCCCATCTCGCGATCGCCCGCCGCGCGCTCGAGGCGCTCGGCGCGGCGCGCGTGCTGTGGGTGCCGACCGGCGCGCCGCACTACCGCAAGCCCGCGGTGGCGAGCGCGCGCGACCGCGTCGCGATGCTCAGGCTCGCGCTCGCCGGCGAGCCGCGCTACGCGATCGACGAGCGCGAGCTCGCACCCGGCGCGACCGGGTACACGCTCGACACGCTGCGCGCGCTGCGCGCCGAGCTCGGCGCGGGCACGCCGCTCGTGATGCTGATCGGCTCGGACCAGTACGCCAAGCTCGACACCTGGCACCGCTGGCGCGAACTCTTCGACTTTGCGCGCTTCGCCGTGTTCGCCCGCGGCACGGCACCCGCCGCCGGCCCCGCGGAAGTGCCAGCGGGCGCGGTCGTGCAGGTGCCGTTCGAGGCGCTCGCAGTATCGGCAAGCGAGCTGCGCGAGCGCATCGGGCGCGGCGAGGACGTCTCGGGCCTCGTGCCCGCGCCGGTGCTCGCCTACATCCGCGGGCACGGCCTGTACCGCTGATGGACATCCGCAGGAAGCAGCGCGAGGTGGTCGCCGCGCTGGAGGACGTGAAGGGGCGCGACATTGTGGTGTTCAACGTCGCGCGCCACGCCTCGATCTTCGAGCGCGTGGTGATCGCGAGCGGCGACTCCAGCCGCCAGGTGAATGCGCTCGCCGAGAGCGTGCGCGAGCGCGCGCACAAGATCGGCGCCCGCGTCTACGGCGTCGAGGGCCGCAGGGGCGGCGAGTGGGTGCTGGTGGACCTGGGCGACATCGTGGTGCACATCATGCACCCCGCGGTGCGCAGCCACTACAACCTCGAGGAGCTCTGGGGCGGCAGGGAAGTGAAGCTCAAGCGCGCGGCGCCCGCCGCAGCGCGCGCCCGCCATGGCAAGGCTGCACCTCGTCGCGCTCGGCGGTAGGCTGCGCGGCTGGGCGGCAGAAGCGCGCGCCGACTACCTGCGCCGCATGCCGCGCGGCTACGAGGTCGCGCTCGCGGCGCGAGCGCCGCGCGGAGCGCGGGTGGTGGCGCTCGACGAGCGCGGCCGCGAGTACACCACGCGCCAGTTCGCCGCGCAGCTCGCGCGCTGGCTCGCCGAGCCCTCGCCGCTCGCCTTCGTGGTGGGCGGCGCCGACGGGCTGGACGAGAACGCCAGGCGCGAGGCGATGCAGCTCGTGCGGCTCTCGGCGCTCACCTTGCCGCACGCGCTTGCCGAGGTGGTGCTCGCCGAGCAGCTGTACCGCGCGGCGACCCTGCTCACCGGCCACCCCTACCACCGGGACTAGCCGCGCCGCGCGCGCCTCTGCGCCCCCGCGGGCTTTGCTACACTCGCCCGCTCCCATGGCGCCGATCGACCGCAGCATCTATCTCGCCTCGCGCAGCCCGCGCCGCCGCGAGCTGCTCTCTCACATCGGCGTCAAGTTCCACCTGCTGCTGTTCCGCGACCGCCCCGACTCCGACCCGGAGGTGAACGAGGAGGTCAGGGCGGGCGAGTCGCCCGCGGAGTACGTGCAGCGCCTGGCGCGCGCCAAGGCCGAGGCCGGCTGGCGGCGGCTGATGCAGCGCAACCTGCCGCGCGCGCCGGTGCTCGCCGCCGACACCACGGTGGCGCTCGACGGCCGCATCTTCGGCAAGCCCGCGGACCGGCGCGACGCCGCAGCGATGCTCGCCGCGCTCTCCGGCCGGCGCCACGAGGTGCTCACCGCGGTGGCGCTCAAGTACGACGAGCGCCTCGACACCGCGCTCTCGACCTCGGAGGTGCAGTTCCGCAACCTCTCGCCCGAGGAGATCCGCGACTACGTCGCCACCGGCGAGGCCGACGACAAGGCGGGCGCCTACGCCATCCAGGGGCGCGCGGCGAAGTTCGTGGCCGAGATCCGCGGCAGCCACTCGGGCATCGTGGGGCTGCCCTTGTTCGAGACCGCGCAGTTGATCGACCGGCTGGACACGCTGCGTGACCGAAGAAGTACTCGTTAACGTCACCCCGCAGGAGACGCGCGTCGCGGTGCTCGGCGCGGGGCAGGTGCAGGAGCTGCTCGTCGAGCGCGCCGCGAGCCGGGGTCTCGTAGGCAACATCTACATGGGGCGGGTCGCGCGCGTGCTGCCCGGGATGCAGAGCGCGTTCGTCGACGCGGGCCTGGAGCGCGCCGCGTTCCTGCACGTGGCCGACATCCGGGAGCAGCGCCGCGCCGCCGAGGGCGGCAACAATCACGGCGGCGCCAGGCCGATCGAGAAGCTGCTCGCCGAGGGCCAGCCGGTGCTGGTGCAGGTGGTGAAGGACCCGATCGGCACCAAGGGCGCGCGGCTCTCGACCCAGGTGTCGCTCGCCGGGCGGCTGCTCGTCTACCTGCCGCACGACCCGCACATCGGCATCTCGCAGAAGATCGAGGACGAGGCCGGGCGCGCGCAGCTGCGCGACAAGCTGAAGGAGTTGCTGCCCGCGGACGAGAAGGGCGGCTTCATCCTGCGCACGCAGGCCGAGGGCGCGGGCGAGGACGAGCTGCGCGCCGACATCGAGTACCTGCGCAAGCTCTGGCAGGCGATCCGCGAGCGCTCGCTCGGGGCGCAGCCGCCGGCCCTGCTGCACCAGGACCTGTCGCTCGCGCAGCGCGTGCTGCGCGACATGGTCTCGGCCGAGACCGCGCGCGTGCTGGTGGACTCGCGCGAGAACTACCAGAAGCTGGAGGCCTTCGCCGCCGGCTACATGCCGCGGCTGCGCGGCAAGCTCGAGCACTACGCCGGCGAGCGGCCGCTGTTCGAGCTCTACAACGTCGAGGACGAGATCGAGAAGGCGCTGTCGCGGCGCGTGGCGCTCAAGTCCGGCGGCACGCTGGTGATCGACCAGACCGAGGCGATGACCACGATCGACGTCAACACCGGCGGCTTCGTCGGCAGCCGCACCTTCGACGACACCGTGTTCAAGACCAACCTCGAGGCGGCGCAGGCGATCGCGCGCCAGCTGCGGCTGCGCAACCTGGGCGGCATCATCATCGTGGATTTCATCGACATGGAGTCCGAGGAGCACCGCGGCGCGGTGCTCGAGGAATTGAAGCGGGCGCTCGCGCGCGACCGCACCCGCATCACGGTGAACGGCTTCACTGCGCTGGGGCTGGTGGAGCTCACGCGCAAGCGCACCCGCGAGTCGCTCGCGCACGTGCTGTGCGAGCCCTGCCCGACCTGCGGCGGCCGCGGCGAGGTGAAGACCGCGCGCACCGTGTGCTACCAGATCCTGCGCGAGGTGCTGCGCGAGGCGCGGGCCTTCCACGCGCGCGA
>CAZVHU010000129.1:0-9547 GCA_964627075.1 uncultured Enterobacteriaceae bacterium | reverse complement strand
TCTCGATGTAGGGCCCGCCGATGAGATCGATGCAGTAGGGCACCGCGGCGAAGATCCCGGGCACGTCGGGCAGCCCCTGCAGCGTCTCGCGGATCGATTTCGGCTGCCCGGGCAGGTTGACGATGAGGCAGCCTTTCCTGATCACCGCCACCTGGCGCGACAGGATCGCGGTCGGCACGAACTTGAGCGAGATCTGGCGCATCTGCTCGCCGAAGCCCGGCATCGGCTTGTCGGCCACGGCGAGCGTCGCCTCGGGGGTGAGGTCGCGCGGCGCGGGCCCGGTGCCGCCGGTGGTGAGCACGAGGTGGCAGCCCTTCGCGTCCACCAGCTCCTTCAGCGTCGCCTCGATCACCGGCTGCTCGTCGGGAATCAGCCGCGTCTCATCGCGCCATGCGGGCGAGCGGATCGCCCTGCCGAGCCACTCCTTGAGCGCGGGGATGCCCTCGTCCTTGTAGACGCCGCCCGAGGCGCGGTCGCTCACTGAAACGAGGCCGATGACCAGCTCGCCGCTCATTTGACTGCGAAAAACTCCAGCTCTACGGCAGCTGCGCGGCGCGCGCCGGTGCCGACGCACACCGTGCGGTTGAGCCAGTCGTAGCGCGCGTCGGAGGTCTCGAACCACGGCGTGGTGCGCATGTAGTAGAGCGCAGGGTCCACCTCCTCGCCGCGCGCCAGCCGCTCGATCACCTCCTTCGGACCATGCCGGTAGCCGTGGTTCTCCACGTAGATGAGCGCGCCGTCGGAAGTCTCGAGCGTGTAACGCGCATCGAGGTAAGCGACGCCGTCGGCGCGGATCACCTGCCAGTCGGCGCCGCCCGGAAGCACCCTGCCGGAAAGCCGCGGCCCCGAGAACTCGCCGCCCGTGATGCCGATGATGCGCCGCCGCCCCTGCGGCGTGGCGCCCAGCTCGCGCGGCGGCTCGAGTGTGACCCGCGCCCTGAACAGGAACTCGGTCTCGATCACGGCGCGGCCTCGAGCGACTCGCGCAGCAACCGGAACAGCTCGCGCTGCGCGCGCGGCGGGCGATTCTCCTCGATTTCCCGGCGCGCGTTGCGGATGAGTGCGCGCAGCGCCTGCAGCTCGGCGCGCCCGGGCGCGGCCTCGCGCGCGAACTCGGTGAGCGCCGTGTCGTCCTCGATCAGGCGGGCGCGCCACTGCTCGAGGCGCTTGTGCCGCGCGCGCGCCGCCGCGGAGCTGCCGGCGACCTCGGCGAGCGCGGCGCGGATCGGCTCGGGGTCCAGCTCGCGCATCAGCCTGCCGATGTACTGCACCTGGCGGCGGCGCGCCTCGTGGCTCGTGATCGCGTGCGCCTCGCGCAATGCCTGCGCGAGACCGTCGTCAAGCCCCAGCGCATCGAGCTGCGCCGGCGGCAGCTCGAGCAGCGCCGCGCCGAGCGCCTGCAACTCGTGCATCTGCTGCTTGCGTTTCGTCTTGCTGACGAGTTCGCCATCCATCGCGCTGTATGATAGCGCGCCATGCCCGCGCCGCCGCCCGCCGACGAGCGATTCACCTACACGCCGGAGCGGCTCAAGGAGTTCGCGCAGCAGGTGCTCGATGCGGCGCAGCAGGGCGGCGCCGCGGCCTGCGAGTGCGACGTCTCCGAGGGCTTCGGCCTCTCGGTCACGGTGCGCAAGGGCCGTATCGAGACCATCGAGCACAACCGCGACAAGGCGGCCGGCGTCACGGTGTACCTCGGCGAGCGCCCCGCGGCGCGCCGCGGCCACGCGAGCACGTCGGATTTTTCCGCTGCGGCGCTCAGGCAGACTGTCGAGGCGGCGCTGGCGATCGCGCGCCGCACGGCGGTGGACGATTGCGCCGGGCCGCCCGAGCCTCGGGAATTCGCGCGCAACGGGCGTGACCTCGACCTCTACCATCCCTGGCGGCTGACGACCGAGGAGGCGATCCGCATCGCGCGGCGCACCGAGCGCGCGGCGTTCAGGCTGTCGCGAAAGATCAGTAATTCGGAAGGCGCGTCGGTCTCGGCGCAGCACGCACAGTTCGTGCTCGCCAACAGCCTCGGCTTCATGCAGGGCTTTCCGACCTCGCGGCATTCGCTCTCGCTCTCGGTGATCGCGGAAGAGCGCGGCGCGATGCAGCGCGACGACTGGTACAGTGCCGCGCGCGTGCCCGCGAAGGTGGCGGACCCGGAGGCGCTGGGCCGCTATGCGGGCGAGCGCGCGCTCGCGCGGCTCGGCGCGCGCAAGATCGCCACCTGCCAGGCGCCGGTGCTGTTCGAGGCGCCGGTGGCGACGCAGCTCGTCGGTGCCTTCGTGTCGGCGGCGAGCGGCGGCAGCCTCTACCGGAAGTCGTCGTTCCTCGTCGATTCGCTCGGCAAGCAGGTGTTCGCGCCCGGCGTCACCATCGAGGAGCGCCCGCACGAGCCGCAGGGGCTGGCGAGCTCGCCCTTCGACGAGGAGGGCGTCGCGACGCGCACCCGGCAGGTGGTGCGCGCGGGCGTGCTCGAAGGCTACTTCCTCGGCTGCTACTCGGCGCGCAAGCTCGGCATGCAGAGCACCGGCAGCGCCGGCGGCAACCACAACCTGGTGGTGCTGCCGGACGGGCCCGACTTCCGCGGCATGCTGAAAAAGCTCGGCCGCGGGCTGCTCGTCACCGAGATGCTCGGCCACGGCGTCAACCTCGTCACCGGCGACTACTCGCGCGGCGCCGCGGGCTACTGGGTCGAGGGCGGCGAGATCGCCTACCCTGTAGAGGAGATCACGGTGGCGGGCAACCTGCGCGACATCTTCCGCGGCATCGTGGCCGTGGGCAGCGACGAGGTGGTGCGCGGCTCGCGGCGCTGCGGCTCGATCCTCGTGGACAACATGACCATCGCCGGAGCCTGAAACCTCGCTGGGAGAACCGGAAATGAAATTCATCGCAAGGCTGTTTCTTCTCGGACTGATGGCGGCGGCGCCGGCGGCGGCGCAGAACCGCACGCCCGACGTGATCTTCGTGCCCACGCCGCAGGAGCTGGTCGAGGACATGCTGCGGCTTGCCAACGTGAAGAAGGGCGACGTGCTCTACGACCTGGGCTCGGGCGACGGCCGCATCCCGATCACCGCGGCGAAGACCTACGGCATCCGCGCCGTCGGCATCGACATCGATCCGGATCGCATCACCGAAGCGACCGACAACGCGAGGAAGGCGGGCGTGGCGAAGCTGGTCGAGTTCCGCAACCAGGACCTGTTCCAGTCCGACTTCAGGGAAGCGACCGTGGTGACGCTGTACCTGCTGCCGGACCTGAACATGAAGCTGCGGCCGAAGCTGCTCGCCGAGTTGAAGCCCGGCACGCGCATCGTGTCGCACGCCTTCGACATGGGCGACTGGAAGCCGGAGAAGAAGCTCGAGGCGAACGGCCGCACCGCCTACTTCTGGACGATCCCGGAGGCCGCCAAGCGCCGCTAGCGCGGCGCTCCTTGGGGCCGGAAAGGGATAGGACGCCTCATCGGCCCGCGGCGCGCCCGTGGTTCACGCGCGACGAGAGTCTGCGTTGCGCCGGGTCGGCTCGCGGCGCATCCGGCTCGTGATGGGCGCTCGAGCAGGCCGAAGTGTAAAGTGTGACTTTACACTCCGGCCCCTGCGGCCACGCTCCTTGCCGGCGTTCGGCCGCCGTTCTGCTTAAGTCGTCCCCGCGGAGGCGGGGACTTGAACGGCGGTGCGCGGCACGGTGAAAACGCCCCGGCGGTGCGCGACCGGGGCGGGGACCTCTTCTTCCGCCCGCTCGCCGTAGAGCAGCACCCGCTATTGCTGGCAGCTCGGACGGAAGTACCCGGTCCTGCACGAGAGGTCCGGCGCAGCCTGCGCAATCCGGAACCGCCCGGGACGACCTCGCCTGCCTCCGGCGCGGCAAGCCGGAAATCGTGCAGGCCGCGCAAATCGTTACTTCTGGACGATTCCGGAGCCGACCAGGCGTCGCTGGGGCGGCGCCAGCTCGCGCAGGAACGCCGAAATCTCGCGCCAATACTCCTGCCGCCACTCGACCATGCGGTGCCCGGTCGCGGCCAGCGTCACGACTTTCTTCGGTCCGCCCCAGGCGGCGGCGAGCGCGCGGCCGTGCTCGATCGGCGTGACGTCGTCGTTCTCCGCCAGCACGAACAGCGCCGGGGCGTGGATCTTCGGCGCGAGCGCCGCCGGCTCGTAGCGGCCGTTGAGCAGCGCGCCCGTCGGCATCAGGGGATAGCGCTTGTCGCCGATCGCGGCGAGGCTGTCGAACGGGGTGGCGAGAATCAAGCCGCGCGCCGGCCGCTCGGCGGCGAGAGCGACCGCGAAATGCGAGCCCAGGCTCCTGCCGAGCAACACGATATTCGAGGCGTCCACGTCGGGGCGCGCCGCCGCCCAGCCGTAGATGCGCCTCGCGTCGGCGAGCACGAGCCGCTCGTTCGGCCTGCCCTCCGAGAGGCCGTAGCCGCGGTAGTTGACCAGCAGCCAGCCCCACTCGGGCGGCTTGTCGCCCCAGCCCACCATCCACGAGGTCTCGCGCGCCACGCCGCCGAACACGATCACCAGCGGGTAGCGGCTTCCGGGCGCCGCGGCGGGCGCGCGCTTGAGCAGGCCGTGGAGCAGCACGCCGTCGTCGGCCCTGATGCGCACTTCC
This sequence comes from uncultured Enterobacteriaceae bacterium, assembly GCA_964627075.1. GTDB lineage: Bacteria > Pseudomonadota > Gammaproteobacteria > Burkholderiales > SG8-39 > 2-02-FULL-66-14. The sequence goes on along the minus strand of CAZVHU010000129.1, from coordinate 4,953 downwards.
TCGACGCCGGGGTCGCGCTCGAGGATCGCGGCGAAGCGCTCCGGGCTCGCGGGACGGCTGCGATACAGGAACGACTCCTCGAGCGGCTCCACGAGGCTCGCGCAACCGGCGGCAAGGAGCGCGCAGGCGAGCAGGGCGGGGCGACGCGGCATGGCACGGGAATTATACTGGCGGCGACATGGCGAAGACCCTGCACATCGAGGTCGCTTCCGACGTCATCTGCCCCTGGTGCTACATCGGCAAGCGGCGCCTGGAGAAGGCGCTCGCGCTGCTCGAGGGCGAGGTCGAGGCGCGCGTCACCTGGCTGCCGTTCCAGCTCAATCCCGGCATGCCGAAGGAGGGCATGGCGCGCGCCGAATACCGGCGCGCCAAGTTCGGCACGCTCGAGCGTTCTAAGGGGCTGGACGCGCGCGTCGAGGCGGAAGCGCGCGGCGAGGGGCTGGAGTTCGCGTTCGAGCGCATCGAGCGCACGCCGAACACCTTCCGCGCGCACCAGCTGATCGAGCTCGCGCAGGAGCGCGGCGCGGGCGAGGCCGCAGTCGAGGCGCTGTTCCGAGCCTACTTCGTAGAGGCACGCGACACCGGCGATGCGGCGGTGCTCGCGGCGATCGGGGAAGGCTGCGGGGTGCCGCGGGCGCAGCTCGAGGCGCGCTGGGGCGATGCCGCGGCGGGGCAGAAGCTCGCCGCGACCGAGGAATGGCTGCGCGAGCTCGGCATCGGCGGGGTGCCGACCTTCATCTTCGACCGGAAGTCGGGCGTCTCCGGCGCGCACCCGCCCGAGTCGCTCGCCGCAGCGATCCGCGGCGCGGCTTCGGGCGCTACTGGTGGGTGAAGTCGAGGCGCTGGTCGAGCAGCACGCCGTAGATGCGGATCGGCGGGCGCTTGCCGACCTCGAGCGGCGGCAGCGGCTCGGCGTCGAGGTCGAGGTTCTCGACCGACAGCGCGCCCATCACGCCGTCCGACATCACGATCTCGCCGGCGCGCGCGCGCCGCACCAGGTGGCGGGCGAGGGTCACGCTGTCGCCGAGCGCGATGCGCTGCTCCTGGCCGCGCGGCCCGGCGTGCCCGAATAGGGTTTCGCCGAGGTGCAGGCCGAGCGCCACTGCGACGCGCAGGCCATGGTTGGCGCGCCATTTCTCCGCCAGCTTGATCGACTCGCCCTGGATGTGCTGCGCCGTCAGCACCGCCTGCGGCGCGCACTGCGAGGCCTTGCCGGCGCTGAAGGCGAGCAGCGCGGTGTCGTTCTCCACGGAGACCAGCTCGCCGCCGTTGGCGCCCGCGGCGCCGGCGGCAAGCGAGAAGAACTCGCTCGCCAGCACGAGCACCAGCGGCGGGTCCAGCAGGTCCGACAGCCGCGCGAAGCCGCGCAGCTCGGCGTAGAGCAGCACCGCCTCGCGCCGCTCGGCGCCCGCCGTCGCAACCGCCGCCTGAATCGGCATCGGCATCGCTCCCATGAATCGCGTCCCCTGAAATGCGATGGCCCCAGCCTATGCAATGCAAGGAAGCGTCAACAGGAACTTCTGCGCACGCGCCGGGCGCCTCGACGGGCGGGGCGGAGCGACCGACCGGCGGCCATGCTGCGGCGCGGCCCGCCATGCGGAAACTTCGTGAGAAATCTGGCAGCGGGGGCGCCCGGCGCGCGCTCAGGCGAAGGCGAGCGTGACGCGCTTGTTGCGCTTGCCCTCGGAGCGGATGCGCACCACCGCCAGCCGCCCGATCTCGCGCGTGTTGGCGACGTGCGTGCCGCCGCAGGCCTGCAGGTCCACCCCCGGCACCTCCATCAGGCGCACGCGCCCGGCGCCGCGCGGCGGCGCCACCGACATCGTCTTGACGAGCTCGGGGCGGGCGCCGCGCTCGGCCTCGGTGATCCAGCTTGCGCGCGTGGCGTGCCCCGCCTCGACGAGCGCGTTGAGCCGCGCCTCGATGTCTTCCTTCACCAGCTTGTCCATCTCGATGTCGAAATCGAGGTGCGCCTTGTCGTCCTGGATGCGGCCGCCGGTCACCGGCGCGCGCACCACCGCGCCCAGCAGGTGCAGCGCGGTGTGCAGGCGCATGAGGCGGTGCCGCCGCTCCCAGTCGATCTCGGCGAGCACCCTGGAGCCCACCGGCGGCAGTGGCGCCCCCGGCTCCAGGCAATGCAGCACCTGGTCTTCGCGCTCGCCCTTTCGCGTGTCCGCCACGCGCGCGCCGCCGATCCGGCCGGTGTCGCCGGCCTGGCCGCCGCCCAGGGGATAGAACACGGTGCGGTCGAGCTCGACCACGTTGTCGCGCGCGGCGACGACCGTCGCCTCGCAGGACCTGAGGTAGGGGTCGTCGCGGAACAGCAGCTGCGTCATGCGCGGGGGCGGTCGCGGGCGGATTCGAGGCGGCCGCAAGCGGCCGGAGTGTAAAGTGCGACTTTACAGTTCAGAAGAGCGTGGCGAGCGCCACCACGAACACCACCAGCGCGCCGGCGGCGAAGAAGGCGAGCGACGCCTCGCCGACATCGGGCAGCTCCGGGTCGCGCGGAATCGGCTCCGGATGGTGCTCCTCGTGCGCCGCGGTTGCGGCTGCGGCGCCGTGCATGGCGGACATCCTTTCGTTGAAGGCGCCGAAGAAATCGTTCGCCACCTTGTTGGCGGCGGCGTCCACCAGGCGCGAGCCGATCTGCGCGAGCTTGCCGCCGACGTTGGCCCTGGCGCTGTAGCTGAGGCGCGTCGCATCGCCTTCGGGCGCAAGCGCCACCTGCGCGGAGCCCTTGGCGAAACCGGCGACGCCGCCCTGGCCCTCGAAGGCGATGGCGTAGGAATGCGGCGGCTTCAGGTCCGAGATGAGGAGCTTGCCCTTGAACTTGGCGCTCACCGGGCCGACGCGCGCGGTCATCGCCACCGCGTACTCGTTCTCGGCGACGCGCTCGATCGACTCGCAGCCCGGCACGCACTCCCTGAGGAACTCGGGGTCGTTGAGCGCCTTCCAGGTCTCGGCCTGCGAGGCCGGGACGAGCTGCTCGCCGGTCATTTCCATGCGCGATTCTCCAGGTGCCTCGGCTGCGGCTGCGAAATGGCGAGCGCGAGGTCGACGAGGCTCTTCAGATTATGCACCGGCAGGAACCGGTCCACGTGCGGCAGCATGGCGCGCACACCCGCGGGCCGGGCCTCGAACTTGTCGTAGCGCAGCAGGGGGTTCAGCCAGATCAATTCCCTGCACGACTTGTGCAGGCGCTGCATTTCCTCGCCCAGGCCCTCGCCCGCCTCGCGGTCCAGTCCGTCGGAGACCAGCAGCACGCAGGCGTTCTGCCCGAGCACGCGCCGGCCCCAGCGCCAGTTGAACTCGCGCAGGCACCAGCCGATCCGCGTGCCGCCCGACCAGTCCTTGATCGCGTCGGCCACCTTCGCCATCGCCACGTCCACGTCGCGGTGGCGCAGCTGGCGCGTGATGTTGGTGAGCCGCGTGCCGAACACGAACACGCTGACGCGGTCGCGGTCGTTGGTGATCGCGTGCAGGAAGTGCAGGAACATGCGCGCGTAGGGGTTCATCGAGCCCGAGATGTCGCACAGCACCACCAGCGGCGGGTGCATCTCGATGGGCGAGGCGCGCACCAGCGGGATCACGTCGCCGCCCTCGCGCAGGCTCTCGCGCAGCGTGGCGCGCAGGTCGACGCGCCGGCCCTGGCGCGAGGGCGCGTGGCGGCGCGTGCGGATCGTCGGCAGCGGCAGGCGCAGCTCGGCGAGCATCTTCTTCGCCTCCGCGAGCTCGGCCGCCGACATGGTGTCGAAATCCATGCGCTGCAGCACCTCGCGGGAGGAAAACGTGAGGCGCGCGTCGAGCTCGACCTTCTGCTCGGCCTGCGGCTCGGGGGGCTTGTGCTGGCCGAAGAGCGCGTCCGACAGGCGCTGGCTCTGCGCCTGCTCGTCCTTGGCGGCGCGGCCGTAGGTCTTGGGCAGCAGCGCCTGCATCATCTTCTCGGTGAGCTGCGGGTCGCGCCAGAAGATGCGGAACGCCTGGTCGTAGATCGGGCGCTGCTCTTCCTTGGACAGCAGCACCGCCGACATGGTCCAGTACCAGTCGTCGCGCCGGTTGCAGTCGGCCAATTCGAGCGCGCGCACGCAGTCGATGACGCGGTCGGGGCCGATGCGCATGCCGCTCGCGCGCAGGAGGCGCGCGAAGTGCATCACGTTCTCCGCGAGCTTCTCGCGCGAGCCGGCGGCGTCGATCTGGGGGAACATGTCTGGCGTTCAGGCCGCGAGCGGGCTTTCGCCGGCCAGGCGCTCGATCTCGCGCGAGGCCACCACGCGGTGCTCCCTGGCGAACAGCTCGTGGTTGCGTTCGATGCTGCCGAGCCGGTAGGCATAGTTCACCATCAACCCCGCGGACTGCGCCAGGCCCCGCGGCGAGACGTCGCCCATCCAGTTGAGCCGCTCCAGCGCCGCCCCGTTGCCGAGATGAAAGCGCGCCACCGCGTCGAGCGGCTGGTCGCGGCGCTTGGCGTGCAGCAGGTAGTGCGCGCACAGCGGCGGCAGCAGGCGCCTGAGGGCTGGCGCCGCCTCGGACAGTTGCCAGCCGGGCTGCTCGAGCCGCGCCAGCAGCGCGAGGCGCTCCTCGCCCTGCGGGCCCGCCGCAAGCTGCACGCGCGCCGCCGCAAGCCAGTCGCGAAATCCCGGGATCGGCGACAGCGTGGCGAACCTGCGCAGCCGTGGCAACTCGCGCCGCAGCTCCTCGGCCACCTGCTTGATGAGCAGGTTGCCGAAGGAGATGCCGCGCAGGCCCGGCTGGCAGTTGCTGATCGAGTAGAACATCGCGTAGTTCGCCTCGAACGGCGATTGGATCTCCGCGCCCGACTCGAGCAGCGGCTGCACCGTGGCGCTCATTTCGTGGGTGAGCGCGACCTCGATGAAGATCACCGGCTCGTCGGGCAGCTGCGGGTGGAAGAAGGCGAAGCAGCGCCGGTCGGCCTGCAGCCGCCGCCGCAGGTCG
>CAZVHU010000128.1:0-9557 GCA_964627075.1 uncultured Enterobacteriaceae bacterium | reverse complement strand
GCGGGCGTGCCGGTGCAGGAGGTGAACCGCCTGCTCAAGCAGTTCGAGCAGATGCAGCAGATGATGAAGATGCTGAAGGGCGGCAACCTCGCCCGCATGATGCGCAACATGAAAGGCATGCTCCCCGGGATGCGGTAAGCCGGACCGTCAACGCAATTGCGCGCCCAGCGTTAGTCCGCGGCAAGGGGGTGCGGGTTGAAGATTTCGTGGCACGAGGCTAAGGCCTCCGAAAACGAGCGCAAACACGGCGTTTCGTTCGCAGAAGCAGTCAGCGCGCTCGCCGATCCCCTCGCGACCACCTTGCCTGATCCGGATCAATCCGAGGGAGAGCATCGGTTCCTGACCTTCGGGATGAGTTTCGCGGGCCGTCATCTCGTTGTCAGCCATGCGGAGAAGGGGGGATACTTTGCGCATCATCAGCGCGCGAGCGCTCACCCGCCGCGAACGTGAGATCTATGAAAAAGGATAGGTACGCCGACACGCTGCGCCCCGAGTACACCCTTGCCGATTTCAGCGGAAAGGGCGTGCGCGGCAAGTATTCGGGGCGGATCCTGAAGGGCGGAACGCACCTAGTCCTGCTCGATCCCGATGTAGCGAAGGCGTTTCCGACGTCGGCCGAGGTGAATGAGGCGCTGCGCTCCCTGGCCCGCGCGCGGCAATTGCGCCGCCGCTCGGTGCCACGAATGAGGCGCAAACGCGCCGAGGCGTGAAACCTTAGGATCGCGTCCTCAGGTTATCGACGAAGCGCCGCTGCGAAAGTGCGGCACCAGTCCACCGGTCGTGCGACGACATAGGTGGCCCTGAGTGAATCGCCGCCAGGCCATTGCTGCGCTCGGCGTCTTCGCCACGATGGGGCGATCCGCGCCGCTGTTTGCGCAGGCGGCGAAGCCGCCGCGCTGGCGCGTAGGTCTTCTGTCCTGGGGAGCGAACGAACCCTCGGGCGAGTGTCGCCGCATACCGAAGGAATTCAGGCAGTGGTCTGTCCCTTTGCTTCTCGAAGATTTCGGCATGCTAGAAGGTAGAGACTTCGCCTTGGATTACCGCTGCCCGGACGGGACACGGCATGGCGCAGATAACGTTGCGCAGAGACTCGTCGAAGCCACTCCCGACGTGATCGTGGCAACGGGGCCGGACTTGATTCCGCCCGTACGGCGTGCGACCGACAGGATTCCGATTGTTATGCTTTATGGGCCGGATCCGATCGCGCAAGGATGGGCCCGGAGTTACGGCCGGCCGGGCGGCAACCTGACCGGGTCGACCTTTGAGATCGACCAGGACGAGTCATTCAACGACAAGATCTGGGAACTGATCCGGGAAATCCGTCCAGGGTCGAAGACTTTCGTTCACGTCGAGATGGCCGATCACGCAATGAAACCGCAATACGATCTGCTGCGCGATCGTTTCGGCAGGCGATTTGGAGTCAAGATTCAAACGGTGGGGATCCCCACTCCATCGGCGATCCAGGACGCGTTCCGCAGAATTGCCGCCCTGAAACCCGGGGCAATGTCAATTATTGGGGACAGCTTCACGATCCCTAATCGACGCGAGATCCTCAAAGAAGCCCGGGCGACCCGACTGCCGATCTACGGATGGGATAGCGGCAGCATCGAGAGTCGGCCGGGCTATCTGGTAGCTTATTCGACAGATGTTCGCGACCAACCGCGTCGCGCGGCGGAGTACGTCGCGAAGATCCTGCGCGGGGCGAAGCCGGGCGACCTGCCCATCGTCCGGCCCACGAAGGCCATCTTGCAGGTCAACCTGAAGGTCGCGCGCGAGTTGGGTATCACGGTCCCGCCGACTGTCTTGCTGCGAGCCGACCGGGTGATCGAGTGAAGGGTGCGCAAGAGTGATAACTGGGCCCCCGCCTACGCGGGGGCGACAGTGGATTTGCTTCCCAAGAGCCTGATTTCTCCCGTATAATCCGCGCCTTTTCGCACGGACCCGGGGTTCTTCCGATGGTGGTGATTCGACTGGCGCGCGGCGGCGCCAACAAGCGGCCGTTCTTTCACCTGGTGGTGGCCGATTCGCGCCGCGCCTCGACCGGGAAGTTCCTCGAGCGCGTCGGCTTCTACGACCCCAAGGCGCCGCAGGGGCGCGAGGCGCTGCGCGTGGACATCGAGCGAGTCAAGCACTGGGAAGGCAAGGGCGCGAAGCTCTCCCCGACCGTGACGCGGCTGGTCCGGAAATTTGCCAAGAAGGCGGCCTGAGAAGCTCGTAGAACTGGGCCGCGTCGCCGATGCCTACGGCGTGCGCGGCTGGATCAAGGTCGAGGCGGATTCGGGCGCGCTCGCGGCGTGCCCGAGCTGGTGGGTGGGCGGCGCCGAGCGCGCGGTCGAGGCGACCCGGGCGCACTCGGGCCGGCTGCTCGCGAAGCTCGCGGGGATCGCGGACCGCGAGCAGGCGCTGCAGCTCAAGGGCAAGGCGGTGTCGGTGGCGCGCGAGCGCCTGCCGCACCCGGGAGAAGGGCGGTTTTACTCGGCCGACCTGGTCGGCCTGGAAGTGGTGAATGCGCAGGGCCTGGTGCTCGGCGTCGTGAAAGACATGTTCTCCAACGGCGCGCACGAGGTGATGGAGTTGAGCGGCGACAAGCGCGAGCGGCTGCTGCCGTTCGTGCCGGCGGTGGTGAAGCGGGTGGACCTCGAAGCGCGCAGGATCGAGGTGGACTGGGGGGCGGACTGGTGATCCGCTTCGACGCGGTGACGCTGTTCCCGGAGATGTTCGCCGCGGTGACGGCGAGCGGCATCACGGCAAGGGCGCTCGAGCGCGGGCTGTGGCGGTTGAAGACCTGGAACCCGCGCGACTTCACCCGCGACAACTACCGGACGGTGGACGACCGTCCGTACGGCGGCGGGCCCGGCATGGTGATGCTGGCCGAGCCGCTGGAGCAGGCGCTCGAGGCGGTGCGCGCCGACGGCGGCGGCAGGGTGGTGTACCTGTCGCCCCAGGGCAAGAGGCTCGATCACGCGAAGGTGCTCGAGCTGGCGGGCAGGGAAGCGGTGACGCTGCTGTGCGGCCGCTACGAGGGCGTGGACGAGCGCCTGTTGCGGCGGCGGGTGGACGAGGAGTTGTCGCTCGGCGACTTCGTGCTCTCGGGCGGCGAGCTGGCGGCGATGGCGCTGATCGACGCCGTGGTGCGGCAGCTGCCCGGGGCGCTGGGCGACGAGCAGTCGGCGCAGCAGGAATCGTTCGCCGAGGGGCTGCTGGATTGCCCGCAGTACACGCGGCCCGAGGTATGGCCGCAGGGCGAAGGCGGCGAGCGGGTGCCCGAGGTGCTGCTCTCGGGGCACCACGAGAACATCCGGCGCTGGCGGCTGAAGCAGGCGCTGGGCAGGACCTGGCGGCGGCGGCCCGAGCTGCTCGCCGCGCGGGCCCTGAGCGAGGAGGAGCGGCAGATGCTGGACGAGTTCCGGCGCGAACAGGACAGATGACGGAGACGATGCGATGAACCTGATCCAGAAACTCGAGCAGGAAGAGATCGAGCGGCTGAAGAAGAGCGTGCCGCAATTCTCCCCCGGCGACACCGTGGTGGTGCGCGTCAACGTGGTGGAAGGCGACAAGAAGCGCGAGCAGGCGTTCGAGGGCGTGGTGATCGCCAAGAGGAACCGCGGCCTGCGCTCGGCCTTCACGGTGCGCAAGATCTCCTCGGGCGAGGGCGTCGAGCGCACCTTCCAGACCTACTCGCCGCTCATCGCCTCGATCGAGCTGAAGAGGAAAGGCGAAGTGGGACGCGCCAAGCTCTACTACCTGCGCGCGCGCTCGGGCAAGGGCGCCCGCATCCGCGAGCGCACCGGCGGCGCCGAGGGCGAGGGCGCGGCCGAGGAGTGAGCAACAGGCATCGGCAGATGCAGTGAACGGGGCGCTGCGGCGCCCCGTTTTCGTTGCGGCGGCGGACTTATAATCGCGCCATGCGCAGGGAAACCGCCGCCATCAGCCCGGTCAGCGAGATCATCGCCGAGATCCGCGCCGGCAACATCGTCGTGCTGGTGGACGACGAGGACCGCGAGAACGAGGGCGACCTGGTGTTTGCGGCCGACTTCGTCACGCCGGAGAAGATCAACTTCCTCGCCACGCACGGGCGCGGCCTCATCTGCATGCCGATCACCGAGGCGCACGCCGCGCGCCTGGGGCTCAAGCCCATGGTCGCGGAGAACCGCTCGCGCCACGGCACCAACTTCACCGTCTCGATCGAGGCCGCCGAGGGCATCGCCACCGGCATCTCGGCGCACGACCGCGCGCTCACCGTGCGCGTTGCCGCGGCGCCGGGAGCCAAGGCCTCAGACATCGTGCATCCGGGGCACGTGTTCCCGCTGATCGCGCAGGATGGCGGGGTGCTGGTGCGCGCCGGCCACACCGAGGCCTGCTGCGACCTTGCGCGCCTCGCAGGCCTCACCCCGGCCGCGGTGCTGTGCGAAATCATGCGCGAGGACGGCAGCATGGCGCGGCTGCCGGACCTGGTCGAATTCGCCGCCCGGCACAAGCTGAAGATCGGCACCATCGCCGACCTGATCCACTATCGCAGCGCCAACGAGTCGCTGGTGCGGCGCATTGCCGAGCGCGAGATCGAGACCTCGCACGGGCGCTTCCGGATGGTCGCCTGGCGCGACACGCCCGCCGGCGGCACGCATATCGCGCTCGCCCGCGGCGCGCCGCGCCCCGAGCGCGAGACGCTGGTGCGGGTGCACGAGCCGCTGTCGGTGCTCGACCTCATAGACGCCGGGCCAGGCACGCACAGCTGGAGCATCTCCGAGTCGCTCGCTGCGGTCGCCGCGGCGGGCGAGGGCGTGATCGTGCTGCTCAACTGCGGGCAGTCCGATGACGCGCTCGAGGCGCGCCTCGGCGACGCGGCGCAGGCCGCGGCGCGCCATGCCGGGCGCAGCGTGGACCTGCGCACCTACGGCATCGGCGCGCAGATCCTGCGCGAGCTGGGCGTCGGGCGCATGCGGCTGATGGCGGCGCCGCGCAAGATGCCGAGCATGGCCGGCTTCGGCCTGGAGGTCACGAGCTACGCCGAACGAGCGCCGCGATGAGCGGCGTGCGGGTCGGCGTGGTGCACTCGCGTTTCAACGAGGAGATCACGCGCGAGCTGCTCGCTGCGGCGCGCGCGGAGGCTGCCCGCCTGGGCGTGCAGGCCGAGTTCGTGTCCGTGGCAGGCGCGCTCGAGATCCCGCTCGCGCTGCAATGGCTGGCGCAATCCGGGCGGTTCGATGCGCTGGCGGCGATCGGCGCGGTGATCCGCGGCGACACCTACCATTTCGAGGTGGTGGCGAACGAATCGGCGCGCGGCGTCATGGACGTGGCGCTCGAGACCGGCATCCCCGTCGCCAACGGCATCCTCACCACCGAAGACGAGAAGCAGGCGCTCGCGCGCAAGGACAAGGGCGCCGAAGCGGTGCGCGTCGCGGTCGAGATGGCGCGCCTGCGCCGCGAGCTCGCCGAGAAGTGGCGATGACGCCCGTTCCGGCCAGGAAGGACCGCGCCGTAAAGACCGCGCGGCGCAGGGCGCGCGAAGTGGCGCTGCAGGCGCTCTACGCCTGGCTGCTCGGCGGCGGCGACGCGCTCGAGCAGGCGCGCGCGCTGGACGAATGGGAGCGCTGCGACACGCAGCTCGCCGAGCAGCTGGTCCGCGGCGTGACGGCGGGGCGCGCCGCGCTCGAGGAGCAGGTGGCGCCGTTCCTCGACCGGTCGCTCGCCTCGCTCTCGCCGGTGGAGCGCGCGATCCTGCTCATCGGTGCCTACGAGCTTGCCTCGCGCCCCGAGACGCCGTTCAAGGTGGTGCTCAACGAGGCGATCGAGCTGGGCAAGAGCTTCGGCGCCACCGACGGCTACAAGTTCGTCAACGGCGTGCTGGAGAAGCTTGCCGCCGGGCTGCGGCCCGAAGAGATCGCGCGCGCCCGGCAGACGGCGTAGACGCGACGCGGCAGGGGCGCATGCCCTCCGAGTTCGAGATCATCCGCAGGCACTTCGAGCGCCCCGCCAGGGGCGCGGTGCTCGGTGTCGGCGACGACGCGGCGCTGGTGCGCCCCAGCCCCGGGATGGAGCTCGCGATCGCGACCGACGTGCTGCTCGAAGGGCGGCATTTCCGCGCCGGCGCCGATCCCCGCGCCCTCGGCCACAAGTCGCTCGCGGTGAACCTCTCGGACATGGCGGCGATGGGTGCCGCGCCGCGCTGGGCGACGCTGGGCATCGCGCTGCCCCGCGCCGACGAGGCATGGCTCGCCGAATTCGCCGCCGGCCTTTTCGCGCTCGCGGACCGCTTCGGCGTGGACCTGATCGGCGGCGACACCACGCGCGGGCCGCTCAACATCTGCATCGGCATCGTGGGCGAAGTGCCCCCTGGGCAGGCGCTGCTGCGCTCCGGCGCGCGCGCGGGCGACGACGTCTGGGTGTCGGGCGAGCTGGGCGGCGCGGCGCTCGCGCTCGAGCATCCGGAATTCCCGCCGGCGCTCGAGCGCCTGGAGCGCCCCGAGCCGCGCGTCGCGCTCGGCATCGCGCTGCGCGGCGTGGCGAGCGCGGCGATCGACGTCTCCGACGGCTTCGCGCAGGACCTCGGCCACATCCTCGAGCGCTCGGGCTGCGGCGCGCGCGTCGAATACGCGCGCCTGCCGAAGGCGGCGCAGTTCGCGGCGCTTGGCGACGCGGCGCTCGAGCGGCGCTGCGTGCTCTCCGGCGGCGACGACTACGAGCTGGCGTTCACCGCGGCGCCCGCAAGGCGCGCCGAGATCGAGGCGCTGTCGCAGCGGCTGAAATTGCCGCTCGCGCGCGTCGGCAGCATCGTTCCCGGCGCGCCGGCGCTCGCCGTGCTCGACGCGCAGGGCCGGCCGGTCGCGGCCGGGCGCGGCTTCGACCATTTCGCCTGAGGCGCGCGCCGTGATCCTGCGCTCCGCCTCACCGGGCCTTCGCTTCGCCTTCGCGCACCCGGCGCACTTCGTCGCGCTCGGCTTCGGCGCCGGGCTCGCGCCGCTCGCGCCCGGCACCTTCGGCACGCTGCTCGCGTTTCCCCTGTGGCTGCTGATCGGCCCCTACTACCCGCCGCTCGTGCAAGGCGCGATCATCGCGGCGCTGTTCGCCGTCGGCGCCTGGGCCTGCGAGCTCACCGGGCGGCATCTGGGCGCCTCCGACCACGGCGCGATGTGCTGGGACGAGACCGTCGCGTTCCTGCTCGTGCTCATGATCGCGCCCGCGGGCTGGGCATGGCAGGCCGCGGCGTTCGTCGTCTTCCGCGCCTTCGACATCGCCAAGCCCTCGCCGATCCGCGCGCTCGAGGCGCGCTACAAGGGCGGCTTCGGCGTGATGCTGGACGATGTCGTCGCCGCGGGCTACACGCTGCTCGTGCTGGCGATCGCGAGGCGGACGATCGAGTGGCTCGCCGGGTGACAATGCGGTCATGGAAGCGGACGACCTGACCGGGCTCGCGGCGCGCGCGGGCGAGAAGCTCAAGGCGCGCGGCGCGCGCCTCGTCACCGCGGAATCGTGCACCGGCGGCTGGGTGTCGCAGGCGGTGACCTCGGTCGCCGGCTCGTCGGACTGGTTCGACCGCGGCTACGTCTGCTACTCCAACGCCGCCAAGCGCGAGCAGCTCGGCCTGGCCCCGGCCACCCTGGAGCGCCACGGCGCGGTGAGCGAGGAGACGGCGCGCGAGATGGCGCTCGGCGCGGCGGCGCGCGTGCCCGGCGCGGTGGCGCTCGCCATCACCGGCGTCGCCGGCCCCGGAGGCGGCAGCGCGGCCAAGCCGGTGGGCACCGTGTGCTTCGCCTGGGCGCGGGACGGCGCCGTGCGCAGCGAGACGCGCCGCTTCGAGGGCGACCGCGAAAGCGTGCGGCGGCAATCGGTCGCGCACGCGCTGAAAGGCTTGATGGATTGGCTTGACGGCCCCATATCCCGGGCATAAAAGGATCCCCATGGCCACGGTTCGTCCCGCAGCGGTCGCCGGGATGTTCTACCCGGGCAACGCGCGCGACCTCGCACTCGAGCTCGAGGAGCTGCTCGGCGGCGTCGAGCGCTTCGAGCCGCACTTCGGCCACCCCAAGGCGCTGATCGTCCCGCACGCGGGCTACATCTATTCCGGGCCGGTGGCGGCGTCGGCCTACGACGAGCTCGGCTCGGCGCGCGGCGTGGTCAAGCGCGTGGTGCTGCTCGGCCCGACGCATCGCGTCGCGGTGCGGGGCCTTGCGCTGCCCGAAAGCGACGCCTTCGAGACGCCGCTCGGCCAGGTGCCGCTGGATGCCGGCGCGGCGGCCGAGCTCGCGGGCCTGCCGCAGGTGGTGCGCAGCGGGCCGGCGCACGCGCAGGAGCATTCGCTCGAGGTGCAGCTGCCGTTCCTGCAGAGGATGCTCGGCGAGTTCGCGCTGGTGCCGCTCGCGGTCGGCATGGCTTCGGTGGACGAGGTCGCCGCCGTGATCGAGCGGCTGTGGGGCGGGCCGGAAACGCTGTTCGTCATCTCCACCGACCTCTCGCACTACCACGCCTACGACGAGGCGCGGCGCATCGACCGCAACACGGTGACGCGCATCGCGTCGTTCGCCACCGACCTCAATCATGAGGAGGCGTGCGGGGCGACGCCGCTCAACGGCTTCCTCAAGGTGGCGCGCGCGAAAAACCTCTCCATCCGCATGCTCTCGGTGTGCAACTCGGGCGACACCGCGGGCGGCAAGGGGCGCGTGGTGGGCTACTCGGCCTTCGCCCTGTTCGAGAGCGAGCCCGTGGCGAAAGACGTCGCGGGCGGCACGCTCATCTCGATCGCGCGCGAGGCGATCGCCGGCGAGCTGAGCGGCGCCGCGGCGCCTGCGCAAGCAGGCGCAGCGCCGTGGCTCGCGCATCCCGGCGCAACGTTCGTCACGCTGATGCTCGGGGGAAGGCTGCGAGGCTGCATCGGCAGCCTGCGCGCAGAGCGCGCGCTCGCCGTGGACGTGGCCGAGAACGCGCGCGCGGCGGCGTTCCGCGACCCGCGCTTCCCGAAGCTCACCGCGGACGAATGGCCGCGCTGCCAGGTCGAGGTGTCGCTGCTCTCGGCAGCGAAGCCGGTCCGCTTCGCCGACGAGGCCGACCTGATTGCGCAGCTGTGCCCCGGCGAGGACGGCGTGATCCTCGAGGCCGAGGGCCGGCGCGCCACCTTCCTGCCGCAGGTGTGGGAGAACCTGCCGGACAAGCGGCAGTTCCTGCAGGAGCTGCAGAAAAAGGCCGGGCTGCCGGCGGACACGCGACTCGCGCGCTGCAAGGTCTCGCGCTACCGCGTCATCAAGTGGAAGCAGGGCCCGCTGCACTGACCATGGTCCCCGAATCCGCCTACCCTGGCCGCTGGTGGCACGCGCTGCCCGACGGGCGCATCCAGTGCGACCTGTGCCCGCGCGATTGCCGCCTGCACGAGGGCCAGCGCGGGCTGTGCTTCGTGCGCAAGATGCAGGACGGCAAGATGGTGCTCACCACCTACGGCCGCTCTTCGGGCTTCTGCGTCGATCCGATCGAGAAAAAGCCCCTCAACCAGTTCTACCCGGGAACGAGCGTGCTCTCCTTCGGCACCGCCGGCTGCAACCTCGCCTGCAAGTTCTGCCAGAACTGGG
>CAZVHU010000127.1:0-9623 GCA_964627075.1 uncultured Enterobacteriaceae bacterium | reverse complement strand
TCGTGGCGCAGGCCGGGCGACCGGGGGTGATCACCATCGCCACCAACATGGCCGGCCGCGGCACCGACATCGTGCTGGGCGGAAACGTCGAGAAGCAGTGCGACCTGGTCGAGGCGACCGGGAACCTGGCGCCCGAGGAGAAGAAGGCGCGCGTCGACAAGCTGCGCCTCGAGTGGCAGGACCTGCACAACCGCGTGGTCAAGGCAGGCGGCCTGCACATCATCGGCACCGAGCGCCACGAGTCGCGGCGCGTCGACAACCAGCTGCGCGGCCGCTCCGGCCGCCAGGGCGACCCGGGCAGCTCGAGGTTCTACCTCTCGCTCGAGGACCCGCTGCTCAGGATCTTCGCCGGCGAGCGTATCAACCGCATCATGGTGATGCTGAAGATGCCCGAGGGCGAGGCGATCGAGCACAACATGGTGACGCGCTCGATCGAGAGCGCGCAGCGCAAGGTCGAGTCACGCAACTTCGACATCCGCAAGCAGCTGCTGGAGTACGACGACGTCGCCAACGACCAGCGCAAGACCATCTACGCGCTGAGGAACGAGCTGCTCGAGTCGCAGGACGTGTCGGCGCGCATCGCCGATCTGCGCTCGGGCGTCATCCGCGACCTGTTCCGCCAGTACGTGCCCGAGGAAAGCGTCGAAGAGCAATGGGACGTCGGCGGGCTGGCCGCGGCGCTCAAGGCGGAGCTGGGCCTGGACCTGCCGCTCAAGGGGTGGCTCGAGAAGGAGCCCGATCTGCAGGACGAGGCGCTGCTCGAGAGGATCGTGGCGCAGGCCGACTCCGCCTACAAGGCAAAGGTGCCGGCCGGCGCCGAGGGGCAGTTCCGGCAGTACGAGCGCTACATGATGCTGCAGGTGCTGGACGCGCACTACCGCGAGCACCTGGCGGCGCTCGATCACTTGCGCCAGGGCATCCACTTGCGCGGCTACGCGCAGAAGAACCCGAAGCAGGAGTACAAGCGCGAAGCCTTCGAGCTGTTCGGCGCGATGCTCGAGGCGGTCAAGCTCGAGGTGACCAAGGTGCTGGTCGCGGTCGAGATCCGGACCCAGGAGGCGATCCCCAAGGCCGACGACCAGCCGCACGTCGAGAACGTGCGCCTGCAGCACGCCGATTTCGACGAGGCGCTCGGCGCCGCCGAGGAGCCGAAGAAGGCGCAGCCGGCGCGCGCCGCCGCCAAGGTCGGCCGCAACGAGCCCTGCCCCTGCGGCTCGGGGCGCAAGTACAAGCACTGCCACGGCAAGCTGACTTAGAGGGCGGAAACCACAGAGAGCACAGAGGGCACAGAGAAAAGCAAGAAAAGGCAAGGCAGACCCATGAGAGACCCGAAAGAGCCGTTTTCCGATTCGTCTTGAGAGTTCTTCGCCTTTCTCTGTGCTCTCTGTGTCTCTGTGGTGGATTCGATGGCCGTAAACCTGCCTCCTCCTGACCCGCAGGCGCTGCTGCCGGTCGCCGGCGTAGAGCTGGGCGTCGCCATGGCGGGCGTGAAGCGCGCCGGGCGCAAGGACCTGCTCGTAATGCGGCTCGCGCCGGGGGCGGCGGTCGCGGGCGTGTTCACGCGCAATCGCTTCTGCGCCGCGCCCGTGATCCTGGCGAAGCGCCATCTCGCCGCGGCCAGGGGCGTGCGGGCGCTGGTCGTGAACACGGGCAACGCCAACGCAGGTACCGGCAAGGACGGCCTCGCGCGCGCGCAGCGCGTGTGCGAGGCACTTGCCCGGGCGCTCGGCTGCGCGCGCGAGCAGGTGCTGCCGTTCTCGACCGGCGTCATCATGGAGCCGCTGCCCGCGGACCGCATCGCGGCCGGATTGCCGGCTGCGGTGGCGGATCTGGGCGCGCGCAACTGGCTGTCGGCGGCCGAGGCGATCATGACCACCGACACGGTGCCCAAGGCGTTCTCGCGCCGCGTGAAGCTTTCGGGCGGCGAGGCTACCGTCACCGGAATCGCCAAGGGCGCGGGCATGATCCGCCCCGACATGGCGACCATGCTCGGATTCGTCGCGACCGACGCCCGCGTCGCGCCGGCCGCGCTGCGCGCCATGCTGCGCGCCGCATGCGCGCGCTCGTTCAACTGCGTCACGGTGGACGGAGACACCTCCACCAACGATTCGTTCATGCTGGTCGCAAGCGGCGCGGGACCGAAGGCCGCGGGCCGCCACGACCTCGCGGCACTCGGCGCCGCGGTGCAGGAAGTCGCCGCGCACCTCGCGCAGGCGATCGTGCGCGACGGCGAGGGCGCGACCAAGTTCGTCACCGTGCGCATCGAGCGGGGGCGCAGCGCTGCGGAGTGCCGCAAGGCGGCCTATGCGATCGCGCACTCGCCGCTCGTGAAGACCGCGTTCTTCGCCTCCGACCCGAACCTGGGCCGGATCCTGGCCGCGATCGGCCACGCCGGCATCGCGGGACTTGACAGCGCCAGGGTGGACCTCTACATCGACGACGTGCTCGTCGCCAAGGGCGGCGCGCGCCATCCCGCCTACCGCGAGGAGCAGGGCGTGGCGGCGATGCGCAAGCCCGAGTTCGCGCTGCGCGCGGTGCTCAACCGCGGGCGCGCCGCGGCGACCGTCTGGACCTGCGACCTTTCCTTCGACTACGTCAAGATCAACGCGGAGTACCGCACTTGAGCAGGGACATCGACAAGCTCCTCGAGCGGCTGGACCAGCTGCTGCCGCCGCCTCCCGCGGCGCCCGACTGGAAGGCGAGCGTCGCGTTTCGCTGGCGCAAGGACGCGCGCGGGCGCGGCTGGCTGCAGCCGGTGCGCCACGTGCACCGGATCCGGCTCGCGGACCTGCGCGGCATCGACGCGCAGATCAGGAAGGTGGAGCAGAACACCCGCCAGTTCCTCGAGGGCAGGCCCGCCAACAACGTGCTGCTCACCGGCGCGCGCGGCACCGGCAAGTCCTCGATCGTCAAGGGCCTGCTCAACAAGTACGCCGCGAAAGGCCTGCGGCTTATTGAAATCGAGAAGAGCGACCTCACCGACCTGCCGGCGCTCACCGACCAGGTGGCGGGCCGCCCGGAGCGGTTCCTGCTGTTCTGCGACGACCTCACGTTCCACGGCGCGGAGGAGGGCTACATCGCGTTGAAGGTGGCGCTCGACGGCTCGATCTCGACCACGTCCGAGAACCTGCTCATCTACGCCACCTCCAACCGCCGCCACCTGATGCCGGAGTACATGCAGGAAAACCTCGAGACCAAGTACGTCGGCGAGGAGATCCACCCCGGCGAGACGGTCGAGGAGAAGATCTCGCTCTCGGAGCGCTTCGGGCTGTGGGTGTCGTTCTACCCCTTCGACCAGGACGAATACCTGGAGATCGTCGGCCACTGGCTGGAGGTGCTCGGCTGCCCGGCGAAGGAACTGGCTGCGGCGCGCGAGGAGGCGCTGCAGTGGGCGCTGCTGCGCGGCTCGCGCAGCGGCCGCGTCGCCTACCAGTTCGCACGCGACTGGACCGGCCGGCACAACGCCAAGAGACGATGACCACAGAGGCACAGAAAGCACAGAGGAAACCGATGCACCCGCCCTTCTCCGTGCCCTCCGTGTCTCTGTGGTGAATGCCCCGCTGCTCGAAGTCGCGGCGGCGGTGATCGAGCGCGCCGACGGCGCGTTCCTGCTGGCGCAGCGCCCCGCCGGCAAGGTCTACGCGGGATGGTGGGAGTTCCCGGGCGGCAAGGTGCACGACGGCGAATCGGCTGCGGACGCGGTGGCGCGCGAGCTGCACGAGGAGCTCGGCCTGGAGGTGCGCCGCGCGTATCCCTGGATCACGCGCGTGCACGCCTACGAGCACGCCACCGTGCGGCTCAATTTCTTCCGCGTCACTGAATGGACGGGCGCGCCGCACCCGAAGGAGGAGCAGGCGATCCGCTGGCAGCGGCTGTCGGAGCCGATGGCCGAGCCGATGCTGCCCGCCAACGCGCCGGTGCTCGCAGCGCTTGCGCTGCCGCTCGAATACGCGGTCACCGACTCGCGGCGCTACGGCGCCGAGGACATGCTCAGGCGCATCGAGCGCCGGCTGGGCGAGGGACTGAAGCTGTTGCGGGTGCGCGAGCCCGGCATGGGGCCTGGCGAATACGCTGCATTCGCCGCGCGGGTGCACGCGCTCGCAGAGGCGGCCGGGGCGCGCCTGACTGTAAAGTCAGACTTTACACTTGTTCCCGGCGCAGGCGCTCACTACACCGCGGGCGAGCTTGCGGCGCTCGCCGCGCGCCCGCAGCGCCTTGCCGGCGCCTCGGTGCACACGCGCGCCGCGCTCGAGCGCGCCATGGCGCTCGGCCTGGACTTCGCGGTGCTGGGGCCGGTAAAGGCGACGCCCACGCACCCGGGCGCCGCGCCGCTCGGCTGGGACGGCTTTGCGCGCATCGCGCGCGGTGCCACGCTGCCGGTGTACGCGATCGGGGGCCTCGCGCGCGCGGACCTGCACGACGCGCGCCGCGCCGGCGCGCACGGCCTCGCGATGATCCGCGGCAGCTGGGGCTAGGAAGCTACTTCCCGGCCGGCTCGTCCTGCGGCGGCTCTTCCGGCGGCGAGGCGTCGGGAACGCGGTAGCGTTCGGAAGCCCAGGCGCCAAGATCGATCAGCTTGCAGCGCTCGCTGCAGAAGGGGCGCCACGGGTTGTCGGGCGCATACGGCGCCTGCGCGCCGCAGTTGGGGCAGGGGACCGTGCGCACCTCGCCCGCGCTAACGCTCACTGGCCTTTCCCGAACGTTGCTCGGTACGCTGCCGCACGAAGCATGGCAGCGCAGCGAATCGTGGTTCTACAGATTGCAGAACGTCAGCTCGAAGCCGACGTCCCAGTCGGCGGTCTTGGCGCGCGCCTCCTCGCCGTTCTGCGCCAGGAACCTGATGTTGAGCACGTACTTGTTGGCGCTGATCTCGGGCACGCAGGCGAGCGACGGATCCAGGCGCACGCGCAGCATCTGCGCGGTCTTGCCGCCGAGCATCTGCTGGTAGGTGCCGAGCGGCGCCGACAGCGCCTGCGCCTTGCCCGACTCGCGCAGGATGCGCAGGATGATCGCCGTGCCGTCGCGCAAGGGGTAGAGCGGGCTGGTCCACGCCGCGAGCTGCCCGATGCGCTCCTCGGCAGGGCGGTGCAGCCAGTAGTGGTAGGAAGGCAGGTCGAACTCGCACACGCCGCCCGGAATCCCGGTGCGCTGCTTGATCGACATCAGCCACTCGTTCTCGCGCAGGTACTGGCCGATCTTTCCGGTCATGGAGAAAAGCGCAGCAGCCGCCTGCTCGATGTCGCGCAGCACGCCGCTGAGCGCCTCTTCCGAGATCTCGGGGTTGTTGCGGAACGAAAGCAGCACCTGCTTCTGGCGCTCGAGTTCCTGCAAGAGGTCCGATTTCAGGTCGGCCCGGCCCGCGACTTCCAGGATCTCGAACAGCGTCAGCAGCGCGACATGGTGGTCGAGCGGGTCGGTGCGCGCGATGAAATGGCGCGAGCGCTCGAATAGGTCCTCGAGGCGCAGCAACGTGCGAATGCGTTCGTTGAGCGGGTACTCGTAGGTGATCACGGCCGCGCCCGGCGCTTCCCCGGAGAGAAAGTGCCCGGATTCTGAGGGATTTGCGAGCGCAACACAAATTGAAGTCTCAGGATCGGGCAAGGGCGAGGTAGCGCTCGTGCAGCGCCGCAACCTGTTTGCGCAGTGCAGCAATCGTCCCGGAATTGTCGATCACGTCGTCGGCCGCGGCGAGCCTCGCGGCGCGCGGCACCTGGCTCGCGATGATCGCTCGCACCTCGTCGGCGGCGAGCTTGCTGCGCGCCTGCACGCGGGCGATCTGGATGTCTTCCTGGCAATCCACCACCAGCACGCGCTGCACGCGCTCGCGGTAGTCGCGCGACTCCACGAGCAGCGGCACCACGTGCACCACGTACGGACCGGTCGCGGCGCCGATGCGGCGCTCGGACTCGGCGCGGATCATCGGGTGCAGGATCGCCTCCAGACGCTTCTTCGCCGCGGGGTCGGCGAACACGCGGGCGCGCACCTTCGCGCGATCCATGGCGCCGTCGGCGCCGATCGCGTCGTCGCCGAACTCGCGGCGCACCGCGGGGATCGCAGCGCCGCCCGCGCGCGTCAGCTCGTGCGCGATGGCGTCGGTGTCGACCACGGTCGCGCCCAGGCGCGCGAACTCGTCGGCCGCGGCGCTCTTGCCGCTGCCGATGCCGCCGGTAAGCCCGACGACGAACGCCACTAGAAGGGCTTGAGCGCCGGATAGCGCTGCGCGATCTGCGTGCCCCAAAGCATCGCGGCGACTCCGGCGATGGCGATGTACGGGCCGAAGTGGAAGCGGAATCTCCAGTCCCAGCCGCGGCGCGCAGCGATCATCTGCGCCAGGCCGAACACGAGCCCCACGAGCGAGGACAGCAGGATCACCATCAGCAGCGACTTCCAGCCCAGGAAAGCGCCCACGGCCGCGGTCATCTTGAAGTCGCCGTAGCCCATGCCGTCGTGCTTGCGAAGCCAGAAGTAGACCGCGTTCACCGACCACAGCGCGAGGTAGCCGGCGGCGGCGCCGATCACCGCCTCGCGGAGCGGCACGAAGGCGCCGCCGAGGTTGAACAGCAGCCCCGTCCACAGCAGCGGCAGCGTGATGTCGTCGGGCAGGTAGCCGGTCGCCTGGTCGATGAATGCGAGCGCAATCGTCGCCCACAGGAACACGGCGGCGGCGAACGCGGCGAGGCCGAAGCCGAAGCGCCAGGCGCAATAGGCGGCGCCCGCGCCAGCGATCGCCTCGACCGCCGGGTAGCGCGCGCTGATGCGCGCGCCGCACTTCGAGCACTTGCCGCGCAGCGCGAGCCACGACGCGATCGGGATGTTTTCCCACGGGCGGATGCCGTGACCGCAGGAAGGGCAGCGCGAGCGCGCGAGCACGAGGCCGGTAGTGTCGCCCGCCACGTCGCGCACCA
Source organism: uncultured Enterobacteriaceae bacterium (assembly GCA_964627075.1). Taxonomy (GTDB): domain Bacteria; phylum Pseudomonadota; class Gammaproteobacteria; order Burkholderiales; family SG8-39; genus 2-02-FULL-66-14. The sequence goes on along the minus strand of CAZVHU010000127.1, from coordinate 2,718 downwards.
GCGCTCGCACCTGCTGCGCGACGCCCGGCAGCTCGGGCTTGCCCTGAAGCCGGGGCGCCTCTTCCAGGATGTCCGGGACCTGCGCGAGCCACTCGCGCTCCATCATGCGCGGCAGCCGGTGGATGACGACGTTGAGGAACGAGCCGACGCAAAGGCCGACCGCGAGCGCCGCCCAGGGGAAAACGGCCGGCTGCGCGAGCCAGCCGAGGTCCGCCATCGCTCTTTTCTAGACCGCCTGGCCGAGCTTGAAGATCGGCAGGTACATCGAGACGACCATGCCGCCGATCAGCGTGCCGAGGACCACCATGATCATCGGCTCCATCAGCGAGGACAGCGCCTCGACGGCGTCGTCCACCTCGGCCTCGAAGAAGTCGGCCACCTTGCCGAGCATCGCGTCCAGCGCGCCCGTCTCCTCGCCGATCGAGACCATCTGGATCACCATCGACGGGAAGACGTTGGTGTTCTGCATCGCCTGGGTGAGCGAGGTGCCGGTGGACACCTCCTGCCGGATCTGCTGCGTCGCGGTGAGGTAGACGTGGTTGCCCGAGGCGCCGCCCACCGACTCGAGCGCTTCCACCAGCGGCACGCCGGCCGCGAACATGGTGGACAGCGTCCTGGTCCAGCGCGCGATGGTGGATTTCTTCACCAGGTCGCCGAACACCGGGAGCTTCAGCATCAGCCGGTCCATGAAGATCTGCACCGCCACCGAGCGCTTCCAGGATTCCAGAAAGCCGTAGATGCCGCCGCCGATGACGCCAAAGATCAGATACCAGTACTGCACGAAATAGTCCGAGATCGCCATCACGAACAGCGTCGGCGCGGGCAGGTCGGCGCCGAAGCTGGTGAACACCTGCTTGAAGGCCGGGATGACGAAGATCATGATGATCGCGGTGATGATGAACGCCACGGCGACGATCGCGATCGGGTAAAAGAGCGCCGACTTGATCTTCGACTTGATCGCCAGGATCTTTTCCTTGTAGGTCGCGAGGCGGTCCAGCAGCTGCTCGAGAATGCCCGCCTGCTCGCCGGCCTGGACCAGGTTGCAGTAGAGCGAATCGAAATGCAGCGGGAACTTGCGGAACGCCTGGTGCAGCGCCGAGCCGGTCTCGACGTCGGTCTTGATGGAGAACAGCAGCTTCGCGACCGCCGGGTTGGCGGCGCCCTTGCCGACGATGTCGAACGACTGCAGCAGCGGCACGCCCGCCTTCATCATGGTGGCGAGCTGGCGGGTGAAGAGCGATATATCCTTGTCCGTGACCTTGCCGCCGCCGCCCTGGCGCTGCTTGCGCACCTTCTGCACCACGATGCCCTGGCGGCGCAGGGTGGCGTTGACGATGTTCTCGCCCTGCGCGCGGATCTCGCCGCGCACCGTCTTGCCGGCCTTGTCCTTGCCTTCCCAGACGAAGGTGAATTCCTTCGGTCCCTTCGCCGCGGTCGCAGTCGCCATCTCGTTCTCCTTGCCCTTGCCGCCCGCGCGCGCCGCCCGCTCGCCGCCGCGCGCGCCTTCAGCCGATCATAAATCCGCGCCGGCTACCCAGTCCCGGCACTTCCTCTCAGGCGCAAACGCGCCGCGGGACTCCCGGCAACGAGGCATCATGCCCTGCACCGACCCTTTTGTAAAGCGTGAGGAATATGTCCTAACCAGCTGACTCGGATACGGTTTCTTCCACCTTATGACGGAAGATCCGGACCGTTTTCACGGCCCGGCCCTGGGCATGGACGATCTCGAACGGGACGCCCGCGATCTTCAACGAGACATCCGCTTCCGGAATGTCCCGCAGATGCTCGAGGATCAGGCCGTTGAGCGTCTTCGGGCCGCGGGTGGGAAGGTCGAGGCCGAGCGCCCGGTTCACCTCGCGCACCGCCATCGCGCCGTCGGCGGTGGCGGTGCCGTCCTCGCCCCAGGCGAGCGCCGGCGCGGCCGACGGCAGGGTGGTGGTGAACTTGCCAATGATCTCCTCGATGATGTCCTCGAGCGTGACCAGCCCCTGCAGCTCGCCGTACTCGTCCACCACGAGCGCGAGGCGCTGCTTGTTCTCCTGGAAGTACTGCAGTTGCGCGAGCGCCGGCGTGTCGGTCGGCACGAAGTACGGCTCGACGAGCAGCTCCTCGAGCACCTCCTTGTCGAGCCCGCCCTCGCGCAGCAGCGAGAGCGCGCGGCGGAGGTGCAGGATGCCCACGACGTTCCCGGGCTCGCCGCGGAACGCGACGAGCCGCGTGTGGTAGCTCGTCGCGATCTGGTGCGCGAGCTCCTCGGCGGGCGCCTCGAGGTCGATCGCCTCGAGCTGCGCGCGCGGCGTCATCACGTCCTCGACGGTGATGCGGTCCAGGTCGAACAGGTTCACGAGGATCGACGCGTGCTTCTTCGGGATGAAGTGGCTGTGCTCCAGCACGAGGGAGCGCAACTCCTCCTGCGTCAACCGCTGCGGCTCGCCCGAGGCGCCCGGCCTGATCCCGAACAGGCGCAGGATCACCGACGGGAACAGGTTGACGAACCAGACCACGGGGTAGGTGAGCTTCAGGAGCGGCCCGAGCACATAGGCAAGCGGCAGCGCGATCTTCTCGGGGAACGTCGCGCCGATCACCTTCGGCGTGATCTCGGAGAAGACCACGATCAGGAACGTGATCGCCCCGGTCGCGACCGCGAGCGCATACCGGCTCTGGCCGAGCAGCTCGATCGCGATCGCGCCTGTCAGCACCGACGCGGCGCTGTTCACG
>CAZVHU010000126.1:0-10144 GCA_964627075.1 uncultured Enterobacteriaceae bacterium | reverse complement strand
ATCGTGCCCACGTTCACGTGCGGCTTGGTCCGCTCGAATTTGCCCTTTGCCATGATTCCGACCTATAAAGTGAAAAGTTCGCCCAACCTGGTGCCCATGACGCGGATTGAACGCGTGACCTCTCCCTTACCAAGGGAGTGCTCTACCACTGAGCTACATGGGCCGAATCCCTTGCCGCACGCCGCGACTGCGCTTGGAGCGGGTGAAGGGAATCGAACCCTCGTCGTAAGCTTGGAAGGCTTCTGCTCTGCCATTGAGCTACACCCGCCTGTTCCGTTCACGCCGCGCCTGTCCGCCATCGCACTGCCGTCCGCCCGCCCGGATGCCTGGTGGAGGGGGTTGGATTCGAACCAACGTAGGCGCAAGGCCAACAGATTTACAGTCTGCCCCCTTTAGCCGCTCGGGCACCCCTCCGGCGAAATCCTAAATTATGAATTTTATCCGCTGCTTAGTCAAGAAATCCCGGGGTCGGCCCGCTCAAGTGCCGTAGCGCGTCCGGGAAACGAGTTCCTTGAGCGCCGCGAGCCCGCTGTAGCACGCGAGCCATGCGGTCTTGGGGTTTTGCGGCGCGGGCACGTTCTCCATCACCACCGTGAAGCGGCCGCTCTTGCCGCTCACCCGGATGGTATGCGTGTTGCGCGTGATGGCGGGGTCCGCGACCACTTCCAGCCGCGTGCGGTCGAAGCCGATGCCGGCGAGCGAGAGCACGGCCGCGATGTTCACGTTCTGCGGGAAATGCGGCACGCCCTCGCGCGCCGCGCCGGAAAAGAGCACGCGTTCGCCGCCGAGGCGTTCGAGGTCGACGCCGAGTGCCTCGACGTAGGGAATGTTCTTCCACGCCGCCGGGGGCTTCGCAACCCGGATGCTCACCTCGTCCACACCGGCGGCGCACGCCGCCTTGAGCGCATCCAGCCCGCCGATGCCGCCGGAGGGCACGTAGAGCAGCGCCCCCGAGGCGCGCGCCGCGGTTTCCGCGCCGACGCGCAGGCCGTCGTCGGCGAGCGCACCTGCGGACAGCACGATGACCGACACTCCCGCTCGCAGCATCGGCACCAGGTTGTCCGCTACAGCCTGATGCGAAGCGGCTTCGAGCACGGCGTCGGGCTTGGTCGCGAGCAGCGCCTTGGCGCCGACGACGTAGGGCATGCCGAACTCCGCCGCGAGGGCCGTGCCGCGCGAAGCAGGTCCGCGCCCGGCGATCGCCAGCACCTCGATGCCGGGCAATTCGCCGCGCCGCAGGTGCTCGAGGCACAGGCGCGCAATGGTGCCGCCGCCGAGGATCGCGATGCGCATGGCAGGAATGGAACGGCCGGACAGCCGCAGCACATTTTGCCACGCAGACGGATGGCCTTTAACATCTGGTACCGGTTGGGCCCACGGCAGGGGCTCGCAGGAGGTTCGACATGCGCATCGCCATCCTCGAAGACGATCCGGACCAGCTCGCGCTGCTGCAGCGCTGGCTGGTGCAGGACGGGCACAACGTGCACGGCTACACCAGCGGCCGCGAGGCGATGACGCGCGCCTCGCGCGAGAGCTTCGATCTGTTCGTGCTCGACTGGCAGGTGCCCGACGTGTCCGGCACCGACGTGTTGAAATGGATCCGCGCCAACGTCTCGCGCAGCGTGCCGGTGCTGTTCGTCACCGTGCGCGACTCCGAGCAGGACATCGTGTTCGCGCTCGAGAACGGCGCCGACGATTACATGATCAAGCCGGCGCGCCAGCAGGAGCTGCTCGCGCGCGTGCATGCCCTGCTGCGCCGCGCCTACCCGCAGAAGGAGCAGCGCCACCTCGTGTTCCCGCCCTACGACATCGACACCCAGCGCGGCGAGATCACGCGCGACGGCGTCAAGATCGAGCTCACGCCCAAGGAATACGAGCTCGCCGTGGTGCTATTCCGCAACATCGGGCGGCTGCTGTCGCGCGGCCACCTGCAGGAATCGGTCTGGGGCCGCACCGGCGACCTCAACACGCGCACCGTGGACACGCACGTGAGCCAAGTGCGCAAGAAGCTCGACCTGCGCCAGGAAACGGGCTACCGGGTGGTGCCGATCTACAACTACGGCTACCGGCTCGAGCAAATCCAGGGCAGCTGACGCAATCCCGCATGACCAGGGCGTTCGCGTCGCAAGGGGATCTTGCGCCCAAGAAGATCCGCTTCAGCAGGCTCTCGGCGAACTGCTACGCGTTCACCGCCGAGGGCGACCCCAATACCGGCGTTATCGTCGGCGACGACGGCGTGATGGTGATCGACGCGCAGGCGACGCCGCGCATGGCGCGCGAGGTGATCCGGCGCATCCGCCGCGTCACGGCGAAGCCGATCCGCTACGTCGTCCTTTCGCACTACCACGCCGTGCGCGTGCTCGGCGCCTCGGCCTACAAGGCCGAGCAAGTCATCGCGAGCGACCGCACGCTGGGACTGATCCGGGAGCGCGGCCGCCAGGACATGGCGAGCGAGATAGGCCGCTTCCCGCGGCTGTTCCGCGGCGCGGCCTCGATTCCCGGCCTCACCTGGCCGACGCTCACCTTCCGCGACCAGATGATGCTGAGGATGGGGCGGCTCGAAGTGCAGATCATGCATCTCGGCCCGGGCCACACGGGCGGCGATGCGGTGGTGTGGGTGCCTTCGCAACGGGTGCTCTTCTCCGGCGACCTCGTGGAGTACCAAGCCGGGATCTACACGGGAGACGCGCACCTCGAGGCGTGGCCCCAGACGCTGGAGCGGCTTCGCGCGCTCAAGCCACGAGCGCTGGTGCCGGGACGCGGACCCGCGCTCACCACGCCCGTGGCCAGCGACCGCGCCATCCGCTACACGCAGGAATTCGTGCGCGGGCTCTACGCCTGCGCTCGCCGCGGCGTCGCCGGAGGCAAGTCGCTCAAGCAGGTCTATGCCATGACGCGCAGGCGCATGGACCCGGAGTACGGCACCTACCCGATCTACGAGCACTGCATGCCGTTCGACGTCTCGCGCGCCTATGACGAGGCGCGCGGCATCAAGCACCCGCGCATCTGGACCGCGAAGCGCGATCGCGCGATGTGGAAGGCGATCGCCTGAGCGCCAGGCCAAGCGTCGTCTTCGTGCCGGGGCTGCTGTGCGATTGGCAGCTCTGGCAGCCGCAGCTCGAGGCGCTCGCCGGGCGCGCCGACACCTGGGTCGCCGACGTGACGCGCGACGATTCCATGGCAGGCATGGCGGCGCGCGTGCTTTCGGAGGCGCCGTTCCAGCGCTTCGCTCTCGCAGGCCTCTCGATGGGCGGCTACGTCGCGATGGAGATCATGCGGCAGGCGCCGCAGCGCGTGACGCGCTTGGCGCTGCTCGACACGCAGGCGCGCGCCGACACGGCCGAGGCGACCGAGCGCCGCCACGCGCTGATCGAGCTGACCCAACGCGGGAAGTTCTCCGCTGTCCCGGACCGGCTGATGCCGCTGTTCCTGCACGCCTCGCGCCTCGACGATCCGCAACTCGTCTCGGTGGTGCGCTCGATGGCGGGCAACATCGGCGCCGAGGCGTTCGTGCGCCAGCAGCGCGCGATCATGAATCGCGTGGACTCGAGCGCGTCGCTCGCGCGCGTCGCGTGCCCCACGCTCGTGCTGTGCGGCGAGCATGACCTGCTCACGCCGCTCGACCGTCATGAGGAGATGAAGCAACTCATCCCGGGCGCGAGCCTCGTGGTCGTGAGCGGCTCGGGACACCTGCCGACGATCGAGAAACCGCAGGAGACGAGCCGCGCGCTGGCGGCCTGGCTGCGACTCGGCTAGCTGGAAAACGTGGTCCGCCTCCGCATCGCCTTCGGGACGATGCGGAGGGGACGAACCCCAGTCCGCGGAGGAGGAGGGAGGAGGAAACCGCGGCGGGCACGTACTTCATGCAGCTCGGAAACCCTTGCTGCACCGCATCAAATCTAATGGCTTGCCCAGCCATTTACAATGCAACGGAAAGTAAAAACTCCTTTGCTATAATTGCAATAATCATGGCCGACGCCCTGCACCAGATGGCGGTGTTCAACAAGGTGGTTGCCACCGGCAGCCTGACCGCGGCGGCGCGCGACCTGGGGGTGTCGACCGCCGCTGTGAGCCGCAAGCTTGCCGCTCTCGAAGCGCGCCTCGGCGTCCGGCTGCTCCACCGCACGACGAGGCGCCTTTCGCTCACCGACGAGGGGGCCGGGTATCACGAAGCGAGCGCTCGCATTCTTTCGGAGATCGAGGAAGCGGATGCGGCAGCGGCTGCGCGGCGCGTGGAGCCACAGGGCGTTCTCAAGGTGGCGATGCCGGCCTCGTTCGGCCTGAAACACATCGCGCCGCTGGTCCCCAAGTTCGCGCAACGCCATCCCCGGGTGCAGCTCGCGCTCAGCCTCTCGGACCGGACGGTGAACGTGATCGAGGAAGGCTTCGACCTCGCGATCCGGATCGCCGAGCTGCAGGACTCGTCGCTGGCCGCGCGCAGGCTTGCGCCCAACCGGCGCGTGGTCTGCGCGAGCCCCGCCTATCTGCGAAAGCATGGCACCCCGCGCACCCCCGCCGACTTGCTGCAGCACAATTGCCTCACCACCACCGACCTCCACATGACCTGGGAGTACCGCGACCCGCAGGGCAAGCGCGATGCGGTGCGCGTTTCCGGGCGCTACGCCTGCGACAACTGGGAAGTGCTGCGCGAGTGGGCCGTGGCCGGCCTGGGCGTCGCGCTGAAGTCCACCTGGGACGTGCGGCGCCACTTGGACGACGGCTCGCTGGTGCCGCTCTTTCCCGGCTATGCATTCGGGCCTGATGTGGCGATTTACGCGGTCTACCCGCATCGCCGCTATCTGCCGGCGAAAACGCGCCTGTTCATCGACTTCCTTGCCGAGTCTTTCGGGCCGCAGCCATACTGGGACCAGCCAGCGTCGCTGACCCCGGCGCGTTCGCGCACCGCAAGAAGGAGCCTCCCAGTCTCTCCCTGATGGCCTATCCGGGGACCTTCCATGCGGGCGGTGTCCCAACGGCAGACGGCCGGGCCCGCGGCAAGCGACGGCTAGGGGGCTTGCCGGGAACGTTGCTCGGCGTACACCCGTGCATCGGGCGGCAGCGAGCCGCTGGCGGCTGCCCGCCTGAACGCCTCCGCTGCTTCCGGCCGCCTGCCGAGCGCCTCCAGCGAAATCCCCAGCCCTAGCCACGCACTTCCGTTGCCGGGGGCGGCTTGGAGCGTCGCGCGATAGGCTTCAGCGGCCTCTTCGTGGCGCGCAAGGCGTTGCAAGACCGCGCCGAGTAGTGAATGGTATTCGGCGTTGTTTCCAGACACGCCGGAGCGCGCCGCGGCGAGCACTACCAGCGCCGCGCCATCGTCGCGGCGCTCGACGAAGATTCGCGCGAGCACGGTGGCGAACAGCACGTTCCCGGGATTCAGCGCCAGGCCCTCGCGCAGCAGTCGGCTAGCCTCGTCGATGCGCTGGCCTTCAAGGCAAAGCGCGATGAGCGTTTGGCGCGCCGCCTCGTGTGACGGCGCAAGCGCCAGGGTCGCTGCCAGCGCTTTTTCGGCCTCGCTCACCCGCGCCTCGTTGAACAACGCCATCGCGCGACGAAATTCCACTTCGGCCTTTTCCGCATTGCTGCGGCTCCTGTCCTGCCCGACCAGCCGTGCCGGATTCGATGCCATGGGTGCGCGCCCTTCCGGCTGCGTTGCCTGACGCTCCTTGTCCTGCGGGGTCGGCGCCGCAGCGGCTTTCGGCGGCTTGCGCACGGCTGGCTCGTGCGGCCCGGATCGCTCCGGCTTGCGTGGCCGCTCGCCAACCGTTGCCGCAACCGGAGCTTCAGGTCCGCCGCGCTCGGCTGCAGGCGACTGCGATCTTGCGGGCGCCACAGGGACGGGCGAACCGGTCGGCGTGCCTTGCGCGGCAGTTGCGCGCCGCGCCTCATCTGCCGCCATGATCGCACCCGCATTGGCGAGCGCGCGAGGCCAGATTTGGTACGCGACCCACGCCGCCCAGGCGATCGCCAAGACCGCCACAGCGGCAAGCCCACGCCAGAACCATCTGCGGTCCGGCCGCGGCCTCGGGACCGTGCGAACCTCCCAAGGCGGCATGGACGGACCGGGCATGGCCATGCCATGCCGGCGGTCCAGTTCCTGCAGCATCTTGTTTATTACGCTCACCGCGAGATGCTCAGTCCGCGGCGCGTGTCATGCGAAAGCTCGGCCACCACCGCGGCAGAAACGATTTCGATTTGGCCGCGGGCGTATCGTCGACCGCCTCCTTGACGTGGTGCAACTCGACAAATGTCGCGGCTTCGCCGAACGCAAGCATCAGCGCCTTGTGCGCAAGAATGTTGACAAGCCGAGGCACCCCGCGGCTGCCGCGATGCAGCGCGCGGATGGCGGTCTTGCTGAAGACCGTTCCGCCGGAGTACCCGGCGATCGCCAGCCGGTGCGCCACGTAGGCGCCGACCTCGTCTTCCTCCAGGCCGCGCAGATCGTGCTGGAACGTGATCCGCTGCAGCAACTGGCGGATCGAGGGTTGGGCAAGCTTGCGGTCAAGTTCGGGCTGGCCGAACAGCACCACCTGCAGCAGCTTGCGCTTCTCGGTCTCGAGGTTCGTGAGCAGCCGGACGGTCTCGAGCGTCTCCAGCGGCATTGCCTGGCATTCATCCATGCACAGCACGACGCGCTTTCCCTGGCGCGCGAGATCCAGCAGCGCGCGCGCAATCCCCTTGAGAAGGTGATGCAGGTCCGCGTCGAGGGCGACTTCCGCACGGAGCTCCTCGGCCACCGCGATCAGCAGTCCGCGCGGCTCGAGCGTCGGATTCGGGATGTAGGCGGTGACGCACCCGACCTCGAGGGTGGCCAGGAACTTGCGGCACAGCAGCGTCTTGCCCGTCCCGACCTCTCCCGTGATCTTGATGAAACCCTCGCCGTTCGCCAACGCGACCAGCAGCGTGTTGAGCGCTTCCTGTGTGCTGCGGCAGGGGTAGAAAAAGCTGGTGTCCGGCGTGATGCCGAATGGCGGCTCGCGCAGCCGGAAATGCCTCAGGTAGTTCATCGCGACCGCCCTTCGCCGGCCGGCGCGGCTGGGTAGATGTTCTGCATGCGCTCGCGCGTCTCGCGGATGTCCTGCTGCCAGGCGCGGTCGCCGTGGATGATCGTCGGCTTGAGCAGGATCACGAGTTCCTGCTTGCTCATCCGGCGGTCGGTATTGCGCAGGAAGCTGAAGCCGTCGCTCACTCCGGGAATGCCGCCTCGGTCGTCGCGCAGGTCAACGCTCATCAGCCCGCCGATCACCACGATGTTGCCGTTGCTCGCGCGCACCACCGCGTCGGTCTCGCTCACCTTGCTCTTGGCGAGGGGCAAGGTGATCGAGGGAACGGTGCCGCCGAGGTCGACGATGCGCCGGCTTTCGGTGACTTCGCTGATCGAGGGATGGATGTGCAGCGTGATGTTGTCGTTGTCGTCGATCTGCGGCGTGACGTCGAGCATGATGCCGGAGAAGAACGGCGCCACCGTCACGGTGGGCGTCTGCTGCGTCGCGTTGCCGGTGACCGTGGTCACGGTCGACACATTGGTGACGAAGAACTCGTCGGTGCCGACCTTGAGCACCGCTTTCTGGTTGTTGAGCGTGGCGATGCGCGGGCTGGAGAGCACCTGCACGGTGCCGTGCGACTCGAGAAACAGCAATAGCGCGGCGAAATTCGATGTCTGCAGCGCCAGCCCGAACACGGCACCCGCCGGGCTCGTGGCGGCAAGGGCCGCCGATCCCGCCGAGGTCAAGGCGCGGTTCACCAGGTCGAAGGTCTGCCCGGTACCCGACAGCGTCGGGTCGGGAGCGAGGCGCCCGGCGAGACGTGTGGCGCCGACCACGTTCGATACCTGGCCGACCGCTGCGTTGGTACCACCAGTGCGGAATGCCGCCCAGTTGATGCCGGCGTGGAAGGCGTCGGCCAAGGTCACCGCGATCACTTTCGCTTCGAGCATCACCTGACGCTCCACCGCAATCCGCGTCTCACGCAGGTAGTTCTCCACCACCCGCAGCTCCCTGGGCATGGCGCGCACGACGACAACGCCGGACTGAGGAGTCACTACGACGTCGCGCCCTTCCCCGGGGCCGATGATCGCGAGCAGCGCAGACCGCAGGTCGCGCCAGAAATCGCTCCTGTGCTCCGTCGAGACCCGGGTCGACTCCAGCGCGCGCTGCACGGCCTGAGACGGACCGCCCAAGCCTGGGAGCGTTCCTGGGACCGGTGCGGCCGCCGTGGCCTGAACCGGCGGCACCCCCGAAACGCCAGCGTCCGAGACCGAACCGGACTGCACCCGCAGATCGCTTGCGCCGCGGCGTTCGCCGGGCAGGTAGTTGACCCGGAATACGCGGGTCTGCAGCACCGGTGCCTGCACCAGGATGCGCGAGCCGTCTATCCTGTACTCATAGCCATAGAGGTCCCGGATCGCCGCCAGTGCCTCGGCGATCGTCACGTCCTTCAAGTTGATCGAGATGTTCCCGGTCACGCTCGCATGCACCAGCATGCTGTAGCGCGTGCCCGAAACGATGGCATTGAACAACTGCACGGCGGGGGCGTTGCTCACCGCCAGGTCGAAACGGGGTTCCATCGGCTGGCCGCGGACGGCGGGCAGCTCCATGCGCAGCGGCGGCAGCAGTGCCTCGTCGAGCGCCCGGGGCTGCGGCTCGGGGCGGCGTTCCGTGGCTTGATCCATCTGGCTCATGATGGCCGGGTCGACCGACGCCGTCTTCGGTGGTGGCACGCCGCACGCTGCCAGCGTGACCGCGACTGCCGTGCTGAGAAGAAGCTTCATCCTCCGCCCCTTTGCGCGCCCCTGCCGGGGGGTCGCGACGCTTTCGTGTCCACCGCCGGCGTGAGCTTGAGCACCTCGGTATCGTCGCCGCGCCGCAGGAACACTTCGGAAACGCCGATGCGCACCACCGTGGCGTCGCCGTGCTTGTCCCCCTGCCTCACGGTCTGCCCGCTGATGATCGCGATGCGACGCGTCGGCGAGATCAGCACCGATTGCAGTTGCGGCCGGGCTGCGGCCTTGCCACCGGGCTCTTCATCTGCCGCGGCCGGGTAAGGCGGGCGCGTCGGATCGACCAGGGCCTGTGCGTGCGCCGTTCCCGCGAACCCGCTCGCATAGGCCGCGACCACTGCAATGGCTGCCAGGCGCCTCATACGAGCATCCAGGCCCGCTCGAAGCTGAGCGTGTAGAGCATCAGCCTCAACGTGCCGCGCGGGTAATCCGATGCCGCAAGCTCGGCGCGTCCCCAGTAGATGCGGGTCGAAAGCTTCTCCAGATCGCCGAGGTACGCCTGCAAGTCGAAGTAGCCTCCCCTCACCGTTACCTCGACGCCGTGCCGGAACACGCGTCCCGCCGGCGCGGCCCCCGCCGCCTTGCTGCCCGACTCCAGGCGAACGGCCGGCAACGTCTTGAAATCCACCAGCTGCAGGCGACGATTGCGCTCCAGGATTTCCTGCAGAACCCCGCGCATCGCCTCGGGGGGCGTGAAGCGTCCTTGCTCGCCCGCGAGGGCCGCGTCGAGCTCGGCCGTGCGTTGCCGCAGTTCCGCCAAGCGTCGCCGCACCGGCTCGGCCGGGTCGCCGCGTTGCGCGACCTGCACGAGCTGCACCTGCACGGCCTTCAGTTCCGCCTGGCGCTGCGCGACCTGGCGCGACAGCGCGCGCTCCTTCGTCAGAAGCGGGTCGAGCACCAGGATCTGGGCGGCCGCGAGCAGCGCAAGCGCGGCGGCCGCGAAGATCATCGCGCGCTCGCGCAGCGTCGCGCCGTCGATGCGTTCCGCCAACCGTGCGAGCAGCTTGTTCACGACCGGCCTCCGCGTGCAGCCTTCGGATCGGCCGCCTCCGGGATGGCGAGCGGCGCGCTGAGGCTGAACTCGACGTAGCGCGCCGGTCCCCTGGCGCCGGCTTCCTGCCCGCCGCGCTGTCGCAGCTCCGTCTCATCGCGTGCCACGAGCTTGAGCTCGACCACGCTGCGGCCCCGCATCACCGCTTCGGCGTTCAGCCCGCGCAGGTACGCCGGCACGAGGTCCGCCTGCAGGACGCGTCCCTGGATGTTGAGCTCGTTCCCGCCCGCGCCGATCGTCACCCCGGTGAGCCAGACTCCGGGAAGGGCGCGGCGCGCGAAGACCGAGAAATACTCCGAAAACCCCTGCGCGCTGCC
>CAZVHU010000125.1:0-10442 GCA_964627075.1 uncultured Enterobacteriaceae bacterium | reverse complement strand
GCCGAGGTTGATCGGCGAGTCGAACACCGGCTCCTGGCGCACCCAGACGCCGTTCACGACGTGCGCGTCGATCGCGCAGCCGACCGAGCAGTGCGAGCAGACGGTGCGCTTGACCTCGGCCTTGGCCGCGGCCTTCTTGTCCTGCGCCTCGGCGGTGCCGATGAGGTTGAAGGGCAGCTGCGCGGCGACCGCGCCGGCGCCGAGCGTCACGCCCGAGCGGCGCAGGAAGGCGCGCCGGTCCATGGTCTTCGCGAGCACCCCGTTCAGCCCGCGCGCAAGGCGCGACTGCTGGGACGCGCTGGCGTTCGCTTTTCTGGTGAGCAGCATGGCGTGCCTCCTCAGACCTTGGCGGTGCGGTAGTAGTCGTTGACGTGCTCGGTGACGTGATAGCCGCGCGTGGCGCGCTTGTCCTTCGAGTCCGCCTTCGGGTCGGGCTGCGGCTGCCTCGCGACCAGCGCTGCGGCGGTCGCTGCGCCACCGGCGCCGAGCGCGAGCAGGAAGTTGCGGCGGGAATTTCGCTTGTTGCGGTCGCTCATCGTGACCTCCTCTTCTTGTGCGGCTTGCGCGCGGGTCGAGCCGAGCCCGGGCGCTTGTGGCATGCCAATCAGCAATGCGGCGATAAAGCGAAGCGATTCTAGTCCATTTCAAAAGCAGTGTGCTCAAGCCCGAAGTAGCTCTGGGCGAGCCTTGCCACGCACTTGTAGAAGCGCGTGTTCGGAGATCGCGCTATTGCGTCGCACAAGGGCTTCGCCGCGGGCCAGACGTAGGCCTCGAAGAGTCGCCGCTGCTCGGCATCTTTCCCCTCTAAAGCAATGAGGTGGCGCATGGTCTCGCAAAGGCCCGCGATGTGATCCTCCGGCTCGGTCGCCTTGTCGCGCCGCACAAGACCGTGCCGGCCCAGGAATTCCCGGATTTCCACCAGGGGATTTTCGAGCGAGCTCCTGGCGGTGTAGGCGCTCGTGTAGAGCGTGACCTCCGCCTTGCCGGTCCCCACGAACACGCCCTCGTATTCCTCCCGCACCGCCTCCTCGTCGGCGGTTGCGGCCGCGTCCGCAAGCGCGCGCCACGCCACGGCAAGGGGCGAATTCGCGTCCTCGGCGACGATCGCCTGCGCTCTCGCGATCGCCTCGAGCAGCGCGCGGTCGGGCGGTGCGTAAAACAGGCGCGCGAGCAGCGCGTAGAGGTTCGCGCGCCCCTGCTCTTCGGAGCTGAGTCCGGCGCCGCTCATTTCCGGCCGGTGTAATCGAGGATCGAGCCCGCGTCCTTCGCTTCCATCATGTCGGCGACGCGGCAGTCGCCGCACATGTGCAAGCGCCTCGCGGCCTCGCCCGCGAACATCGCGTGCGAGCCGAGCTTGCCGCTCATCGCCTCGACCATGCGCCGCGTGGCGAAGGCCTTGCCGCAGCGCACGCAGTCGAACGGCTCGTCCTCGTTGAGCGTCACCGCTTCCTTCGCCTGCGCCACGAGCAGCAGCCGCGGCTTGAGGCGGATCGCATCCTCCGGGCAGGTGGCGGCGCACAGTCCGCACTGCACGCAATTGCGCTCGATGAAGCGCAGCCTGGGCGCGTCGGCCGTATCGAGCAGCGCCGACTCCGGGCACGCTCCGATGCACGCCTTGCACAGCGTGCAGCGCTGCCTGTCCACGAGCAGCGCGCCGAACGGCGCGCCCGCCGGCAGCGCGATCTCGTCCTTGCGCGACGGCGCCTGCTTCGCGAGATGCTCGAGCGCGAAGTCGAGCGCGCCGCGCTTTTCGGCCGCGAGGTTGAAGCTGCCCGGCGCCGCGACGCCCGCAGCCGGCTCAAGGCGCCAGAGCTCCGCCTCGAGCGCGCCCGCATCGTGCGCCTCGACCAGCCCGAAATGCGCGCCCGCGTAACCGAGCCCGGTCGCGATCGCCTGCGCGAGGCCCACCTGCTGGCGCAGCGCAGCGAGATAGCTGTCCGCTTCGCGCCCCGTGGCAAGCACGCGCACCTGGCTCGCGCCATAGGCGAGCGCGCCGAGCAGCAGGTCCATTCCGATCGAGGCGGCGTGAAAGCACTCCAGGGGCAGCACGCGCGCGGGCAGCCCGCGCCCTGCGCCCTGCCCGCCCCGGCCACGCGCGCCGAAGCCGGCGCGCCGCCCGACGCCCTGCACGAGCGCGCGCCCGGCCTCGTGGTCGAAGAAGAGCACGCAGGCGTCCTTGCCCCCTGCCGCTGCATAGGTCGCGAGCACCGTCTTCAGCCGCAGGCCCATGTCGGGTACGCCGGGATACTGGTAGGCGAGCGCGCCCGAGGGGCACACGGTGGCGCAACCGCCGCAGCCCGCGCACAGATGCGGCTCGACTTTGACGCAATCGCCCGCGTCGGAGATCGCCCCGGTCGAGCAGACATCGAGGCACTTCGTGCAACCGGTCTTTCCGGAGCGGCTGTGCGCGCAGATGCGCTCGCGGTACCGCACGAAGCGCGGCTTCTCGAATTCGCCCACCATGGCGGCGAGCTTGTGCGCGGCGAGCGCCTGCTCCAGAGGATCGGCGCCCGGGGCGAAATAGCCCTGCGGGGCGTCGTGCAGCTTCAGCGCGGGCTCGCGCTGCAGGTCCAGCACCAGGTCGAAGCGCTCCTTGCGTGCGGTGTCGCGGCGCTCGAAATCCACTGCGCCGATCGCGCCGCAGGCCTTGACGCACGCGCGGTGCGCCTTGCACTTCGCGAGGTCCACCTGGTAGCCGATATCGATCGCGCCCTCGGGGCAGGCGGCGACGCAGGCGTTGCAGCGCGTGCACAGCTCGAGGTCGATCGGGTTCTCCTGCCGCCACTCGACCTCGAACTCGCCGAGCCAGCCCGCGAGCTTCGTCACGCGCCCGGACCACACCGGGTAGCTGCGCTCGGCAGGCAATTCGCCGCGCCGCGCGTCGGTCAGCAGCACGGCGACGTCGAGTGTTCCGGCAAGGCGCGCGCCCCAGTCAAGCGCCGCCTCCGCCGGCCCGATGACGAGCACGCTGCCCGCCGACTTGTAGGCGACGACCGGCGCGGGCTCCGGCTCGGGCAGCGCGGCCATTGCGAGCAGCGCGGCGATCTTGGGCGTCGCCGCGCCGCCTTCCTTCGACCAGCCTGCGAGCTCGCGGATGTTGGCGAACGCGATCCGCGCCTTGGAGTCCGCGGCCTTAGCGAGCTCGCCGAAGAGCGGCGCCTCCTGCGTGCAGGCCACCAGCAGGTCAGGCTCGCCAAGCGCCGCCTGGAAGGCGCCCGCCTCCTTGCGGCAAAGCTCGGTGTGCACCTTGAGCGGCGCCGAAGCCTTCAGCGCTGCGGCGAGCTTTTCCGCCTCGAGCGGGATGGTGCGATTGCAGCTGCAGAGCTTAAGCGTCTTGTGTTCCAGCGCCATTTTTCTTCTGCGTCGGCGGTGCGGCGACCGGCGAACCCTCCCCTTCGGCGTGCTGCGCCTTGGCCGATCGCTCGCTCGCGGCCGCGCTCGACTCCTCGCGCGCAACCTCCTTCGGCTGCGCTTGGTCCATCCTGTCGCCGAAAACGTGGCGGCGCGCCTGCTCGAGCTTCTCGAGCAGCTCGGGCGGGATACCTTCGGCCTTGGTGTAGTCCTCCCAGTAGGCCTCGAACTTGTCCACCACGTTGTACCGCGGGTCCTGGAAGAGCTTCTTCAGCGCCGCGCGCCGCATCATCTCCGGAACCCGGGGGTTCATGAACGGCGCGAAGTCGGAATCCTGCGTGAGCGATTCCACAGGCGGCAGCGGTGGCTCGGCGGCTGCCGGCTCGGCGCCTTGCTTCGCGCTCGCCGGCGCCGCGGCTTCCCCCGTCGGCGCCGCAGGCTTCGCCTGCTCGCGCTTGAGCCGCGACCAGCGCTCGAGAAACGGCTCCTTCGCCTCGACCATCAGCCGACCCGGTCCTTGGGATGCACGAACGAGCGCGGCCTGATGCGCTTCTTCGGCTCTGGCCGGTAGTTGCGCTCCACCCACTCGCCCACCCAGGCGAAGATCTCGGCCGGCATCGGCACCGCCTCGACCGAGGCGCCGCCGTCCAGCCAGCGCGCGCCCTCGTCGTAGCTCGCGGTGACATCCAGCGGCAGGCCGCGCTCGCCGTCCATGCGCCACATGACGAACACGCGCGGCTCGCGCGTCGAGACGTTGAGGTAGTAGCCCTCGGCCTCGTCGCGATGCAGCTCGAGCGCGAACCCCGGATGCAGCCACTGCTGCACGCCGCCGCGATCGACCAGCAAGCGCGGCCCGCCGCCGCCCTCGTACCCGGCGAGCACGCTCACGGGCTCCCACGCCTCGGATTGCCAGCGGCTCGCGCTCGGCCTGCGCTGCATCACCACGGCGAGCGGAAAGCGCGGTTTTTCCATCGCCGGAACTATACCCTCTGCTATGATTTTGCGAGGCACAAGGCACCATGTCCGAGAGGGTCATTCCGATCCGCAGCGAGTCGCGCGCCGGCGCGCGTCCGGCGCCGCGCCATGCGGGCGGCGCGTTCCCCGACACGCTCGGCCGGGCCTTGCGCGACCTGCGCATCTCGGTCACCGACCGCTGCAACTTCCGCTGCGTGTACTGCATGCCGCGCGAGGTGTTCGACGCCCACTACGAATTCCTGCCGCACGCCGCGCTGCTCAGCTTCGAGGAGATCGCGCGCCTGGCGGGCGTCTTCGTCGGCCTGGGCGTGAGGAAGATCCGCCTCACCGGCGGCGAGCCGCTGCTCCGCAAGCACCTGCACAAGCTGGTCGCGATGCTCGCGCCGCTCGGCGCGGACCTCACGCTCACCACCAACGGCTCGGCGCTCGCGGTGCACGCGCAGGCGCTCAAAGCCGCGGGCCTGAACCGCGTCACGGTGAGCCTCGACTCGCTCGACGAGGCGACCTTCCGCGCCATGAACGACGCCGACTACCCGGTGCAGGGCGTGCTGGACGGGATCGCCGCTGCTGCCGCCGTGGGCCTGGCGCCCGTGAAGATCAACATGGTGGTCAAGCGCGGCGTCAACGACCACCAGGTCCTCGACATGGCGCGGCGCTGGCGCGGCACCGGCCACATCGTGCGCTTCATCGAGTACATGGACGTGGGGAGCACCAACGGCTGGCGCATGGACGACGTGATCCCGTCGGCCGAGATCGTGCGCCGCGTCGCGGACGCGTTTCCGCTCGAGCCGGTGGAGCCGGGCTACCGCGGCGAGGTGGCCGAGCGCTGGCGCTACCGGGACGGCGGCGGCGAGATCGGCGTCATCTCCTCGGTCACGCAGGCGTTCTGCCGCGACTGCAACCGCATGCGGCTCTCGACCGAGGGGCAGCTCTTCACGTGCCTGTTCGCGCAGGCCGGCCACGACCTGAAGTCGCTGCTGCGCGGCGGGGCCTCCGACGACGAGCTGCGCGACCAGATCGTCGCGGTGTGGCGCGCACGGAGCGATCGGTACTCCGAAATACGGACGGCGGAAACTGCGCGCTTGCGCAAAGTGGAAATGTCGTACATAGGGGGGTGAAGGAGTGAATGAGTGAAGGGGTGAAGGAGGAAAAGCGGACCGGCCTCCAAACTCGCACCGTCACGCATCACCGCCCCCGCCTCCTCCACTCCTTTTCTCCTTCACTCCTTCACCCCTTCACTTCCTTGCGCAAACCTTCCCGCCCTCTGCTGACTTCTGCTTCACGACCGGCCACCTACGAAGTCGAGGCCTACAACGAGCGCGGCGAGATGGTGCCCACGGCGATCGCGGGCGAGCACGCGCTGACGCTGTACCTCGACAAGCGCGAGATCGTGACGCTGATGACGCTCGGCCATGCCCCCGAGGCGCTCGCCATCGGCTACCTGCGCAACCAGCGGCTGGTGAAATCGATCCGCGACATCGCCGCGGTGCAGGTGGACTGGGAGACCGATTCGGTCGCGATCACGACGCGCGGCGCGGCGCGCAAGTCGACTGCGCTCGGCGAGAGGATGAACAAGCGCACCGTCACCACCGGCTGCGGCCAGGGCACGGTGTTCGGCGACCTGATGGACGAGATCGAGAAGGTGAAGCTGCGCGCGGACGTGCGCCTCGCCGAGGCGCAGCTCTTCGACCTCGTGGAGAAGGTGCGCAAGCACGAGACCATCTACAAGCAGGCGGGCGCGGTGCACGGCTGCGCGCTCGCGCGCGCCACCGGCCCGGCGCAGGCCGAGATCATGATGTTCATCGAGGACGTCGGCCGCCACAATGCGGTGGACGCGATCGCCGGGCACATGTGGCTCGACGACATCGACGGCTCGGACAAGATCTTCTACACCACCGGGCGGCTCACCTCGGAGATGGTGATCAAGTGCGCGCAGATGGGCATCCCCTTCCTCGTGTCGCGCTCGGGCCTGACGAAGATGGGCTACGAGGTGGCGAAGAAGGTGGGCCTCACGATGATCGGCCGCGCCTCGGGGCGGCACTACCTCGCCTTCACCGGGCGCGAGCGCATCGTGCGCGACGTGCCGCAGGCGACCGCGTTCGCATGACGCGCGCCGCTGCAGTTCTCGCGCGCGCGGCGGGCGCGCTGGCGCTCGCGCTCGTGGCGACGCTCGCCCCCGCGCAGCCCGCGAGCCACAAAGCGATCCGCATCGTGGTCGGTTTCCCGCCGGCGGGCGCGGCCGACTTCGTCGCGCGCGGGCTCGCCGAGCACATGGGCCGCTCGCTCGGCGCGTCGATCGTCGTGGACAACCGCCCCGGCGCGGGCTCGAGCCTCGCCGCAGAGCAGGTCGCCAGGTCCGCGCCCGACGGAACCACGCTCTTCGTCGCGAGCCCGAGCAGCCAGACCGTGAACCCCGCGATGCGCAAGGTGCCCTACGATCCGCTGCGCGACTTCACCCCGATCACGCTGCTTACCGTGGCGCCGCTCGTGGTGGCGGTCAACCCGCAGCTGCCGGTGAGCACGCTCGGCGAGCTGATCGCGCTGGCGAAGCAGCAACCGGGCAAGCTCAATTACGCCTCGGCGGGCCCGGGATCTGCGCCGCACCTCGCCGCGGCGATGTTCCTCAAGGTCGCGGGCGTGGACATCGTGCATGTGCCGTTCAAGGGCGGCGCGCCCGCGATCCAGTCGGTGATGGCGGGCGACACGCAGGTCACCTTCGGCACGCCGCCGACGGTGCTGCCGCAGGCCTCGGCAGGCCGGCTGCGCGCCATCGCCGTCACTTCCAAGAAGCGCTCGGTGTCGGTGCCGCAGCTGCCCGGCACCGAAGAGTCCGGCCTGCCCGATTACGAGATGTCGTTCTGGTATGGCCTGTTCGCGCCCGGCGGGCTGCCCAAGGACCTGGTGCAGCGCTACTTCGACGCCGCGACGCAGGCGATCGTGAAGCCGGAGCTGAAGCAGATGCTCTCGCGCGAAGGCATGGACGCGACGGCGTCTAAGTCCCCCGAGGCGTTCGCCGGGTTCATGCGCTCGGAGCTGGATTTCTGGGCGCGCGTGGTGAAGGAGTCCGGCGCGAAGATGGAGTAGCCCGCACGCCGGCGAGCGGACCCGGAATGCGAGACGACATCGTCGGCCACATCCTCAAGGCAGGCAGCGAAGCGCGCCCCTGCCCCGACGTCGCGGCGTGGTGGCCGCGCCACCGCGAGATCGCGGCGGTGTGGCGCAACCCGCTCGACCGCGCCATCGCCGGAGGATTCGCCGCGGACCGCCTCGGCTGGGCGTTCGCCTCGGGCTACCAGGCGGCGCTGCACGCGCTCTTTCCCGCGCTGCCCGAGGACCGCATCTGCGCGCTATGCGTGACCGAAGCCGAGGGCACCCATCCGCGCGCCATCAAGAGCACGCTCACGCGCTCGGCCGGCGGCTGGCGCCTCGACGGTGCCAAGCGCTGGACCACGCTCGGGCCCTCAGGCGCGCTGTTCCTGGTCGCGGCGCGCGATGCAGCCGTTTCGGGCGAGCGCATCGCGCTGCGCGTCGCGCGCGTGCCCGCCGACGCGCCGGGCGTCACCGTCGAGCCGATGGCGGATGTGCGTTTCGTGCCCGAGGTGCCGCACGCGCGGCTGCGCTTCGAGAACGTCCCCGTCGCCGCCGACGCGCTGCTGCCGGGCGACGGCTACGAGGAGTACGTCAAGCGCTTCCGCACGGTGGAGGACATCCACGTGCACGCCGCAGTGCTCTCCTACCTCGCGCGCGAGGCCCGCGCGCGCGCCTGGCCGCGGGGCTGGGTCGAACGCGCGGCAGCGGCGCTGCACGTCCTGCGCGCGCTCGCGCAGGAAGACCCCTCGCTGCCGGCCACGCACGTCGCGCTCGCCGGCGCGCTGGCGAACGGCAGCGCGCTTGTCGCCGAGGCCGACTCGCATTGGGATGCCACGAACGACGAAGGCGCCGCGCGCTGGCGGCGCGACCGGGAGCTCCTCGCGGTGGCGGGCGCGGCGCGCGAGCAGCGCACCGCGCGCGCCTGGGAGCGAATTCAGCCCGGCAAAGTGTAAAGCCTGACTTTACAGTCCGCTGCTACAGCCCCGGCGCCGGGGCGCCGCGCGCGGCGGCGAGCTTCTCGCGGTGCGCGAGCAGCTCCGCGCGCGAGGGAAAGAACAGCGACGCCGCGAGCATGCCGCCGGCGAGCGCGGCGAGCACGAAGAACACGTTGGCGAAACCGCCCTCGGTGCGGTGCAGCGCGGCGATCATCGGCACCGCGACCGCGGCCACGCCCAGAGACACCACGTAGCGCACGCCGAGCACGCGCGCGCGGAATTCGTCGGCGCAGTACTTGCCCACGATGGCATCGTTGAGCGGGATCTGGCCGAACACGGCCAGCATCATCGCGATCGCCGCAGCGAGCATCGCCCAGCCCTCGAGGTTGGCGGCAAGCCACAGCAGCGGGATCTGGGCAAGCGCCACGCCGACCAGCAGCCGCCGCAGCTCGAAGCGGTCGATGAGCGCGCCCATCAGCACCTGCGCGAAGGCCGCGAGCGTGTAGACCATCGCCACCAGCGCGCCGACGCCGAGGTTGGTCTGCGTGAGGCTTTGCAGCCGCTCGTCGAACACCTTGGGCATCGCGACCGTGGTCGAGTTGAAGATGATGCCGCCGCAGGCGGTTGCGACGAGCAGGATGGCGAAGATGCGCGCCATCATGCGCGCGTCCACGTGCAGCCCGATCGACTTCGCGCCCTTCTTCACTTTGCCCGGATCCCGCACCAGAGCGACGAAGCCGAAGCCCGCGGCCACGCACAGCGCGCCCGGGACGAAGAACGCCGCGCGCCAGCCCGCCGCGTCCACGAGCGCGCCAGTGAGGATCGCCGCCGAGGCGAGCCCGAGGTTGCCCCAGAGCCCGTTCCAGCCGAGCACGCGGCCCATCCTCTCGGGCGAAGCGACCAGCATCGCGATCCCGACCGGGTGGTAGATCGCGGCGAACGCCCCGGTGACCGTGAGGCCGAGCGCGATCTGCCAGGGCGACTGCGAGAAGCCGGTCGCGACGAGCGAGCCGCCGATGCCGAAGAAGAACAGCACCATGGTGCGGTAGCGGCTCCAGTGGTCGGCGAGCCAGCCGGCGGGTATGGCGAAGGCGCCGAAGGCGATGAAGCTGCCCAGGGCGAGCGGCAGCAGCTCCGAATAAGGCCGGCCCCACTCGCGGCCGAGCGCGACCACCGCGGTCGGAAAGACCAGCATCGCGAGGTGGTCGAGCAGGTGCCCGAGATTGAGGAAACGGACGAGCCAGCGGTTCTGCATCGCTTGCAGTCTCGCACGCGCGCACGGGTGCCACAAACGGCGTTTTACAATGCCCGCGGCATGCAGCAAGCTGGGCGACAAGGCGTGAGCGGAATCGTGCTCGCGGGCGGACAGGGGCGGCGCATGGGCGGCGTGGACAAGGGCCTGCAGTTGCTGCGCGGCCGGCCGCTCGTCGCGTGGGTGCTCGAGCGCCTCGCGCCGCAGGTGGACGAGGTGCTGATCAACGCCAACCAGAATCTCGAGGCCTATTCGGGATTCGGCCACCGCGTGGTGCCCGACGCGATCGGCGGCTTCGCCGGGCCGCTCGCCGGCCTGCAAGCGGGGCTCGCCGCCGCAGGCGAGGAGCTTGCGGTCACGGTGCCGTGCGACTCGCCTTTCCTGCCGCTCGACCTCGTCGCGCGGTTGCGCGCCGCGCTGGACAAGAGCGGCGCCGACCTTGCGGTGGCGAAGACGGGCGAGCAGCCGCATCCCGTGTTCTCGCTCGTGCGCCGCGGAGTGCGCGCAAGCCTCGAGAAATTCCTCGCCGGCGGCGGCCGCAAGATCGACGCCTGGTACGCGGCGCTGAAGGTGATCGAGGTCGCGTTCGACGACGAGGCCGAAACCTTCGCCAACATCAACACGCTGGAAGAGCTGAAAAACGCATGAGAACGCGACCATTGCACGCGCTCGGGGGGTGCGGGGGGGCCGGGAAGGCTCCGAGCGCACCTACCGGAAGGGGCCCGGCCCCCCTGCTCCCATGAACCGGCTTGCGAACGTAGTGAGCTGCCTCGACGGTTACGACCCCGACGCGCTGCACGTTGACAAGGCGCGCGCGGCGATCCGCGCCTTCCTCGCGC
>CAZVHU010000124.1:0-10475 GCA_964627075.1 uncultured Enterobacteriaceae bacterium | reverse complement strand
CTTTACACTTGGCAGCCTACACCCCGCGCTCCTTGAACACCTCGCGCGCGACGCGGAAGGCCTCGACCGCCGCCGGCACGCCGCAGTAGATCGCGGCCTGGAGGAACACCTCGCGGATGTCCTCCTTGGAAAGGCCGTTGTTGAGCGCGCCGTTGACGTGCAGCCGCAGCTCCGGCCCGCGGTTGAGCGCGGTGAGCATCGCGAGGTTGAGCATCGAGCGCGTGCGGCGGTCGAGCCCCGGCCGGTTCCAGATGTCGTTCCAGCAGTAGGTGTTGAGCAGGTCCGCGAACGGCGCGTTGAAGTCGTCCACCGCCGCCATCGCCTTGTCCACGTAGCCCGCGCCCAGCACCTCGCGCCGGGTCTTCAACCCCGCGTCGTGGCGCTCCTTGAAGCTCCTCTTGTCCATTGCGTTCCCTTTCGCAATAAAAGAAAAGCCCGCGCGCGGCGGGCTTTCCGGGGCAGCAGCGGGCTACTTGCCGCCCAGCAGCTCGCCGAAGCGCACCCAGCGCGCGCCGTCGAAGCGCACCAGCTGCTCCTGCTCGATGGGCGCGAAGTCCGTCGGGCTGGTGTTGATCAGCACCCCCGGCAGCAGCAGCGGCAGGTCGACGTTCTTGAGGTTCGCCGCCTGGCGCATGATGTTCTGCCGCGACAGGTCCTTGCCCGCCTGGCGCAGCGTCTGCTCCATGGTCTGCGCGACCAGCACGCCGTAGACGTTGAACACGTCCTGCGTGTTGCCCTCGGGGTAGTACTTCTTCATGAACTCGCGCCACTTCTTCATCGCCGGATCGTTCTCCCACTCGGGATCCGTCGGGTCCTTGAGGTACTGCGTAGAGATGATGTTCCTGGACGCTTCCGATCCGGCGGGCTTCATGACGACGCCGACCGACGCCGAGACCTGGTTCAGCAGGTGCACCGGCTTCCAGCCGATGTCGTGCGCCTTCTTGATCGCCTGCACCGCGAACTTCGGGATGGTGATGTTGAAGAACACGTTGGCGCCGCTGTTCTTGAGGTTGACGATCTGCGAGTCCACCGTCGGATCGGTCACCTCGTAGCTCTGCTTCATCACGATCAGCTTGGCGTTCGCCTTGCCCAGGCCGTCCTCGAAACCCTTGAGGTAGTCCTTGCCGTAGTCGTCGTTCTGGAACAGGATGCCGATCTTCGGGTCCTTGACGTTCTTCAGCACGTAGGCGGCGTAGATCCGGCCCTCGGTCTGGTAGTTGGGCTGCCAGCCCATCGTCCAGGGGAAGTTCTTCGGGTCGTTCCACTTGGTGGCGCCGGTGGCGACGAACAGATGCGGCACCTTCTGCTGGTTCATGTACTTGTGGATCGCGCTGTTGGGCGGGGTGCCGAGCGGCTGGAACACCGCCGCCACCTGGTCCTGCTCGACGAGCTTCCTCGCCATCTCGACGGTCTTGGGCGGGCTGTAGCTGTCGTCGTAGGTGATGTAGTTGATCTTGCGGCCGTTGATGCCGCCCTCGTCGTTCAGCATCTTGAAGTAGGCGCCGATCACCTTGCCGATGGTGCCGTAGGCCGACGCCGGCCCGCTGTAGGGATTGATGTTGCCGATCTTGATCTCCGTCGCCGTCACGCCGGGCGTCTGCGCGAAGGCCGAGGCCGCGGCGAACGCGGCGACGGGAATTGCTGCAAGGATGCGATTCAGTTTCATGGGTTCCTCCTCCTCAGTCGTGCGTCCAGGAACCGCACGGCTCCGGCGATGCCGTGCGGCATGAAGTAAGTGAACAATATCAAGAATACGCCGAAAATCGCCCCGGGCGCAGCCTTGGAGATGTCCTGCGCCAGGTTGGGGATGAACTGGATGAACAGCGCGCCCCAGATCGCCCCCTGGATCGAGCCGAGGCCGCCGATCACCAGGCCGATGAGCAGGTTGATCGACAGCACGAGGCTGAACGAATCCGGGGACACGTAGGCGACGGCGACCGCCGACAGCGCCCCGGCCACCCCGGTGTAGGCGGCGCTGACACCGAAGGTCAGGGACTTGTACAGGGCGGTGTTGACGCCCATCGCCTGCGCCGCGATGTGGTTGTCGCGGATCGAGACCAGGGCGCGCCCGATCCTGCCGCCGAGCAGGTTGTGCGCGAGCCAGAACAGCAGCAGCATCGTGGCCAGCGTGACGAGGTAGAGCCACTGGTCGGGATTGAGCGGCAGGCCCAGCGGCGCGTTGGGCTTGGACAGCACCAGGCCCATCGAGCCCCCGGTCCAGTGCTCGAAGTACTTGAGGATTTGCGGCGCCGCGAGCGCGAGCGAGAACGTGGCCAGCGCGAGGTACAGCCCCTCGAGGCGCAGCGCAGGCAGCCCGAACAGGAAGCCCGCGACGAAACAGGTCACCGCTGCCACGGGCAGGGTCCAGCCGTAGTCGATGCCCCACTGGTCCATCATGATCGCCGCCACGTAGGCGCCGATGGCGTAGAAGGCGCCGTGGCCGAGCGAGATCTGGCCGTTGTATCCGGTCAGCATGTTGAGGCCGAGCAGCGCTATGGCGTAGATATAGACCTGGGTGAACTGGAACAGCCGGAAGTTGGACAGCACCAGCGGCAGCAGGCAGGCGGCGACGATCGCCGCGAGCACCAGGACGATGCGCGCGCGCGGGCCCATCAGACGCGCTTCACCACGGTGCGGCCGAGCAGGCCGCTGGGCCTGACGACCAGGACGATGATGATGATCGCCAGCGCGACCGTGAGCTTGAGCTCGGTGCCGATGAAGCTCACGTAGGTGCCGACCAGGTTCTCGGTGACGCCCACGATCAGGCCGCCGATCACCGCGCCCAGCGGGCTGGTGAAGCCGCCGAGCGTCGCGGCGGCGAAGGCGTAGATCTGCACCCCGCCCATCATGTTCGGGTCGAGGAACAGCACCGGCGCCACCATCACCCCCGCGACGGCGCCGAACATCGCGGCCAGTCCCCAGCCCAGGGCGAGCATCCAGCCGACGCGGATGCCGACCAGGCGGCTGGAGACCGGGTTCTGCGCCGCGGCGCGCATCGCCAGGCCGAGCGGCGTGAAGCGGAAGAAGACGTAGATGCACGCGAGCACGACCAGCGTCACCGCGATCTGGCCGAGGTCGTGCGAGCCGAACACGATGCCGCCGAACTTGAGCGGCTCCTTGGGGAACGGGCTGGGGAAGGGCTTCTGCGTGAAGGTGTAGATCCAGCCCGCGACGCTGTTGGCGATGACCAGCAGGCCGATGGTGACGATGACGATGGTCAGGATCGGCGCGTTCTCCACCGGGCGGATGACCACGCGCTCGATCAGCACGCCGCCGGCGAACGCGATCGCCAGGGTTGCGAAGAACGCCGCCCAGTAGGGCACGCCGGCGTTGAGCAGCGACCAGCAGATGTAGGTGGCGAACATCGCCATCTCCCCCTGCGCGAAGTTCACCACGTCGGTGGCCTCGTAGATCATGACCAGGGCGAGCGCGAGCGCCGCGTAGATGCTCCCCGTCGCCAGGCCCGACACCACTTGCTGGATGAACACTTCCATATTGGAATCCTAAATTGGCCTGGCGGTGCTAAAAAAGGAGGGAACGCAAAGACGCAAAAAGAAAGAAAGGGCGCAGAGAAAGGCGAAAGGCAGGGAAGGCAGGGGAGACAAAGGGCGCAAAGGGCTATAGGTCGTTGACGACACGGCGGATCCCTTTGCGCATGACCGGTGAATGAAAGTTGAGGAGCAGGCCGAGGCGTTTGCCGGAGAACCGCAGATAGCTGAGGAGTTGAGCTTCGTGCAGCGGTGCGAGCTGATCAATGGCCTTGATCTCGACGATGACGAGATCTTCGACAAGGAGATCGATTCGATACGAATCACCGAGAGAGACGCCCTTGTATGATGCCGGCAGGCGCGCTTGCCTCGCCGTTCGGAGCCCGCGGAGGCCCAGTTCGTGCGCCAGTGCCTGTTCATAGGCGCTTTCCAGCAAGCCAGGTCCAAGATGCCTGTGCACCTCGATTGCCGCGCCGATGACCGCTTTCGAAATCTCGTTTTCATGCACCTCTGCGTCCTCTTTTTCCCCTGCCTTCCATGCCTTTCGCCTTTCTCCGCGCTCTCTCTTTCTCTCTGCGCTTTTGCGTTCCTTCTTCTAGTAGCAGTTGCTTAGTAGCCAAGGTAAGACCGGCGGATGGCGTCGTCGTTGCGCAGCACCTCGGACGGGCCGTCCATGACCACGCGCCCGGTCTCGAGCAGGAACACGTGGTCGGCGAGGTCGAGCGCGAGCGCGGCGTTCTGCTCCACCAGCAGGATCGACACGCCCGAGTCGCGGTTGGCGGCGCGCAGGATGCGGAAGATCTCGCGCACCACCAGCGGCGCGAGGCCGAGCGAGGGCTCGTCCAGCAGCAGCAGCCGCGGCTTGAGCATCAGCGCGCGCGCCACCGCCAGCATCTGCTGCTCGCCGCCGGAGAGCGTGCCCGCGACTTGCGCGCGCCGCTCGCGCAGCACCGGGAAATAGCCATAGACGCGCTCGAAGTCGGCGTCGCTGTCGCGCTTGTCGGCGCGCCCCCAGCAGCCGATGCGCAGGTTCTCTTCCACGGTGAGGTGCACGAAGGTGCCGCGGCCCTCCGGCGCGTGCGCGATGCCCAGGCGCACCACGTCCTCGGTGGCGAGGCCCTCGATCGGCTGGCCGTCGACGCGGATGCTGCCC
The DNA here is from genome assembly GCA_964627075.1 of uncultured Enterobacteriaceae bacterium. Taxonomy (GTDB): domain Bacteria; phylum Pseudomonadota; class Gammaproteobacteria; order Burkholderiales; family SG8-39; genus 2-02-FULL-66-14. The sequence continues at coordinate 5,834 of CAZVHU010000124.1, read as the reverse complement.
GCGGTGCGCACCATGCGGGAAATCGCGCGCAGCGTGGTGGTCTTGCCGGCGCCGTTGGCGCCGAGGATGGTGGTGATGCCGCCTGCCTGCATGGCGAAATCGACCCCGTGCAGCGCCTTCACGCGCCCGTAGTACGCCTCCAGGCCCTTGACCTCCAGGAGCGGTGCGCTCATGCGGCCTCGGCTCCGAGATAGGCCCGGATCACTTCCGGGTTGCGCTGCACCTCTGCGGGCGTGCCCTCCGCGATCTTGCGGCCGAAATCGAGCACCACCACCTTGTCGGAGACCTCCATCACCAGGCTCATGTGGTGCTCGACCAGCAGGATCGTGAGGCCGCGCTCGCCGCGGATGCGGCGGATGATCGCGCCAAGGGCCGCGACTTCCTCGTGGTTCAGGCCGCCCGCCGGCTCGTCGAGCAGCAGCAGCCGGGGCCGGCTGGCGAGCGCGCGCGCGAGCTCCACGCGCTTGAGCGTGGCGAAGGGCAGGCCCGCCGCGGGGTGCGCCGCGACCGCGCCAAGGTCGAGGAACGCGATCAGTTCCTCGGCGGTGCGCCGGCTCTCGCTCTCTTCGCGCCCGACCCACGCGAGGCCCAGCGCGTTGCTCGCGAAGTCGCTGCGCGTGCGGCAGTGCGTGCCGACCATGATGTTCTGCAGCACGCTCAGGGTGGGGAACAGCGCGAGGTTCTGGAACGTGCGGCCGATGCCGAGCGGCGCGATGCGGTGCGGCGGCAGCTCGAGGATCGGCGCGCCGTCGAACTCGATCGAGCCCGCGCCGGGCGTGTAGAGCCGCGACAGGCAGTTGAACAGCGTCGTCTTGCCGGCGCCGTTGGGGCCGATGAGGCCGACGATCTGGCGCGGCTCGATCTCGAACGAGACGTCCTCGAGGGCGACCACGCCCCCGAAGCGCACACCGATCCCCTTGACTCGCAACAACGCCATGAGCAGCGATCGCTTGCGCGCCACATTGCGGAAGGGCCCTCCGCCCCTCGGCCGCGTGCGCCTGCCTCCTCCCTGGAATGCCGCCCGAAGCCTACCGAAACTCGGCTCGCGCGGGAAGTATACTTTTGCGGGGAGGAGGTTCCGCATGATCCGTTCGACCATGCAGCGCGTGCCGCTGTCGGTCAACCAGCTGCTCGAGCGCGCCGGGCGGCTGTTCCCGCAGGTGGAGATCGTCAGCCGCCTGCCGGACAAGTCGCTGCGCCGCCACCGCTTCGCCGACTTCCATCGCCGCGCGCGCAGCCTCGGCGCGGCGCTGCTCGCCGCCGGCATGAAGAAGGGCGACCGCGTCGCGACGCTTTGCTGGAACCACCACGCGCACCTGGAGTGCTACTTCGGGATCCCGGCCGCGGGCGGCGTGATGCACACGCTCAACCTGCGCCTCTCGCCCGACGAGATCGCCTGGATCGCGGGCCACGCCAGGGACCGCTTCCTCGTCGTGGACGACATCCTGCTGCCGCTCTACGAGCAGCTGAAGGGCAAGGCGCCGTTCGAGCGCGTGATCGTGGTGCCGTTCAGCGGCGCGAAGGTGGACGCGCGCTTCACCGACTACGAGGCGTTCCTGGCGGGCGCGCCCGCGAAGTTCGACTACGTGCCGCACGAGGAGGACGACCCGGTCTCGATGTGCTACACCTCGGGCACCACCGGGCGGCCGAAGGGCGTGGTCTATTCGCACCGCTCGACGGTGATCCACACGCTGATGGCGAACCAGCCGGACTTCTGGGGCCTCGCCTCGGGCGACAGCGTGCTGCCGGTGACGCCGATGTTCCACGCCAACTGCTGGGGCGTGCCCTACGGCTGCGTGATGATGGGCGTGAAGCTCGTTTTCCCGGGCCCGCACCTGCACCCGGAGGACTTGCTCGACCTCTTCCATGCCGAAAGGCCCAAGTTTGTGCTCGGCGTGCCCACCATCTGGCTCACGATGCTGCAACTGCTCGAGTCCGACCCGAAGCGCTACCAGCTGCCGCCGGGGATGCGGATGCTCGTGGGCGGCGCGCCGGTGCCCGAGGCGCTGATCCGGGCGTTCGCGAAGCACGGCGCGATCATCCGCCACGGCTGGGGCATGACCGAAATGAGCCCCGTGGGCACCATCTCCTACATCAAGCCGGAGCTGCAGGGGATGTCCGAGGACGAGCGCTTCGGCCGCTACGCCATGGCCGGGGTGCCGGTGCCGATCATGGACATCCGCCTCGTCGCAGACGACGGCTCCGAGTGCCCGTGGGACGGAAGATCGGTCGGCGAGATCCAGGTGCGGGGGCCCTTCATCACCGGGTCGTATCACGAGGTGCCGAGCGAGCCCGAGAAATTCACCGCCGATGGTTGGCTGCGCACCGGGGACGTCGCCACCATCGACCCGCACGGCTACGTGCGCATCACCGACCGCACCAAGGACCTGATCAAGTCGGGCGGCGAATGGATCAGCTCGGTGGACATGGAAAACCTCCTGATGGCGCACCCCGCGGTGCAGGAGGCGGCGGTGATCGCGGTCCCCGACCCGAAATGGACCGAGCGGCCGCTCGCCTGCGTGGTGCTGAAGCAGGGGCGGTCGGCGACGCCCGAGGAGCTGCGCTCGCACCTTTCGCGCAGCTTCATCAAGTGGCAGCTCCCGGACCGCTTCGAGTTCCTCGACGCCATCCCGCGCACCTCGACGGGCAAGTTCTGGAAGGTGAAGCTGCGCGAGCGCTTTGCAGGCGCCTCCCGCTAGAATGCGCCCGTGACCGAGAGCCCAGACCTCACCGCGCCGGGCTTCGTCCGGCAGTGGCTGCGGCGCTCGTTCCTCGGCGCCGGCACCGCGGCGGCGATGGCGCTGGTGCTGGTGCTCGCGGCAGCGCTCGGCGTGATCGACGCGGAGGTGGCGGCCGAGGGCTGCATCGCGCTCGCGGTGCTGGTGGCAGTGTTCTACGCGATCCTGAAAAGCGGCCGCAACTGGCGCTATGCGGACCCGAGCCTTGCCACGGCGCAGCTTGCGTCGGCCTTCGTCCTGCTCGGCTACCTCACCTACCGCACCGGGGGCGCGCCTTCGCTGCTCGCGGCGCTCTACCTGATCGCGATGCTCTACGGCGTGCTGCGCCTGCCGCGCCAGCGCCTGATGGTGCTCGCCATCGTGGCGCTGGCGCTGCACGGCGTGGCGCTGTTCATGCTGATCGACCAGGGCCGGAGGATCGATCTCGCCTCGGCGTGGACGCAATTCGGCGCGCTCGCGGTCGGGTTTTTCTGGTTCGCCTATGCCGCGGGCGCGGTGAGCCGGCTGCGAGGCAGGCTCAGCGACACGCGGCGCGGCATGCGCGCGCTCGCCGCCGAGGCGCGCGAGCAGGCGAGCCGCGATGCGCTCACCAGCGCCTACCACCGGCGGGCGCTCATCGAGGCCTTCGAGCGCGAGGCGGCGCGCTCGGACCGCTCGGGCAAGCCGCTCTCCATCGCGCGCGTCGACGTGGACCGCTTCCGCGCGGTCAACGAGGCGCACGGCCTCGCCGCGGGCGACGCGGTGCTCAAGCGCTTCGCCGCCGTGGCGCAGCGCGCGATCCGCGACGTCGACGTGCTCGGGCGCTACGGCGGCAAGGAGTTCATCGTCGTGATGCCCGACACCTCGCTCGCCGGCGCGCTCATCGCCGCAGAGCGCATCCGCGCCGCGGTGGACCGCGAATCCTTCCGCGACCTCGCCGGCGAGCGGCGCATCACCTGCACCAGCGGTCTTGCGCAGTACCGCAAGGGCGAGAACCTGGCGCACACCATCGGCCGCGCAGAGGCGAGCCTCAACTACGGCAAGGCCGCCGGCCGCAACCGAGTGATTGCGCTGAACGAGCAGGGCCGGCCGCTGGCGGCGTAGGCAAGACGACACTGGAGGTCGTGCATGGGAAACGTCCGGCGACTGTTTCTGCGCCTTGCGGGGATCGCTGCGGCAGGTGTTGCGCTGAGCGCGCTGCCCGACGCGCGGACCGCACTTGCCGCCGACGGATTGACGATCGGCGTTGTCGGCTCGGGCAGGATCGGCGGCACGCTCGGCGCGATCTGGCTGAAGGCCGGCCACGAGGTCATGTTCTCCTCGCTCGACCTCGAGCACGACAAGAAACTGGCGGCGAGCCTCGGTCCGAGGGCGCGCGCCGGCACGCCGAAGGAGGCCGCGGCGTGGGGCGATGTCGTGCTGATGGCGGTGCCCTACGGCGCGCTGCCGCAGCTTGGCAAGGACCTCGCGCCGATGATCAAGGGCAAGGTGGTGCTCGACGCATGTAACCCGTTTCCCGGGCGCGATGGCGAGATCGCCGTGTGGGCGCGCGAAAAGGGCGCAGGCCTCGCCTCGGCGGAGCTGCTGCCGGGGGCGCGCATCGTACGCGCCTTCAATGCGATCGGTTACGCGCGCCTGCCTGTGCTCGCGGAGCAGAAGGGTGAGCGCACCGGAATGCCGATCGCGGGCGACGACGCCGACGCGATCAAGGTCGCCTCGCGCCTGGTGCGCGACGCGGGACTCGAGCCGGTGCTCGTAGGCGGGCTCGCGATGGGCAGGCACCTGGTTCCCGGCACGCCGCTCGCGGGAGAGCAGTCGCCGGACAAGCTGCGGCAGGCCGCCGCGGCGTTGAAATAGAAGCTGGCTCCCCGACCAGGGCTCGAACCTGGGACCTGCGGATTAACAGTCCGTCGCTCTACCGACTGAGCTATCGGGGACCGGTGCGAAGGGGCGCAATTGTAGGGGCTTTTACGCACCGCAGCAATCCGCGGGCGCGCCACCGGACTACTTGATCACCTTCGCGATCGCATCCGCCACGTAGTCGATGTTGCTGCGGTTGAGCGCTGCGACGCAGATGCGGCCGGTGTCGATGGCGTAGATCGAGAACTCGCTCCTCAGTCGGCCGACCTGCTCTCTGGTCAGGCCCGAGTACGAGAACATGCCGCGCTGGCGCAGCACGAACGAGAAGTCCGCGCCAGGCACGCGCTTGTGGATGCCCTCGACCAGCGCCTTGCGCATCTCCTTGATCCGATCGCGCATCGCGCCCAGCTCCTGCTCCCACAGTGCGCGCAGCTCCGGCGTGTTGAGGATCCGCGCGACGATGTCGCCGCCGTGCGTCGGCGGGTTGGAGTAGTTGGCGCGCACCACGCGTTTCACCTGCGAGAGCACGCACGCCGCTTCCTCGGCGCTCGAAGCCACGGCGCTGAAGGCGCCCACGCGCTCGCCGTAGAGCGATACCGACTTGGAGAACGAGCTCGAGGCGAGCAGCGGCAGGCCGGCTTCGGCGAAGCGCCGCACCGCGAACGCGTCCGCGTCCACGCCTTCTGCGAAACCCTGGTAGGCGAGGTCGAGGAACGGGATGTGGTCGTACTCGCGCACCTCGCGGATCACCGCGTCCCACTGCTCGCGCGTCAGGTCCACGCCGGTCGGGTTGTGGCAGCAGGCGTGCAGCACCACCACCGAGCGCGGCGGGATCTTGCGAAGCGCAGTGACCATGCCCTCGAAATTGAGGCCGTGGGTGCCCGAGTCGTAGTAGGGGTAGGCGAACACCTCGAAGCCGGCGCTCTCGAAGAGCTGCCGGTGGTTCTCCCAGCTCGGGTCGCTGATCCAGACTTCGGCGGATGGATTGACGAGCTTCAGCAGGTCGGCGCCCACCTTGAGGCCCCCGGTACCGCCGAGGGCCTGCACCGTGACGACGCGTTTTTCCCTGACCGCCGCGCTGTCGGCGCCGAACACCAGCCGCTGCACCGCCTGGTCGTAGGCCGCGAGGCCGTCGATCGGGAGGTAGGACTTGGGCGCGCCGCTCCTGATGCGGCTCTCCTCGGCGCGCCGCACGCATTCGAGCAGCGGCACCTTGCCGTCCTCGCCGTAGTACACGCCCACACCGAGGTTCACTTT
>CAZVHU010000123.1:0-10559 GCA_964627075.1 uncultured Enterobacteriaceae bacterium | reverse complement strand
CACCGCCGCGAGCAGCTCCTCCTTCATCATGCCGATGGTCTGGAAGTAGGCGAGGTCGAACACCACCTTGCCCAGCCCGAAGTAGCCGAAGGCGAGCGCGAGAAAGAGCAGCGTGAAGCTGATCGGGAAGCCGATGAAGATGGCGCCGATCATCACCAGCAGCATGACCAGGCCGAGGAGCGCGAGGCCGGACATCGCCTAAACCTCGACCTTTTCCTTGTGTTCCAGCTCGATGCCGGTGCGCGCGGCGTAGACGCTCTTGATGGTCTCGGACACCCCCTGGATGAGCAGCAGCAGGCACGCGAGCGGCACCACCGCCTTGAAGGGCCACAGGATCGGCCGCCACGGCGTCTGCTCGGAAGTCTCGTTGATCTCGAACGCGTACCAGCCCTCGGCGCCGCTCACCAGCAGGAACACGAAGATCGCGGGAAAGAAGAACGCGATGTACGCCACCGAGTCGATCACGCCCTTGGTGCGGATCGACCACTTCTCGAAGAAGAAGTCGGTGCGGATGTGCGCCCCCTTGTGCAGCGCGTAGGCCGCGCCCAGCATGAAGATGGTGCCGTAGAGCATGTAGGTCAGGTCGAACGACCAGACGGTCGGCGCGTGGAACAGATACCGCGCCAGCACCTCGTAGCTGACGATCACGACCAGCGGCACGTTCAGCCACGCCACCCAGGTGCCGGTGGTGTCGGTGAACTTGTCGATCTTCTTGGTGATCGCGACGAGCTGCGGCGAGAAAGCTTCCATGCCAGTTACACGCCCGAAAAGTGAAACGGGGGCGGTGTTCCGCCCCCGTTCCCGGACTGCCCGCTACTTCTTCTTGCCTTCGGCCTTGGCGGCGGGCTTGGCGCCGCCCTCGGGCCAGTAGTAATTGGCCGCGAAGGAGTACGGCGGGAACATGAATCGCTTGGCGGGCACGACCAGAGACGCATGCGCGCGCTGCGAGTCGTGCACCTTCTTGAAGAACGGGCTCTTGGCGGCCTCCTCCGCGGCGAACTTGTCCCAGGTCTTCAGGTAGGCGATCAGGATGTCGGGCGGCGTGCGCAGGATCCGCACGCCGTGCTTTTCCTGCAGCTCCTTGAGGGCGTCGGCGTTCTGCTTCTGCCACTTCGCCCACCAGATGAGGAAGGTGTCGTTGGCCGCCACCTGGATCATGGTCTGGTGCTCGGGCTTGAGCGCCTTCCACACGTCGGCGTTGATCAGCAGCTCGCCGATGGTGACGTTCTCGTGCATGCCCGGCGTGTAGTGGTATTTCCAGACGTTGTGGAAGCCGAAGCGCAGGTCCTCCACCCCGCCCACCCACTCGGCGCAGTCGATCACGCCGCGCTGCGCCGCAGGCAGGATTTCGCCACCGGGCATGTTGACCGTGGTCATGCCCATCTGGCCCCACAGGTCTGCCGTGACGCCGGTCGCGCGGCACTTCAGGCCTTTCAGGTCCGCGAGGTTCTTGATCGGCTTCTTGAACCAGCCGAAGGCCTGCGGGCCCGCCGGCAGGATCGGAAGCACGACCACGTTGAGCTTGAGTTCCTTCTGGTAGAACTCGTTGTACAGGTCGAGTCCGCCGCCGTGGTGCATCCAGCCCATGGCATCGATGAAGTCCATGCCGAAGGTGCCGCCGGGGCCGCCGGTGAAGAGGATCGAGACCTTGTTCTTTCCGGTCCAGTAGCCCGCCCAGGCGTGCGCGCCGTCGAGCACCTTCTTGTGGGTGGCATCGAGCACCTCGAACGCCGGCACCACCTGCCCGACCGGCATGGTCTCGATCTTGAGCGCGCCCGCAGACATCTTGTTCACGCGGTCGGCGAAATGGGTGAAGTTGTCGTACAGCGTCTGGCTCGCGGGCCAGGTGGCCTGCATTTTCAGGCTGGTCTGTGCCTGCGCGCCGGTTGCGAATGCGCCGGCGCAGGCGAGCGCAACGAGCGCCCGTGCGAACTGCCTCATGCGTCCTCCTCCTAGGGTGAGTTTCTCAAAGCGTGCCGCAGGTTACACGCCAGCGCCGCGCTGCGTCAACAAACAGGGCGGCCCGGAACCCCGGGCCGCCCCGTATCGGCGCGCCGGCCGGCCGCCGACGCGCTTCCCGGGCTACTTCTTCTTGCCCTCGCCCTTGGCAGGCGCCTTGCGCACGTCCTCGGGCCAGAAATAGTTGGCGCCGAACGAGTACGGCGGGAACATGAAGCGCTTGGCCGGGATCACCTTGGAAGCCCACTGGCGCTGCGATTCGAGCACCTTCTTGAAGAAGGGGTTCTTGGCCGACTCTTCCCTGGCGATCTCGTCCCAGGCCTTGAAGAACGCGGTCAGCACTTCCGGCGGGGTGCGCAGGATCTGCACCCCGTGCTTGGTGCGCATCTCGTCGATGGCATCGGCGTTCTGCCGCTGCCACTTGGCCCACCAGCGATACAGCGTCTCGGTGCTCGCCGACTTGATCGACTCCTGCTGCTGCGGCGTGAGCGACTTCCACACGTCGGTGTTGATCATCAGCTCGCCGATCGAACCCATCTCGTGCGGCCCGGGCGTGTAGTGGTACTTCCAGATCGTGTGCAGGCCGAGGCGCATGTCCTCGACGCCGCCGACCCACTCGGCGCAGTCGATCACGCCGCGCTGCGCCGCCGGCGCGATCTCGCCGCCCGGCATGTTCACCGTCTTCATGCCCATCCGCTCGTAGATCTCGGCGACGATGCCGGTCTGGCGGCACTTCATGCCCTTGAAGTCGGCGAGGTTCTTGATCGGGCGCTTGAACCAGCCGAGCGCCTGGGGGCTCGCCGGCAGGATCGGGTACGAGAGCACGTTGAGCTTGAGGATGTCGCGATACAGCTCGTGCCACATCTCGAGGCCGCCGCCCTCGTACATCCAGCCGAGGAAGTCCACGTGGTCCATGCCGGCGATGCCGGCCGGGGTGTTGGAGAACAGTGTCGCCGCCTTGTTCTTGCCGACCCAGTAATACGAGATCGCGTGGCCCCCGTCGATCACTTTCTTGTGCGTGGCGTCGAGGATCTCGAACGGCGGCACGATCTGGCCGGCCGCCATGACCTCGATCTTCACGCCGCCGCTGGTGAGCTTCTCTACGCGCTCGGCGAAGAAGCGGAAGTTGTCCTGCAGCGTCCAGCTCGCAGCCCAGGTGGACTGCATCTTGAGCTGCTTGACGCCCGGGGCCGCGGCGGGCGCGGCGGCAGGCGCGGCAGGCTGCTGCGCGAGCGCAGCGGAGGCGAAGCCGAGCGCGGCAATCAGCGCTGCGGCCGGCTTGAGAACGGTACGCATGGATCGCTCCTCCCTGGAGGGGTTGTACGGAAAGAGGCGATGGTAGGAGCCTGCCCCCCGGGTGTCAACGAACCGCGCTGCACCAATAGAATGCGGCCCATGAAGATCACCAAGCTGGAAACGCTGCGCGCGGCCGAGTTCCCGAACCTCGTCTGGGTGCGGCTGCACACCGACGAAGGACTCGTCGGGCTGGGGGAGACCAACTTCTCGGCGCAGTCGGTCGAGGCGTACCTCCACGAGTACGTCGCGCCGCGCGTGCTCGGCCAGAACCCGCTCGAGATCGAGCGCCTGGCGAGGAGCCTGCAGGGCTACCTCGGCTACCGCAGCTCGGGGGTCGAGACGCGCGCCATCTCGGCGGTGGACATCGCGCTCTGGGACCTGTTCGGCAAGCGCTGCGGCATGCCGCTCTACCAGGTGCTCGGGGGCGCGAGCCGGGCGGCGATCCGCACCTACAACACCTGCGCTGGCTATCGCTACATCCGCGACGCGCGCCTGCAGAGCTCTTCCAACTGGGGCCTGGACGGCAAGGCCGGGGGCCCCTACGAGGACCTCGACGCGTTCCTCAACCGCGCCGACGAGCTGGCGCGCTCGCTGCTCGAAGAGGGCATAACGGCGATGAAGATCTGGCCCTTCGACACCTTTGCCGAGGCGAGCGACGGCTGGCACATCCCGGGGCCGGAGCTGGACGCCGCGCTCGAGCCTTTCCGCAAGATCCGCCGCGCGGTCGGCAACAGCATGGACATCATGGTCGAGTTCCATTCGCTGTGGCGCCTGCCGCCGGCGCAGCGCATCGCGCGCGCGCTCGCCGAGTTCGACACCTACTGGCACGAGGACCCGATCAGGATGGACTCGCTCGAGCTCCTCAAGCAATACGCGCCGCATTCGAAGGCGCCGATCTGCGCCTCCGAGATCCTCGCCGGCCGCTGGAGCTTCAAGGACCTGCTGCAGACGGGCGTCGCCGGGATCGTGATGTTCGACCTCGCATGGTGCGGCGGCATCTCGGAAGCGCGCCGCATCGCCGCGCTCGCGGACGCCTGGCAGCTTCCCGTGGCGCCGCACGACTGCGTAGGGCCGATCGTCTACGCGGCCTCCTGCCACTTCTCGACCTGGGCGCCCAACGCGCTGGTGCAGGAGTCGGTGCGCGCCTTCTACAGCGGCTGGTACAACGAGCTGGTGACGCACGTGCCGCGGCCGGTGAAGGGCATGATCGCCGCGCCGCCCGGGCCTGGAATCGGCAGCGAGCTGCTGCCCGACTTCGCCAGGCGCAAGGACGCCACCGTTCGCGCGAGCGCATGATCAAGATGCGGTCGCAGGGCCGCGAAGTGTAAAGTCACACTTTACAGTCGGGCTGCTGGGCGGCGGTGAGGCCGGGGCCGCGTGCTCCCGCGGGCCCACCCCGCCACGGCGCCCCGATCTGCAGTGATCGCGCAGCGAACTAATCGAGCCGAACAACCAGCCCTTCGAGCGCCTTGGACGGCGCGGGGTAGCGCTGCATCACCAGCGGATCGTGCCCCGGGACGACGTGGGCATCCGATTGCGCGAGGCTGCGCGCGCGGCGCCAGCCGTTCACCATGTCGCCGACGTTGTAGACGATCGGGAAGGGCCGCTGCTCGATCATGTTGGCGTAGAAGTGGGCGGCATCCGAGGCGAGCACCACCCAGCCGCGGCGCGTCGCCACGCGCACGACCTGTATGCCCATGGTGTGGCCGCCGACGTGGTGCACGGTGACGCCGGGCGCGATCTCGCCGTCGCCGTCGTGGAAGCGCACGCGACCCGCGTAGACCCGCCGCACCATGCCGACCACGTCCTCGACCTCGTAGGCGTGGCGCATCGCGTCCACCGTCATGCAGCGGCCGGTCGCGTATTGCATCTCGAGGTCCTGCAGGTGGAAAGTCGCCGCGGGAAAGAGGTCGAAATTGCCGACGTGGTCGTAGTGCAGGTGCGTGATGACGACGTCCTTCACCTGCGCCGCGTCCACGCCCATGTCGGCGAGCCCCTGCTCCACCGGGCGCGTGATGCGGCGCTGGCGCCGCGCCGCGGTGGCGACGTTGAAGCCGGTGTCCACCACGATCTCGCGCCCCTCGCCGCGCACCAGCCACACGAAGTAGTCGAGCGGCATCGGCCCGTCGTGCGGGTCGCCGCCGAGGAAGTTGGCGCTCGCATTGCGCTCGTGGCGCCCGTACTTGATCGCGTAGACCTCGTAATTCATGCGACGGTGATCCTCGCGAATTTCCTCTTGCCGACTTGCGCCACGACGGTCCTGCCGCGCGCGAGCTTGAGCGCCTTGTCGGCGAGCCGCTCGCCGTCCAGCCGCACGCCGCCCTGCTCGATCACGCGCTGCGCCTCCGATGCGCTCGGCACCAGCCCGGCCCGCTTGAGCGCTTGCGCGACGAGCAGGCCGCCCGCGGGCGCGTGCAGCCTCACCTCGGGCATGTCTTGCGGCGTCTCGCCGCGGCGGAAGCGGCTTTCGAACTCCTCTTCCGCGCGCGCCGCCGCCGCCGCGCCATGGAAGCGCGCGACGATCTCGCTGGCGAAGAGCGCCTTGATCTCCCGCGGGTTGCGGCCATCCTGCACTTCCTTGCGCCACAGCCGCACGGTCGCCATCGGCTCGAACGACAGCAGCTCGATGTAGCGCCACATCAGCTCGTCGGAAACCGACATCAGCTTGCCGAAGATCTCGCCCGGCGGCTCGGAGATGCCGACATAGTTGCCGAGCGACTTCGACATCTTCTCCTTGCCGTCGAGCCCCTCGAGCAGCGGCGTGGTGAGGATCACCTGCGGCTCCTGGCCGTAGTGGCGCTGCAGCTCGCGCCCGACCAGCAGGTTGAACTTCTGGTCGGTGCCGCCCAGCTCGACGTCGGCCTTCATCGCCACGGAGTCGTAGCCCTGCATGAGCGGATACAGCAGCTCGTGCACCGCGATCGGCTGGCCGGACTTGTAGCGCCTGGAGAAGTCGTCGCGCTCGAGCAGCCGCGCGAGCGTGTAGCGCGAGGCCAGGCGAATCATGCCCTCGGCGCCGAGCTTGTCCGACCACTCGGAGTTGAACAGCACCTGCGTCTTCTCCGGGTCGAGGATCTTGGACATCTGCGCGCGGTAGGTCCTGGCGTTCTCCAGGATCTGCTCGCGCGCGAGCGGCGGCCGCGTCTGGTTCTTGCCGGTGGGGTCGCCGATCATCCCGGTGAAGTCGCCGATCAGGAACTGCACCTGGTGGCCGAGGTCCTGGAAGTGGCGCAGCTTGTTGATCACCACGGTGTGGCCGATGTGCAGGTCGGGCGCGGTGGGGTCGAGGCCGAGCTTGACGCGGAGCTTCCTCCCGCTTTTCAGCTTCCTGACGAGGTCCTCTTCGAGAATGAGTTCCTCGCAGCCCCGCTTGATGACTTCGAGCGCTTCGGCAATCGGGACCATCTGGTGCTAGACTTTCCCAGGTATTTGATAAACAACGGATTCCAGCCGCGCATTCTAGCCGAGACATGAGCCGCCTGGCGCCCATCTGGCGCATCGCCGCCGTCGCAGTCCCCGCCTTCTGCGGCGCGGTGGTGGCCTTCGCGACCATCGCGCCCTCGCCCGAGGGCGAGCTGCTGCTCGGCAGGGTCGCGATCGCCGAGGAGTTGCCGATCGAGGTCGAGCGCGCGCTGCTTCCGGCGCCCGCGAGCTACATCCGCGAGGAGCGCTTCCAGCGCGGCGACACGGTCGCGTCCGTGCTGGCGCGGCTCGGAATCGCCGAAGCCGACTCGCGGAAGCTGCAACGCATGCCTCACGCGCGCCTGCTGCGGACGGGGAGCACGCTGACGGCCGAAGTGCGCGCAAGCGGCGAGCTGGTGTCGCTCGGCTTCCTCAGCGCACGCGACGTGCTGGTGCGCATCGAGCGCGACGGCGAGGCGCTGCGCGCGACCGAGGAGCGCGACGCGCTCGCCGTGCAGACGATGATGAAGTCCTCGGTCATCCGCCTGTCGCTCTTCGGCGCGGCGGACGCAGCGGGCATCCCCGACAGCGTCGCCATCCAGCTTGCCGACATCTTCGGCGGCGACATCGACTTCCACCGCGACCTCAGGAAGGGCGACCGCTTCTCGGTGGTCTACGAGATGCACACGCTGAACGGCCGCCCGGTGCGCGCCGGGCGCGTGCTCGCCGCGGAGTTCGTCAACCACGGCAGGGTGCACCGCGCGGTGTGGTTCCCGGGCGCGGATGGCAAGGGCGGCTGGTATGCGCCCGACGGCAAGAATCTGCGCAAGGTGTTCCTGCGCTCGCCGCTCGAGTTCTCGCGCGTCTCCTCGGGCTTCGGCATGCGCCTGCACCCGTTCCTGCAGAGCTGGCGCGCGCACAAGGGCGTGGACTACGCGGCGCCGATCGGGACGCGCGTGCGCTCCGTCGGCGACGGCGTGGTGGACCTCGCGGGGCGCAACGGCGGCTATGGCAACATGGTGGTGGTGCGCCACCAGGGCCAGTACTCGACGGTCTACGCGCACCTCTCGGGCTTCGCGCGCGGCATCCGCAAGGGCGCGCGCGTGGCCCAGGGCGAGGCGTTGGGCTTCGTCGGGCAGACCGGCTGGGCGACCGGGCCGCACCTGCACTACGAGTTCCGCATCGCCGGCGAGGCGCGCAATCCGCTGACGCTCGCGCTGCCGGCGGCGCTTCCCGTGCCCGCGAGCGAGCTGGGCGCGTTCCGCGTCTATTCCGAGCCGTTGGTCGCGCGGCTCGAGCTGCTCGCCAACACCCAGGTCGCCCTGCTGGAATAGCGGCGAAGGGACGAGCAGTGGCCGCCGAGCTCTACGTCGGCCTCATGTCGGGCACCAGCCTCGACGGGGTGGACGCGGTGCTCGCGGACTTCTCGGGGGCGAAGCCGCGCATCGTCGCGAGCAGCCACGAGCCGTTCGAGCCCGCGCTGCGCGCCGAGCTGCTCGCGCTCACCGCGCCAGGGGTCAACGAGATCGAGCGCGCCGCGCTCGCGGGAAACCTGCTCGCGCAGCGCTACGCCGCCGCGGTGAAGCCGCTTTCTTCCCGATCGGGAAGATCGCGCTCGGTGGTTCGCGCCATCGGCTGCCACGGGCAGACGGTGCGCCACCATCCCGACCGCGGCTACACGGTGCAGATCGGCAACCCGGCGCTGCTCGCCGAGCTGACGAAGCTGCGGGTGGTGGCCGACTTTCGCAGCCGCGACGTCGCAGCGGGCGGCCAGGGAGCGCCGCTCGTGCCGGCATTCCACGCCGCCGCGTTCGGCAGCCGCAGCGAGAGCCGGGCGGTGCTCAACGTCGGCGGCATCGCCAACCTGAGCTGGCTGCCGCGCTCGGCGCGCGTCGCGGGCTTCGACAGCGGTCCGGGAAACTGCCTGCTCGATCAGTGGGCCGCGCGCCACCTCGGCAAGCCCCACGACGCGGGCGGCGCCTGGGCGGCGGGCGCGAAGCCCATCGGGACGCTCCTCAAGCACATGCTCTCGGAGCCGTATTTCGCGCAGCCGCCTCCCAAGAGCACCGGGCGCGAGCTCTTCAACGAGGCGTGGCTCGCGCGCATGCTGGACGGTGACGAGGATGCGCGCGCCGTGCAGGCGACGCTGCTGGAGCTGACCGCGCGCAGCATCGCCGACGCGGTGGCGCGCCACTGTCGCGGCGCGCGGCGCGTCATCGCCTGCGGCGGCGGCGTGAGGAACCACGCGCTCATGCGGCGGCTCCGCAGGCTGCTCGCGCCCGCGACGCTCGAGACGAGCGCGCGCCACGGCATCGATCCGCAACTGGTGGAAGCGACCGCCTTCGCGTGGCTGGCGAAGCAGGCGCTGGAGGGAAAGCCCGGAAGCCTCGCTTCGGTCACCGGCGCGCGCGGCGCGCGCGTGCTGGGGGCGGTCTACCCGCCTTAGAAAAAGGGTCCTGACCCCTTTTTCGTTACGCGGAGAAGGAGGACCCGCAGCCGCAGGTGGTCTGGGCGTTGGGGTTCTTGATCACGAACTGCGCGCCCTCGAGGCCCTCGGTGTAGTCGATCTCGGCCCCCACCAGGTACTGGTAGCTCATCGGGTCGATGAGCAGCTTCACGCCGTTCTTTTCCATCACCGAGTCGTCGTCGTTCTGCACTTCCTCGAAGGTGAAGCCGTACTGGAAGCCCGAGCAGCCGCCGCCGGTGACGAACACGCGGAGCTTGAGCTCCGGGTTGCCTTCTTCCTCGATCAGCTGGCGCACCTTGTTGGCCGCGCTGTCGGTGAAGACGAGCGGCGCCGGCATTTCCGTGACTGCGTTCATTCCGATCTCCTGACTTCTGGATTTCCCGTCAAATTATCGCGTCGCCGCTTCCATGCGGTCAAAAGGGTTATTGGCCGCGATTCTTATCACGAGGCAAGTTTCAGCTCGACCGGCTTCACCTCGGCCCCGTGATGGACCATGCGGCCCTCGATCACCGCGCCCTGCTGGATCTCGAGGCTCTTGTAGTACACGTCGCCTTTGACCCGCGACCCCGCCTGCAGTTCCAGCGTCTCCTGCGCGTGAACCGAGCCGTTGATGGCGCCGTTGACGACGATGTGCGTCGCCTGCACCTCGCCGTCCACGCGCGCGTGCTCGGAGATGACGAGCGTCGCGGGTTGCTCGGGCAGCGCCGCGACGTTGCCGCGCACCGCGCCGTCGACGCGCAGCCCGCCGCTGAAGAACACGTTGCCCTCGATGCGCGTCGTGGCGCCGATCAGGCTGTCGATGCGGTTCTGCGGCTTGCTCTGCTTGCGGAACATGGCCTTCTCTCCCGATTCAATCGCTGCCTCGCGCTACAACGGCGCCGCGCTCTGGGTCGCCTTGGGCTGCACCGTGCCGGTCTCGTAGACCCGCACCTGGACGCTTTCCGGGCGCGCCTGCGCGTTGACCCGGAACGTGCCGTCCACCCTCTGGAAGTGCCTGAACGCCAAGCGAAAAGCGGCTGCGTCGGCATCGGCGCTCGCCGGGAAAGTAATGATAGCACCGCGCCCTGCTTCCGTCAGGTTGACGACCAGCTCGAAGCGCCCCTGGAACTCGCGCGTGCGCCGGGTGCTGGGCGCAAGCAACAGCAGCCGGTACCGGTACTCGCCCGGGGCCGCGTCCGGCTCGACCTTGAAGCGCACGATCGAAACCGTGGCCGCCGCCGCCGCGTCCGAGGAGAGCATGGACTCGAAGATCGCGAGCTCCTCGCGCAGGCGCGCGTTGTCGGCTTCCAGCGCGCGGATCTGCTGCGCGAGCTTCTGCTGCGCGGTGCGCTCGATCGAGAGCTTGCTGTCGGCGGCATTCGCGAGAGCCCGCAGCCTCGCGAGCTCCGTGCGCGAAGCCTCCAGTTCGCTGCGCGCCGCGGCGAGCGCGGTTTCC
>CAZVHU010000122.1:0-10664 GCA_964627075.1 uncultured Enterobacteriaceae bacterium | reverse complement strand
AAGCTCGCCCGCGACAAGAAGCTCAAGCCCGGCGACATGCAGGGCGGCACCTTCTCGATCTCCAGCCTCGGCGGCATCGGTGGCAGCTTCTTCACGCCGATCATCAACGCGCCGGAAGTCGCGATTCTGGGGGTGTCCAAGTCGCAGATGCGCCCGGTGTGGGACGGCAGGCAATTCACCCCGCGCCTGATGCTGCCGTTCGCGCTTTCCTACGACCACCGCGTGATCGACGGCGCCACGGCCGCGCGCTTCACGACCTATCTCGCCACCGTGCTGTCCGACATCCGCAGGACGCTGCTGTAGATGGCGCGCATCGTCGAAGTGAAGGTCCCCGACATCGGCGACTTCAAGGATGTCGAGGTGATCGAGCTGCTGGTCAAGCCCGGCGACGCGATCGCCCGCGAGCAGTCGCTGATCACGCTCGAGTCCGACAAGGCGACGATGGAGATTCCCTCGCCGGAGGCGGGGGTGGTGAAAAGCGTCGCGATCAGGATCGGCGACAAGGTCTCCCAGGGCACCCTCATCCTCAGCCTCGAAGCGGCGCAGGAAGCCGGCGCGCCGCCTCCCGCGCCCGCTGCCGCTGCAACTGCTTCGTCTCCTCGTCTTTCCGCAGGAGCGGACGCTGCTGCATCTCCCCCCCTTGCCAAGGGGGGGATACAGGGGGGGTTGACTGCCGACCTCGAGTGCGACCTTCTGGTCCTTGGAGCCGGCCCCGGCGGCTATTCGGCGGCCTTCCGCGGCGCCGACCTCGGCCTGAGGACGGTTCTCGTGGAGCGCTACCCGACGCTGGGCGGCGTGTGCCTCAATGTCGGGTGCATCCCGTCGAAAGCGCTATTGCACACGGCCGCGGTGATGGACGCCGCGCGCTCGCTGTCGGACCACGGCATCGCGTTCGGAGAGCCCAAGGTCGATCTCGCGAAGCTGCGCGCGTTCAAGGACAAGGTGGTGGGCAAGCTCACCGCGGGGCTTGCCGGCATGGCGAAGGCGCGCAAGGTGGCCGTGCTGCAGGGGGTCGGCAGCTTCGCCGACCCGCACCACATGGCGGTCGAGACCAAGGATGGGAAGGAAGTCGTGCGCTTTGCGAGCGCGATCATTGCGGCGGGCTCGCAGGCGGCGAAGCTGCCTTTCCTGCCGGAGGATCCGCGGATCGTGGACTCGACGGGCGCACTCGAGCTCCGCAGCCGCCCCAAGCGCATGCTCGTCATCGGCGGCGGCATCATCGGCCTGGAGATGGGCACCGTGTACTCGACCCTCGGCGCGCGTCTCGACGTGGTGGAGATGCTCGAGGGCCTTATGCCCGGCGCCGACCGCGACCTCGTGGCGGTGTGGCAGAAATTCAACGCCGCGCGCTTCGACAACGTGATGCTGAAGACAAGGACGGTGAAGGCCGAGGCGAGCGCCGCCGGGATCAAGGTGTGGTTCGAGGGCGAGATGGCGCCCGGGGAGCCGCAGCTCTACGACATGGTGCTGCTCTCGGTGGGCCGCGTGCCGAACGGCAGGAAAATCGGCGCCGAGAAAGCGGGTATCGCGGTGGACGAGCGCGGCTTCATCGCGGTCGACTCGCAGATGCGCACCAACGTTCCGCACATCCACGCGATCGGCGACGTCGCGCGCCACCCGATGCTCGCGCACAAGGCGGTGCACGAGGGCCATGTCGCCGCAGAAGCCGCGGCTGGCCGCAAGTCGCACTTCGACGCGCACGTCATCCCGTCGGTCGCCTACACCGATCCCGAGATCGCATGGGTCGGCCTCACCGAGGAGGAGGCGAAGAGGGCGGGCATGACTTACGGCGTGGGCAGGTTCCCCTGGGCGGCGTCCGGCCGCGCCATCGCCAACGCGCGCGACGAAGGCTTCACCAAGCTGATCTTCGATGCCGAGACGCACCGCGTGATCGGCGGCGCCATCGTCGGCACCGGCGCCGGCGAGCTCGTTGCCGAGATCGCGCACGCAATCGAGATGGGCTCGGACGCCACCGACCTCGGCAAGACCATCCACCCGCACCCGACGGTGTCGGAGTCGGTCGGCATGGCGGCCGAGGCGTTCGAGGGCGTGTGCACCGATCTGCCGCCGCCCCGGCGCAAATGACCCAGCGCAAGTGACGCAGGACGAGCAGAAGAAGCAGGTCGCGCAGGCCGCGCTCAAGCACGTCGAGGAGGACTCGATCGTGGGCGTCGGCTCGGGCTCGACGGTGAACCACTTCATCGACGCGCTCGCCACGATCAGGAACCGCATCGACGGCGCAGTCGCGGCCTCCGAGGCGAGCGCCGAGCGCCTGCGCCGGCACGGCATCCGCGTGGTGGACCTGAACAGCGTCTCGGAGCTCGTGGTCTACGTGGACGGCGCCGACGAAGTCACCGAGCACCTGCACATGGTGAAGGGCGGCGGCGGGGCGCTGACGCGCGAGAAGATCGTCGCCGCGGTAGCGCGCAAGTTCGTCTGCATCTGCGACGCCTCCAAGCTGGTGCCGGTGCTCGGCAAGTTCCCGCTCCCGATCGAGGTGATCCCGATGGCGCGCAGCTATGTCGGGCGCGAGTTGCTCAGGCGCGGCGCGCATCCGGTGCTGCGCGAGCGATTCACCACCGACAACGGCAACCTGATCATCGACTGCCACGGCCTGACGATCACCGATCCGCCGGCGCTCGAGGCGGACCTGAACGGCATCGCCGGGGCGGTGACGAACGGCATCTTCGCGCGCCGGCCGGCCGACGTGCTGCTGCTGGCTGACGCAGGGGGGGTGAAGGCGCTGCGGCGCGCGCGTTGAGCCGCGCTTTCGCCGGCACCAACGCGCGCAGGTGATCCGGCGCGCCTTAGCGCGTCCGGATCAGCCGGTCTTGGGAGGAACGTAGCCGGAGGCGACGTCGGCGCCTTCGCCGAAGAAGTGCTTCTCCATCTGCTCGGCGAGGTACTTGCGGGCGCGGGCGTCGGCGAGGTTCAGGCGGTTCTCGTTCACCAGCATCGTCTGGTGGCGCAGCCACTGCTGCCACGCCTCCTTGGAGACGTTCTCGAAGATGCGCTTGCCGAGCTCGCCGGGATACGGCGGCAGGTCCAGGCCCTCGGCCTCGCGGCCGAGCTTGACGCACTTCACCATTCTCGCCATGGCTCAGATTCTCTTCAGGAAGATTTTCGAACCGCGCTTCCAATTATAGAGCGCCTGGCGCTTCTCGGGCAGCGCCGACACGTCCGCCTCGCGAAAACCCTGCGCCACGAACCAGTGCTGCGCGCGCGTGGTGAGCGCGAAAAGCCGCCGGATTCGCCGCCCGCGGGCGGCGGCCTCGCAGGCGTGCATCAGGCGCTCGCCGTAGCCCGCGTCACGGTAGTCCGGCGCCACGGCGAGGCAGGCGAGCTCGGCGCTTTTCTCCTCGGCAAACGGATAGAGCGCGGCGCAGCCGACGATCACGCCGTCGTGCTCGATCACCTGGAAGTTGCCGATCTCGCTCTCCAGGCGCTCGCGGCCGCGCTTGACCAGCGTGCCGTCGGCCTCCAGCGGCTCGATCAGCGCGAGGATGCCGCCGACGTCCTCGATCCTGGCGGGGCGCAGCCGCTCCACCGGGTCGGCGGTGATCATGGTGCCGACGCCGGAATGGGTGAAAAGCTCGAGCAGCGTCGCGCCCTCGGCGCGGCGCGACACCAGGTGCACGCGCGCCACGCCCCCGGCGAGCGCCCGCAGCGCGCAGCGCAAGACGCGCACCGCGTGCTGCGGCTGGCCGTTCTTTTTCAGCAGCGCCTCGGCCTCGCGCGCTGTCAGCTCGTGCAGAGGCTCGCCGCGCCGGTCGGCCGGCAGCTGGTCGGTGAACAGCAGCAGCTTGTCGGCGCGCAGCGCGACCGCCACGCTTTCGGCGACGTCCTCCCAGGAAAGGTTGAACACCTCCCCGGTCGGCGAGTAGCCGATGTGCGGCACCAGCACCACCTCTCCCGCCTCGAGCCGGCGCGCGATCGCCGCGCCGTCCACCTTGCGCACAGCGCCGGTGAACTGGTAGTCCACCCCGTCCACCACGCCGACCGGCTGCGCCGCGATGTAGTTGCCGGAGGCGACGCGGATCTGCGCCCCGGCCATCGGCGAGTTCGGCAGCCCCTGCGACAGCAGCGCCTCGATCTCCACGCGCAGCACGCCGGCGGCGTGCTTGACCGCGGTGAGCGACACGGCGTCGGTGATCCGCAGGCCCTTGGCGTAGCGCGCGCGGTGGCCCTTCGCCTTGAGCTCGGCCTCGATCTGCGGCCGCGCGCCGTGCACCAGCGCAAGGCGGATGCCGAGCGCCGCGAGCAGGTTGACGTCGTGCACGAAGCGCGCGAAGCGGCCGCGCTCGGCGACCAGCTCGCCGCCGAAGCCGACCACGAAGGTGCGGCCGCGAAAGGCGTGCACGTAGGGCGCCACCTGGCGGAACCAGCGCACGAAGGCTTCCGGATGCGGCAGCGCCCCCATCTTCTCCCTGGACCCGAGTCGTTATACTTGCAAAAATTGTATGCCAGCCGCGGTCAACCTGCCCGCGGCGGGGGCGTTATCCGGACAATCCGCCCAGGAGATCCCCATGCGCGTGATTCGACTGGCCGTACCGATCCTCGCCCTGGCACTGGCCGCGACCCCGGCGCGCGCCGCCGAAGAAGCCGCCGACTGGGCGCTCACCGGCAGGTTGCTCACGCTGGTGCACGCCTTCGTGCGGCTGGCCGCAGAGTCGCCCGACCCGCAGGCGATGCAAAAGGGCGCCGACGCGATGCTGGCAGGCGAGAACGCCGAGGTGAACCGCGCCGCTGCGGGCCTGCTGGACGAAATGCTTGCCGAGATGCCGCCCGAGCAGCGCGCGCTTTTCATCGCCATCGGCCGCGACGCGCTCAAGATCGCGCGGCGCGAGCAGGCGCGCGCCGCGTCGCTGCCCGACCCGGAAGCGCAGTCGCGGGCCCTGCAGGCGCGCAAGGACCTGCAGGCGATGGGGCTGCGCTACCACGATGCCGGCCAGTATCTGGAGGCCGTGAAGCGCGACGACGCGCTCGCCGTGGAGCTCTACGTGCTCGCGCGCGGCGTCAACCTCTCGGCGCGCGACGCCGATGGGCGCAGCGCGCTCGAGATCGCGCAGCGCGCCGGCAACCGGCAGCTCGCGGCGATCCTCAGCGCGGCGGGGGCACGCTGACACGGCGCCGTCTGCGTCCTAGAAGTCTCCTGCCAGTGCGTTGATCGCCGCGAGCGCGGCGAGCGCCGCCGTCTCCGCTCGCAGCACGCGCGGGCCGAGCCTCACCGGCGCGAACCCCGCGCCCTCGAGCATCGCTTCCTCCTGCGCGCTAAAACCGCCTTCGGGCCCCGCCGCCACGGCGATAGCCGCAGGCGCCTGCCCGAGTGCCTGCCGCAGCGCGCGCGAAGCGGCGGGCGAGAGCAGCAGCCTCGGCCCGCCGGGGCCGGGCTGGCCCGCGAACTCGCCGACGCCGCGGGGCAGCGCGATCTCCGGAAGGCGGTTGCGCCCGCACTGCTCGCACGCCGAGATGGCGATGCGCCGCCAGTGCGCAAGCTTCGCTTCGGCGCGCGCGGCGCTCAGCCGCACCACCGACTTCTCGGCGAGCAGGGGCTGGATGCGCGCCGCGCCCAGCTCGGTGGCCTTCTGGACGGTGAAGTCCATCCTGTCGCCAGAGGACACGCCCTGGACGAGGGTCACGGCGAGCGGCGGCTCGCGCTCGGTCGCGCTCCAGGCCCCGACCTGCGCGCGCACGCGCGAGCGCGCGACATCGACGATGCGCGCCGCATGCTCGCCGCCGCGGCCGTTGAACAGCACCACCGGCTCGCCGGCGCGCAGGCGCAGCACGCGCGCGTGGCGTGCCGCCTCGGGCGGGAGCTCCGCGAGCGCGCCGGTTCGCAGCTCGCCGTCGAAGTAGAATCGCGGCACGCGCGGCGTCGATTCGCGCATGAAAGGATTCTCGCATGGCCGCCACCCAATCCGCGGGTCACCCGCTCGGCTGGAAAGCCGCCGCCTTCGACCTTCCCGGCACCGATGGCAGGCGCCACACGCTCGCCACGGCGGCCGGGCCCAACGGGCTGCTGGTGATGTTCATCTGCAACCACTGCCCCTACGTCAAGGCGGTGCTCGATCGCATCGTGCGCGACTGCGCGGAGCTCGCGCAGCACGGCATCGGCTCGATCGCGATCAGCGCCAACGACCCGGCGGAGTACCCCGAGGATTCGTTCGACAACATGAAGCGCGTGGCGCGCGAGCGCAAGCTGCCGTTTCCCTACGCCTTCGACGAGACGCAGCAGGTCGCGCGCGCCTACGATGCGCAGTGCACGCCGGATTTCTTCGGCTTCAACGCCAAGCTCGAGCTGCAGTACCGCGGGCGGCTCGACGCCTCGCGCACGCAGGCCGTTCCCGGCGCGCGCCGGGAGCTCTTCGAAGCGATGCTGCAGGTGGCGCGCACGGGCCTCGGGCCGAAGGAGCAGATTCCTTCGATCGGCTGCTCGATAAAGTGGAAGCGCGCCGCATGAACCCGCGGAGCAGGGGCCCCTCCGGGGATGCGACCGGGTCCATGCCGCAGGGCCGCCGACAGCGTGGCGCGTGCTCTGCAATTAGCGGTCCGGAGGCGGCGGCGTGAAGGGAAGCTGGCACGCGAGCGCCGAGCAGGCGGCGGGGGCGAAGATCCCGGAGGGCAGGCGCTCGGCGCTCGTGTTCGGGCACGGCAGCCTGGAAGTACGCTACTACGCGCCGCAGGGCGTCGATCCGCAGGCGCCGCACGAGCGCGACGAGGTCTACTTCGTCGCCAGCGGCCGCGGCTACTTCGTCTGCGGCACGGAGCGCGTCGCGTTCGGGCCGAACGACATGCTGTTCGCGCCGGCGGGCGCGATGCACCGCTTCGAGGAGTTCAGCGACGACTTCGCGACCTGGGTGGTGTTCTACGGCCCCAGGGGCGGCGAGCGGGACAACCCCTTCGCCTGAAGGCGCTCACATCGTCGCGCCGATGGTCCAGGGCGCGAACTCGTCCTCGCCGTAGCCGAAGAGCTCGCTCTTGGACTTCCTGCCCGACGCGGTCTCGAGGATCAGGCGGAAGAAGCGCTCGCCCGCCTCGGCGACGGATTCCTTGCCGTCGACGATGGTGCCGCAGTTGATGTCCATGTCATCTTCCTGCTTGAAAAAGAGGGCGCTGTTGGTCGCGAGCTTGAGCGAGGGCGCGGGCTTGCAGCCATAGGCCGAGCCGCGACCGGTGGTGAAGCACACGATGTTCGCCCCGCCCGCGACCTGGCCGGTGACCGAGACCGGGTCGTAGCCGGGCGTGTCCATGTAGACGAACCCCTTCGCCGTCACGGCTTGCGCGTACTCGTAGACGTCGACCAGGTTGGTGGTGCCGCCCTTGGCGACCGCGCCGAGCGACTTCTCGAGGATCGTCGTCAGGCCGCCCGCCTTGTTGCCGGGCGAGGGGTTGTTGTTCATCTCCATGTTGTTGCGCGCGGTGTACTCCTCCCACCACCTGATGCGGCGCACGAGCTTCTCGCCCACCTCGCGCGACACCGCGCGCCGCGTCAGCAGGTGCTCGGCGCCGTAGATCTCGGGCGTCTCCGACAGGATCGCCGTGCCGCCATGGCGCACGAGGAGATCCGCCGCCGCGCCGAGCGCCGGGTTGGCGCTGATGCCGGAGTAGCCGTCGGAGCCGCCGCATTGCAGCCCGAGGATGAGGTGGCTCGCGGGCGCGGTCTCGCGCTTCGCCTTGTTGGCCTCCGCGAGCAGCTCCTCGACGCGCGCGATGCCTTCGCGCACCGCCTTCGAGGTGCCGCCTTTCTCCTGGATGGTGTAGGTGGCGAAGCGCTCGCCTTTTCGCAAGTTTTCCGCGGCGAGAAAGCTGTTGATCTGGTTCGCCTCGCATCCGAGGCCCACCACCTGCACGGCGAAGAAGTTCGGGTGCCGCGCGTAGCCCGCCATGGTGCGGCGGAGCAGGTCCATGCCCTCGCCCTCGCTCGCCATGCCGCAGCCGGTCTTGTGCGTGAGCGCGACGACGCCGTCCACGTTGGGATAGTCGCCGAGACGGTTCTCGAAATGCCGCGCGATCATCCTGGCGACCGTCGCGGAGCAATTGACGCTGGTGAGGATGCCGATGTAGTTGCGAGTCGCGACGCGCCCGGCGTTCGCGCCGTCGCGGCGCACGATGCCCTGGAAGGTCGCCGGCTGCGCCGCCATCTCGGTGGGCTTGGCGTCGGCGCAGAACGCGTAATCGCGCTGGAAGTCGCCCATCGCGAGGTTATGCACGTGCACGTGCTCGCCGGCGCGGATGTCGCACGTGGCAAAGCCGATGATCTGGTTGTAGCGCCGCACGGGCTGGCCCCTGGCGACGGCCCGCACCGCGATCTTGTGGCCCGGCGGCACGCGCGTCAGCGCCTCGACGCCGCCCTCCGCGAGCAGCCTGGTGCCGGCGGCGATCTCCACGCGCGCGATCACCACTTCGTCGGCGGGATTGAGTCGAATCGTGAGATCTGCGGCCTGCAGCATGGCGTCCTCCTGGGGGAACCCGAAAATTCTAGCGCGGCGCGAGGGCCGCGGCCTGCCTGAGCGCCTCGATCATGCTGCGCTCGTCCGGCTTGCCTGTGCCGGCGATGTCGAAGGCGGTGCCGTGGTCCACGGAAGTGCGCACGATCGGCAGCCCGGCGGTGACGTTGACGCCGTATTCGAGGCCGAGCGCCTTCACCGGGCCGTGGCCCTGGTCGTGGTACATCGCCACCACGAGGTCGTAATCGCCGCGCGCCGCGACGTAGAAGAGCGAATCGGCGGGCAGCGGCCCGTCGATCTTCCAGCCGCGCGCGCGGCAGGCGGCGACGGCGGGCGCGATCTTGGTTTGTTCCTCGCCGCGGCCGAACAGGCCGCCTTCGCCCGCGTGCGGGTTGATGCCGCAGACGCCGATGCGCGGCTCGCCATGGCCCGCGCGCAGCAGCAGCTCGCGGCCGCGCGCGATGGTGCGCTCCACAAGCGCCGCGTCGATGCGCGCGATGGCGTCGATCAGCCCCATGTGCGCGGTGACGTGGATCACGCGCAGCTTGGGCGCGATGAGCATCAGCGACACCTCGGGCGTGCCGGTGAGGTCGGCAAGCAGTTCGGTGTGGCCCGGGAAGCGGTGCCCGGCGGCATTGAGCGCTTCCTTGTTGATGGGCGCGGTGCAGATGGCGTCGATGCGCCGCGCGAGCGCGTATTCGACCGCGCGCACGATGTAGCGGTAGGCCGCCTCCCCCGCGGCCGCGGAGACCCTGCCGAAGGGCAAGTCCGGGGCAATGAGCGCGAGGTCGATGCAATCGGCCGTGCCTTCCTCGAAACGCGCCTCCTCCGGTGCGGCGATCGCGCGCACCGCGAGCCGCAGCTTGCACAGTGCCGCGGCGCGCTCCAGGCGCTTCGCATCGCCGATCACCAGCGCCCGGCAAAGCGCGCGGCTCTCGGCATGCGCGAGCGCCTTGACGATGACCTCGGGCCCGACGCCCGCAGCGTCGCCCATCGTGATGCCGACGCGCGGCAGCGTCACGCCGTGAAGTGCTACGCCTCTAGTGGTTGTCGCGCGGCACGAACGCGCCGCTCTTGCCGGCGAGGAACTCGAGGTCCGCGCCCTCGTCGGCCTGCAGCACCTGGTCGAAGTAGAGCTTCCAGTAGCCGCGCGCGAGCGGCGGCTTGGGCGCCCTCCACTTCGCGCGCCGTCGCTTGAGTTCCCGGTCGGAAACGAGCAGCTGCAGCCTGCGCTTCGCCACGTCCAGCTCGATCAGGTCGCCGTCCTGAACGAGCGCGAGCGCGCCGCCCGCGGCGGCCTCGGGCACGACGTGCAGCACCACCGTTCCGTAGGCGGTGCCGCTCATCCTCGCGTCCGAGATGCGCACCATGTCGGTGATGCCTTGCTTGAGCAGCTTGGGCGCGAGCGGCATGTTGCCGACCTCGGCCATCCCCGGGTAGCCCTTGGGGCCGCAGTTCTTGAGCACCATGATGCACTTCGCGTCGATGTCCAGCCCGGGATCGTCGATGCGCTTGTGGAAGTCCTCGATGTTCTCGAACACGACCGCCCTGCCGCGGTGCTTCATGAGCTTCGGGCTCGCCGCCGAGGGCTTGATGATCGCGCCGCGCGGGCAGAGGTTGCCGCGCAGCACCGCGATGCCGGCGTTCTTCTTGAACGGCTTCCTGAAGCTGTGGATCACGTCGCGGTTCCAGCAAGGCGCGTCCTTGACGTTGTCCCACATGGTCTTGCCGTTCACCGTCAGCGCGCCCTTGTTGAGCTTGCCCGCCTCGCCCAGCTCGCGCAGCACCACGGGCAACCCGCCCGCGTAGCAGAAGTCCTCCATCAGGTACTTGCCCGAGGGCATGAGGTTGACCAGCGTGTGCACGCCGCGCCCGAGCCGGTCCCAGTCATCCAGCGTGAGCTTCACGCCGATGCGCCGCGCGATTGCCAGCAGGTGGATCACCGCGTTGGTCGAGCCGCCGATCGCGGCGTTGGCGCGGATCGCGTTCTCGAAGGCCTGGCGCGTGAGGATCCTCGACATCGGCACCTTGTCGCGCACCAGCTCCACGACCCTGCGCCCGGCGGCACGCGCGAGCACGTTGCGGCGCGCGTCCACGGCCGGGTAGGCGGCGTTGCCCGGCATGCCGATGCCGAGCGCCTCGACCATCGAGGCCATGGTGGAGGCCGTGCCCATGGTCATGCAATGGCCGTGCGAGCGGTGCATGCACGACTCGGCC